>DASPXX010000326.1:0-16646 GCA_035637095.1 Thermoanaerobaculia bacterium
CGCGCCTTCGCGCGCGGGGTCTCGAAGGTCACCACCGAGACCCCGCGCGCGAAGGCGCGCACGGCGTCGAGATCGTCATAGGCGGCCTTGATCTCGCGGTCGGCCACCTGGCCGGTCGGAGTGCCGTCGTCCGGCGAGAGCGTGTGGACGCGGTAGCCCATGCGGCGGGCGGCGATGGCGAACATGCGGCCGAGCTGGCCGCTGCCCAAGACGCCCACCGTGGCTCCCGGCGGGATGAGGCGGCTCACAGCAGAGTCTCGGCCCGCACCCGCTCGTCCTGCTCCAGGACGAACGCGCGGAGCTTCTCGCGCAGATCCGGCCGGGTGCGCGCCAGGAAGCGGATCGCGAGGAGGGCGGCGTTGGTCGCTCCGGCCTTGCCGATGGCGAGCGTCCCGACCGGCACGCCGGCAGGCATCTGGACGATCGAGAGGAGGGAGTCGAGCCCGTGGAGCGCCTGGCTCTGGACCGGCACGCCGAGGACCGGCAGAAGGGTCTGCGCGGCGACCATCCCGGGCAGGTGCGCGGCGCCGCCGGCGCCGGCGATCACCACCTCGACGCCGCGCTCCTCGGCGCCCCGGGCGAAGTCGCGCATCCAGTCCGGGGTGCGATGGGCCGAGACGACCAGGCACTCGTGGGGGACGGCGAAGCGGGAGAGCGTCTCGTCGGCATGGCGGAGCGTCTCCCAGTCGGACCTGCTCCCCATGATGACGCTCACCAGAGGCTTGTCGTCGGGCATGCCGGGCGCAGCTTAGCACAGCGAAAGTCACAAGCTGCTCACACGGACACCTAGGCGGTTTCCTGGTCCTGTCGTAAAATGCGCGGGAATTCCTGGACGCACACCAAAGGAGGGCTTATCGTGCGCATTCCTGAAACCCGTCGCAAGGGGGCGTTTCGTCTGGCCGCCCTGCTCGTGGCGTTCGGCCTGGCGGCCGTCCCGATGCTCGCCCAGACCGACGTGACCACGAGCCGCATTTCCGGCACCGTCGAAGGCTCCGATGGAGCTCCACTGCCTGGAGTCTCCATCGAGGCCACCAACACGGAGACCGGCCTTGTTCAGGTCGAGGTGACCGACGAGCAGGGCTTCTTCCGCATCCTCAACCTGCCGACCGGCACCTACAAGGTGGTGGCCAGCCTCGAGGGCTTCGCAACGTCGACGGCGGACAACGTCCGCCTGCTCCTCGGCTCGACCCCGACGATCAACTTCACGCTGCAGAGCTCCTCCGTCTCGGAGTCCATCACCGTCACGGCGGAGCGTCCGGTCGTCGAGGTCACCAACACCCAGATCGGCACCACGATCCAGACCGAGCAGCTCAAGAACCTGCCGAGCGCCGGCCGCGACTTCAAGCAGCTCGTGCTGCTCACCCCGGAGAGCCGGCTCGATTCGGAGCGCGGCAACCTGTCGCTGTCCGGCGAGCGCGGCATCAACACCAGCATCACCGTGGACGGCGTGGACTACAACAACGCCTTCTTCGGCGGCGCCGTCGGCGTGGCCGAGGGCCGCGCCCCTCTCTCGATCTCCCAGGAGTCGATCAAGGAGTTCTCCGTCGTCACCAACGGCGCCTCGGTGGAGTACGGCCGTTCGGGCGGTGGCTTCGTCAATCTCATCACCAAGAACGGCACGAACAATCTGCACGGCTCGGTCTTCTACTTCAAGCAGCCGCAGAGCATGATCTCCAACTTCCCTCGGGTCGGCCCGACGCCGGGTCACGATCCCGCCGACCAGAGCAAGGACCAGTACGGCGCCTCGCTCGGCGGTCCGATCATCAAGGACAAGCTCTTCTATTTCCTGTCCTACGACAACCAGAAGCAGGACATCACGATTCCGATCCTCGCCTCCAACCTCGATCCGGCCGTCTTCGCCCGCTATCCGGCGCTCACCTCGCCGGACGCGTACGTCCAGACCCAGGACGGCTGGGTGGCCTTCGGCCGCCTCGACTACCAGCTCAACCCCGCCCACCGCCTGATGTTCCGCTCCAACTGGAACGACTACGAGGGCGTCAACGGCACCTCGAACAGCCAGTCCCGCGCCGCGAGCTACAACGGGATCGAGGGGATCAAGGCGAAGTCCTACGTCGGCTCCTGGTCCGGCCAGTTCGGCGCCGAGTGGCTCAACGACCTCAGCCTCAACTACGTCGACGAGGACATCCCCCGCCAGGACAAGGGGCTCAACCTCCCCGAGATCCAGGTCGGCGGCGCGCGCTACGGCGAGGTGAGCTTCCTGCCGATCGTGACCACCAACAAGCGCAAGGCGTTCTCCGACACCGTGTCCTACCTGCTCGACCGCCACGTCCTCAAGGCCGGCACCGAGTACAACGACACGAGCGTCGACCAGATCTTCAAGGGCAACTGGCGCGGCGTGTACATCTTCGCGAACCAGGCCGACTTCCTGGCCGGGAAGTGGCGTGAGTACCGCCAGTTCGGCGGCCTCGGCGGCCTCTCCTCGGACGAGGCCGGAGCGGCGAGCTTCCACCAGAAGGAGAACGCCTTCTTCGTCCAGGACCAGTGGTTCGTCCGCAACAACGTCACCGTGACGGCCGGCATCCGCTACGAGCGCCTGAACAACCCGGACGCGCCGATCCTCAACCCCAGCGACCCGGGACCGAACGGCACGCTCCGGCTGACCGGCGAGATTCCGGACGCCAACAACCAGATCTCGCCCCGGCTCGGCGTCTCCTGGGCTCCGGACGAGAAGACCGCCGTCCGCGCCTCGGTCGGCCGCTACTGGAGCCGCACGCCGGCGCTGTTGTGGGCCCAGCCCTTCACGTCCAACGGCATCCGCGGCGCGCAAGTGAATATCTTCGCCCAGAGCGGCGGGGCCGGGCCGCCGACCGATTCTCTGGCTCCGGGCTGGGGCAGTGGTGCCACCGCGACGAATGGCGGCTTCAATCCGGTCGGCGTCGAGCGCTATCCGTTCGGCCAGGTAACCCGCCCGACAACCCCGCCCAACGTGTTCACCGTCGATCCCGACTTCGAGAACCCCTACACCGACCGGGTGACGCTCGGCGCAGAGCGTGAGATCCTCCCCCGCATCTCCTTCGGCCTCGACTTCACCTACGCCAAGGGGCACCAGCTGCAGCGCCTGACGGATATCAACCTGGTCTACGACGGCACCCTCTCGGCCAACGGTCTGCCCCACTACCGCCCCAACGCGACCAACACCGGTCCATTTCGGCCGTTGAGCGCCTACGGCGCGGTGATCACCGATCTCTCGGACGCCGAGTCGAAGTACAAGGCGGTGACCGCCACTCTGCAGCGGCGCTACAGCGACCACTACAGCTTCTACGCCGCCATCACCTGGTCCAAGGACCGCGACAACGACTCCAACGAGCGCAACTTCTCCGGCATCCAGGCGGAGGACGTCAACAACCTCGGCCTCAACTGGGGTCCGTCGAACCGCGACCAGGAGTGGAAGGGCGTCTTGAACGGCCTGTGGGAGACCCCGCTCTGGGGGATCAGCGTCTCCGGCACCTTCCGCTACTACACCGGCCAGCCGTTCAACCCGATCATCAATGCCGAAATCAATAACGATGGAGTCTCCGGCACCGACCGCCCGACGATCAACGGCCATCACCTGGGCCGCAACAGCGAGCGCCAGCCGGACTTCTACACCCTGGACATGCGCCTGACGAAGAGCTTCGGCATCGGCCCCGTGAGCCTCGCGCCGTTCGTCGAATGCTTCAACTGCTCGGACCGCGCGAACACCTTCATCAGCAGCACCGACCAGATCTGGGGCACGGCGCAGACCCCGAGGACGACCTTCGGTGTCGAAGACTCGTTCAACGTCTCCTACGTCCCGCGCACCTTCCAGCTCGGCCTGCGGCTCGACTTCTAGAGCACAGCCGGCCGCGGCCTTCGAGGGGGAGCTCCGGCTCCCCCTTTTTCTTTGGGGGGGCTCAGTGCCCGATCCCCAGCGCTCCGCTCTTCTTGAGATATCTGGCGACCAGGTAGGCGGCGGTCAGCGGGACCCACACGGCGACCGATCCGACGATGGTCGGCCGGCAGCCCGGATAGCCCTGGAACACCCAGTGCTCCCAGACCAGGAGCACGAGGATGGCGCAGATCCCGGCGTAGGTCGAGCCGTACTCCTTGCGGACGAGGCGCTTCCAGTCGAACTCCATGCCTTCCAGAGTCCGCCCGAGACCGCGGAAGGTGGGGATGATGCGGGGGACCCGGCGGCAGTAGTCCGCGTACTCGGCGCCGAACTGCCCGCGGAGAAACTGTTCTTCGGCCGCGATGATCGCAGCGTAGGCGAACGCGAAGAAGGGGATCGCCACCAGATAGCAGAGGAGCGAGTTGTAGATCAGGCAGAAGCCGGCCAGGGCGAGGAAGTTGCCGAGGTAGAGCGGGTTCCTGCAATGGGCGAAGAAGCCCCTCTGCTGCAGGGTCTCGGCATAGATCTGCTTGTCCTTGCCCCCGCGCTGCACGTAGGCGAAGCCGATGACCACCGCGCGCAGCAGCTGGCCGGCGAGCGCCACGCCGATGCCCAGCACGTCGAGCGCCGTGTCCCCCGCCCGGCTGCCTCCCGCCAGCGCCGGCCGGCTGACGAACGCCAGGCCAAAGAAGACCAGGGGGAACAAAGCGTCGCGGACCTTGAAGAAGACCCGGCCCGCCGCAACGAGAAATCTCCTGCCGCCGGCCACCGGCACGGCATTTTCCTGAGCTTCCACCGTCACCCCCCGCGAGCTATTTCATCGCCAAGATGCCGCAGAAGTTGTACCACTTAAAGAAGATGTCCACGTTGCGGAAGCCCTGGCTCCTCAAGAGCTCCCGGTTCTCCTCGAGGCGATAGGGGATCAGCACGTTTTCGAGCGCCTCCCGCTTCTGGGAGATCTCGAGCTCGCTGTAGCCGTTGCGCTTCTTCATCTCGTAATAGTGCTTGATGAAGAGGCGGTTGTAGGTGGAGCTCTCGCCCAGGACTTTCTCGACCAGGATCAGGCATCCGTTTTCGGCGAGCCCGTCGTGGATGCTGCGGATGATCCGGTCCCGGTACAGGGGCCGGATGAACTGGAGGGTGAGGACCATCAGCACCACGGAGGCGTCGTGGACCTCCAGTCCCTGGTTGAGATCGGAGAGCTTCAGCGTGACCTGCCGGCGGATGCCGCCCTCGGCGAGCTTCTGGCGGGCGATGTCCAGCATCTCCTGGGACGAGTCGATGCCGACGTACCGGACGTCGACCTCCGGCGGGATGTAGGGCTCGATGGCCAGGAAGGTCGTGCCGGTCGAGCAGCCCAGGTCGTAGATGTTCGTGCCCTCGCTGGCGAAGTCTCCCGCGAGCTCGCCCACCATCCGCTGGATCTCGTCGTAGAACGGCACGGAGCGGCCCAGCATGTCGTCGAAGACGACGGCGGTCTCCTCGCCGAAGTTGAAGTCGTCGATGCGCGGCCGTGGCACGGCGAAGATCTTGTCCGTCGAGCCCTGGCGGATCCGCGCCTCCGATTTTTCCTGGCTCATGGCGCCTCGCCTCCTGCAGACAGTGGGTGAACGGTGCGCCGGCGGTCGCGCTCCTGGAGCGCCAGCGAAGCCCGGAAGAGCGCCTGGAAGATCTCTCTCACCTCTCCGGGACCGAACGGGCCGGAGGTGGAGCGGGTGAGCTTCCGGAGCATCTTCTCTTCGCGTTCCGGGTCATGGGAGTCCAGGCCGAGCTCCTCTTTCAGCCGGGAGATCTCGACGACGACCGCCGCGCGCTCCTGAGCAAGGTCGAGGATGCGGAGGTTCAGGTCGTCGATGCGCCGGCGCAGGGCTTCGAGCTCGGAGCGCGGCGTCTCGTCGGCAATTTTCAGCTGTGAACGCCACATGGGCAAATGTCTACCTCACAGGAGCAGGAATGAAAAAACCGCTGCCCGGGATGGCCGCGGTGGCTCCTTTCGGGCGCCCTAGTATAGCCGATCCGCAAGGATTGAGTCCGCCAGCGGCGATCTTCGCCTCCTCATGAACCCTTCATCCGGGACAGAGTATCCTCAAATGGGATGCGGTTGCTCCTCATCGAAGACTCCTCCCGGCTCCGCGCAACCCTCGAACGCGGATTGCGCAAGGCCGGCTATGCGGTGGATGCGGCGAAGGACGGCCGCGAAGGCCTCTGGCTCGCGACGGAGAACGCGTACGACGTCATCGTCCTCGATCTCATGCTTCCCGAGATCGACGGCCTGACCGTCCTGCGCAGGCTCCGGGATGCCGGCAGGACGGCCCATGTCCTGATCCTGTCCGCCAAAGACATGGTCGAGGACCGTGTCCAGGGTCTCCGCCTGGGCGCGGACGACTACCTGGTCAAACCGTTCTCCTTCGACGAGCTCTGCGCGCGTCTCGAAGCGCTCGTCCGCCGCTCCTACCAGGCCAAGAACCCGGTGATCCGGATCGGCGACCTGGAGGTCAACACGGCGGCCCGGCGGGCCTGGTCCGCGGGCAGGGGGATCAAGCTCACCCCGCGCGAGTACGGAGTCCTGGAGATGCTCGTGCTGCGCGCCGGCGAGGTGGTGAGCCGGCGGGACCTCTGGGAGCATCTCTACGAGCTCGACTCCGAAGCCGCCAGCAACGTCGTCGACGTCCTGGTCTGCTCCCTGCGCAAGAAGCTCCGTCCCGAGAGCTCGCAGAACCTCATCAAGACCCGGCGCGGCGAGGGTTATGTGATCGACCAGGTGGGACCGTGAGATCTCTGCGCGGCCGCCTGACCGTCTGGCTGCTGGCCGGCATGGGCCTGCTCCTGGCCGCCGGGGGGCTGGTGCTGAGCCGCGCCATCAGCTCCCAGCTCCGCCGCGATTACGATGCGGCGCTGCTCGACAAGGCGCGGTCCCTGGCGGCGCTCGCCGAGGAGCAGGACGGCAAGGTCTGGCTGGAGCTTTCCGGCGAGGTCATGCCCGAGTTCGAAAAGGACAACCCGGACTACTTCCAGCTCTGGCTCCGCGATGGAACGGTGGTCGAACGCTCCCGATCCCTCGGCGTCCGGAACCTGCCCCGCTCCGGCACTCCGTCCGGACGGCTCCGGCTGAGCGACCTCACTCTGCCGGACGGCCGGCACGGACGCCAGGTCGAGATCAGCTTCCGCCCCCGATCCGAGCTGCTGGAAGTCGAGGATCGGGGCGTCGAGCCGGTCGCCCGCTCCGGTGCCGATGCTCCCATGGCCACCCTGGCGGTCGCCCACGGCCGCGAGGAACTCGATGCCCTGCTCGCCTCTATCCAGGTGTCGTTGACCCTCGTCGTCCTGGCGCTGCTCGGCGGGACGACCCTCCTGGTCAAGTCGGTGGTCGGCATCGCGCTCGCGCCGCTGGACAACCTCGCGCACCGTTTGGAGGGGATGGACGCCGAGTCGCTCGGCCAGAAGCTGCCGGAGGCGGAGGATCTCCCGGCGGAGCTCGTTCCGGTGGTCCACCACTTGAACGGGCTGCTCGCGAGGCTCGACGCGTCGTTCGTGCGCGAGCGGTCGTTCTCTGCCCATCTGGCCCACGAGCTGCGCACCCCGCTCGCCGAGCTGCGGGCGGTGACGGAGGTCGCCCTCAAGTGGCAGGATGAAGCTTTTTCCGCGCTCGACGCGGTCGCCGAGGCCCACGGCATCGGCTTGCAGATGGAGAAGGTGGTCTTGAACCTGCTGGCCCTGGCCCGCTATGACGGGAAGCAGCACACGGTCTGGAGCTCGGAGGTCTCGCTGCGCGAGGTGGCGGCGAGCTGTTGGGACACCGTCGCCGCCGAAGCCGGGGAAACGGGAGCCACTCTTCAACTGGAGATCCCGGAGGGTCTCACCGTCGTCACCGACCGCGAGAAGCTGGCCCTGATCCTTTCCAATCTCTTCTCGAACGCAGTGGCGCACGGCCGCGGTGGCGGCGCGGTGACCTGCTCGGCGGCGATGGACGGAGAGGAATTCTCCCTGCGGGTCGGCAACGGGACCGATGCTCTGGCCCCCGAGGACCTGCCCCGAATGTTCGACCGCTTCTGGCGCAAGGACCCCGCGCGCTCGGGCGCCCGGCATGCCGGCCTCGGGCTCGCCCTGGTCTCCGCCCTGTGCGATCTGCTGGGGCTCGAGAAGGAGGCCCGCCTCGTGGACGGCAGGTTCGAGATCACCCTGCGGGGCCGGGCTCTCGCCGCGCCCTCTTCATCGTCCCTTCATCGGGGCGCTGCTAGCCTCCCGGCCTGAGACCATGTCACTCTCACGGATGCGTCTGCCGGTTCTCTGCCTGGGTCTGATCCTGCCCGGCTGTGCGACGATGCGCGGCGACCTGCGCCATGCCGGGGGGGACCTCGCCGGCGCGGCGGTGCACGAGGTGCCGCCCCACACCCCGGGTCAGTGGGCTTATCTCGGCGGGTTGGCCGCCGCCTCGGGCGCTCTCGAATCCCGCAAAGAGGACCTCCGGCGCCAGGTCCTCCAATCCGGCCTCGCCCGCAATTCCGGCTGGACCGACGTCGGCGACACGCTCGGGCGGTCCCGCACGACCGAGATCGCCGCGGCGACCTTCTATGCAGGAGGGCTCCTGGCCGACCTGCCGCGGACCCGGGAGACGGGCCTCCTGCTGGGCGAGTCGCTCCTGGCGGCCCAGACCACCACGGGTTTGTTGAAGTTCGTCTTCTCCGAGGAGCGCCCCCAGCAGGGGGGGACTCTCCGCTACTTCCACGCGGGGGGGACGAGCGCCTCGGTCCACGTGACCAACGCGATGGTCCTGGCGCGGGTCCTCGATCACCAGTTGAGCGGCGCGGTCGAGGGGAGGACGGCGCGGGCTCTCATTCGGATCGGCCTGTACTCCATTCCTGCCGTCACCGGCTGGCAACGCCTCCGCTCGGACCAGCACTACCTCTGGAACGTCGTCCTCGGCGGCGGCGCCAGCCTCTATATGACGAACGCCGTGCTCCGCCGGCACGACCGGAGCGCCGATCACGCGGAGGGGAGGCTGCCGGCCTTCGAGCTCGCCGTGGTCCCGGCGCGGGGGCGGGGTGGAGCGCTCCTGCTCGTCTGGCGCCGCTGATCAGAAGGACAGCGCCACGGCCAGCCCCGGCTGGTTGCGCGGTCCCACGAGAGGTGCCAGGGAGAAGCGCCGCCGCTCCGCGTCGTTGCGGTGGACGACCGCACGCCCCACCGCGGTGCCGATGAGCGCCCCGGCGGTGACGTCCGACAGGAAGTGGGCCTGGTGGTGGATACGGGCGAAGCCGACCAGGGCCGCCGAGCTGTAGGCGACCCCCTTGACCCAGACCGCGTCGGATTGGCTGGCAATGACTGAGGCCACGGCGAAGGCTTCGGTCGTATGTCCCGACGGGAACGACGAGTTGCGGCTGAACGTGCTGACGTCGAAGGTCTGATCCGTATTCCGGGGGCGCCGGCGCCCGACGGCATATTTCAATGCCGGAGTGATGAACCCGTCGGCGATCACGCTCGCGAGGAGACCGTCCTCGGCCACCGACCGAGCCTGTTCGTCATCCCGGACCAGACCGACCAGGTACCAGGTGCCGAGGACGCCGAAGGCGCCGAAGCTGCCCAGAGGCTCGAAGGCGTCCGCGATCCGGTCCGCCGTGGGGTTGTGGTCGCGCCGCTCCGCGTCGCGCACCTCGCCGTCCAGCAGGGCCGCCGCGCCGACGCCCGCGACCGCCAGGGAGAAGCGCTCCCACTGGGGAGCGCGCCAAGCGAGCGGCGCCCCCAGGACGTCCTTCAGGTCGACTACCACCAGGTACGGGAAGCGCGCGCCGTCCGGCGGGGGGCTCCCCTCCGCAGCCTGTGCGGACCCCGCGAGGGTCAGCAGGAGCACGAACGACCAGGCCGATCTCCGCCAGAGTCTCAGGGCCATGTTGCTCCCCTTTCAAGCGGAGTCTGCTCCCGGGAGGATGAAGCGACGATGAAGCGGGAGCAGGGAAATCCGCTCGCGCCTCTTCACCGTCCCTTCATCCAGGCGCTGATAGCCTCCATGCTGGTGACCAGGATAGTCACCACTCACCGAAAGGAGCCCACCATGAAATCTATCCTGAAGATCGCCTTGATCGCCCTGGCCCTCACCGTGCCGGGCAGTCTGTTCGCCGCCACCGCACCAGTCGGGACCGCCGTCCGGCAGGACATTCCGGCCGATCTGGCCAAACAGGCCAAGGTCAGCCTGGAAGCGGCCCAGCACACCGCCCTCGCCAGGGTGCCGCGCAGCGAGGTCCGCTCCGTGGAGCTCGAGAAGGAAGGCGGCAAGCTGATCTACTCCTTCGATCTCGTGGTGCCGGGGAAGAGCGGGGTTGAAGAGGTCGCGGTCAGCGCGATCACCGGCAAGGTCGTGGCGAAACACCACGAATCCGCCAGAGACGAGCGCCGGGAGAAGGAGCAGGAGAAGAAGGAGCATCATCCTCCGGCGGGCCACTGAAAAGCACGTTAGACTACTGCGCTGGCTGGGACAGATGGGTGCCATGGGTGCATGACGATCCCACAGAGAACCACGCGTAGAACCACGCTCGCCGCCCTGCTGGGCACGTTCTTCGTGTCCACCGCCTGCCTCAACGCGCAGCCTCCGCCTGCTCCGGCCGCGCCGGTGCCGCAGGCTCCCGCCCTGACCCTGGACGAGGTCATGGCGGAAGCCCTCTCCGCGAGCCCGGCCCTGGCGGCGGCGCGCCTGGGCCGGACCGAAGCCGCGGCGCGTCAGGAGATCGCGCGGCTGCGGCCCAACCCGGAGCTCGCGCTGGAGGAGAGCAAGGACCTGCCGCACGATGCGGCCACGCTCTCCCTGCCGATCGAGCGCGGCGGGAAGCGGCAACGGCGGATCGCGCTGGCGGCGGCCCAGGCGCAAAGCGGCGAGGCGGAGCTCGCGCGCCTGACCGCCGAGACCCGCAACCAGGTGCGCCGCGCCTACTTCGCCCTGGCGGCCGCACAGTCCCGCACGGCCGAGACGGCGGAGCTTGAGCGCTTGGCCGAGAGCGCCCGCGATGCCGCCCGCGCACGCTTCGAGGCCGGCGACGTGCCGCGCCTCGACGTGCTCCAGGCCGAGCTGTCCGCGGTCCAGGCGGCGAGCGAGGCGGACCGGGCACGCGGTCTCCTCCTGGGCGCCCGCGGCGGTCTGAATGCCCTGCTCGGCCGCCCGCTCGACAGCCCGCTCGCCGCGAGCACCGGTCTGGACGCCGGGACGGTGCCGTCCGCCGACGCGGCCCTCCGCCTCGCCCTCGCCGGGAGCGCCGAGCTCGCGGTGCTCGACCGCGGCATCGCCGAGCAGCAGGCGGAGGTGGAGCTGGCGCGCGCCGAGGCGGTCCGCGACGTGACCGCCGGCGCCGGCGTCCTCCACGACGCCCCCCCGGATTTCGTCTGGGGGTGGAGCGCGGCTCTCACCTTCACGCTGCCGGTCTTCAGCCGAGGCCGGGAGCAGGTGCGGCTGGAAGAGGCGACGCTGGCGCGCCTCAAGGCCGAGCGCGACGCGGCTGCCGCGCGGGTGCGTGGAGAGGTCGCGACAGCCGCAGCCGCAGCCGAGACCCAGAGGCAGGCGCTGCTGCGATTCCGCGACGAGATCCTGCCGCGGGCCGCCGAGGTCGAGCGCCTGGCGGAAGACGCCTACCGCTCCGGCCAGACCGATCTGGCCGCGTTGCTCCAGAGCCTGCAAGCCGTGCACGACCTGCGCCTCCAGGCGGTGCAGGCGGGGATCGAGTATCAGGACGCGCTCGCCGACCTGGAGCGGGCGATCGGAGCGCCGCTGCCATGAGAGCCCCGCTGTTGGGATGTCTGCTGTTGGCCCTCCTCCTGCCGTCCTGCAAGCACGCCGCGGAGGACGAGGAAGAGGTCGTGACCGGCGAGGCCGTCCCGGTCCAGGTGGCCACGGCGCGCGCCGGCCCGATCCGCCTGGTGGTCGCCGCGACCGGCCAGGTGAAGGCGGCTCCCGGCGCCGAGCTGCTGGTCGAGCCGCCGCAGGAGGCCCGCATCGCGGAGCTGCCGAAGTCGGTGGGCGATCGCGTGCGCCGCGGCGATCTGCTGGTCCGCTTCGAAATCCCGAGCCTCGACGCGGAGGCCGCCGGCCGGCGCTCGGACCTGGCGCGGGCCGAAGCCCAGCTCGCCAACGCGCGGCAGACGGCCGACCGCCTCTCCGGTCTCTACGAGCGCGGCATCGCCGCCCGCAAGGAGGTGGAGGACGCCCGCCGCGACCTCGCCCAGGCGGAGGCCACGGTCACCGAGGCCCGGAGCGCCACGGCCGCCGCCGGCCGGCTCGCGCAGCGCGCGGTGGTGCGCGCTCCCTTCGACGGTGTCGTCGCCAGCCGCTCGCACGAGCCGGGGGACTTGGTCGAGCCGGGCGGCGCGGGGCCGATCCTGCGCGTCATCGACCCCTCGCGCCTGCAGGTCGAGGCCGCGATCCCCGCGGTCGAGCTGGGACGGATCGCTGCGGGCAGCCCGGCGCGGGTGCGCGGCGCCTCCTACCCCGAGGAAGCGGCCCGGGTCGTCGCGCGGCCGGCGACTGTCGATCCGGCGACCGGGACCGCCTTGGTCCGGTTGGCTTTCGCCGCGCCGACGCAGTTGCCGGCAGGGCTGGCGGTGGACGTGGAGATCGACGGCGCCGAGCACCTCGCCGCCGTCCTGGTGCCGGCCGACGCCCTGGTGCAGGAGGGCTCCCGCAGCTTCCTGTTCACCGTCGACGGGCAGCAGAAGGCGCACCGCCGCGAGGTCCGGGTCGGCGTGATCGCCGGCGGCCAGGCCGAGATCCTCTCCGGCGTCACGCCCGGCGAGTCGGTCGTCGTGCGCGGCCAGACGGCGCTGCCGGATGGAGCCGCCGTGGAGCCGGCGCGGTGAGCCTCGCCCGCTTCGCCGAACGCCAGGGGCGCGCGGTGGTCCTGGTCACCCTGCTGCTGGCGGCGGCCGGAGCCGTGGTCCTGCCGTCCTTGCCGAGCGACATCTATCCGCCGCTCCAGTTCCCCCGCCTGCTGGTGATCGCCCACAGCGGCTCGCTGCCCGCCCGGTCGATGATGACGGCGGTGACCCGGCCGCTGGAGCAGGCCGCCATGGAGGTGCCCGGCATCCGCCGGGTGCGCTCGCTGACCTTCCGGGGAGCCACCGAGATCTCGGCCCAATTTGCACCCAGGACCGACATGGCGCTCGCCCTCCAGGAGCTCCAGAACCGGGTCGCCGAGGCGCGCCAGGACCTGCCGGCGGAGACCGGGCTCGAGGTCGAGCGGCTGACCGTCTCCTCCTTCCCCATGCTCAGCTTGAACCTGACGGGCGGCCTGCCGACCCCCGACCTCTACGACTACGCCTTCTACGTCATCCGGCCGGCGATGGCGCGGGTCCCGGGCGTGGGGCGGGTCGAGGTGGCGGCGACCGATACGCGCGAGATCGAGGTGGCGGCCGATCCGGACCGCCTGCTCGCCGCCGGCCTGACCGTGGACGACGTGGTCACCGCTCTCCGCGCCTCCAACCGTCTGGCCCCGGTGGGCCGCTACGCCGCTGGCGGCACGGAGCACCTGGTGCTCGCCTCCGGGCTGTGGAGCTCGGCCGCCGAGATCGCCAGGACGCCGGTCGCCGTGCGCAACGGCGCGACCGTGCGCGTGGCCGACGTGGCGGCGGTCTTTCCCGGCGCACCGGACCGCACCACCCTGATCACCGGCAACGGCCGCGAAGCCGCGGTGATCAGCGTCTCGCAGCAGCCTGGGGCCAGCATCCTGGCCGTCAGGGCGGGGATCGAGCGGACGCTCCAGGACCTCACCCGCACCCTCCCTTCGGGGCTCCGGCTGTCGAAGGTCTACGACCTCGCGGAGCTCGTCGCCACCGCGATCGCCAACGTGCGCGACGCCATCCTGATCGGCGGCGCGCTGGCCGTGCTGGTCCTCCTCCTCTTCCTGCGCGACTGGCGGGTGACCCTGATCGCCTCGATCACCCTGCCGCTCACCGTGCTCGCCACATTCCTTTTCATGCGGCTGTTCGGCGAGTCGATCAACCTGATGTCGATGGGCGGTCTCGCAGTCGCCATCGGCCTGGTGATCGACGATGCGGTGGTGATGGTCGAGAACATCCACCGCCGGCTGCGCGGCGGACGCGGCGAGGCGGCGATCGAAGAGGCGACGGAGGAGCTGATCGCGCCGGTCGTGGGCTCGACCCTGACGACGGTCGTCGTGCTCGCCCCCCTCGGCTTCCTCTCCGGCGTGGTCGGCCAGTTCTTCCGCGCCCTGTCGCTGACCCTCTCGGTCTCGGTGCTGATCTCGCTCGCCCTGTCGCTGACCCTGATCCCGCTCCTCTCGCACTTCGCCTACCGCGGCGGCGAGCACGCCCGCGACGAGCGCCCCAGCCGCCTGGAGGGGCTCTACGCGCGCGCTCTCGCGGTCTCCCTGGCGCGCCCGCGCCTGGCGATGGCCGCCGCCGTCGTCCTCGCCGGGCTCGGATTCCTGCTCTACCGCATCATGCCCAGCGGCTTCCTGCCGCAGATGGACGAGGGAGGATTCGTCATCGACTACCTGACCCCGCCGGGCACCGCGCTCGCCGAGACCGACCGCCAGGTGCGCAAGATCGAGGCCCTGCTGGCGGCCACTCCGGAGGTGGCGGCTTTCTCCCGCCGCACCGGCGCCGAGCTGGGCCTGTTCGCCACCCAGCCCAACAAGGGGGACATCCTGGTGCGGCTCGAGCCCCGGTCGCAACGCCACCGCAGCGCCGAGGAGGTGATCGCCGGCCTGCGCCCGCAGCTCGCCGAGCGCCTCCCCGGCATGGACCTCGAGTTCGTCCAGCTCCTGCAGGACATGATCGGCGACCTCGAAGGGGCCGCCGAGCCGCTGGAGGTGAAGATCTTCGGCGACGACTCCGCGACGCTCGCCGCCCTCGCCGAGCGCGTCGAGGCCGAGATGGAAGCCGTCCAGGGGGTGGTGGACGTGGTGGGGCCGCAGCGCGGCGCCCCCGAGACCACCTGGAGGATCGACCCGGAGGCGGCCGGCCGCGCCGGACTCACCATCGAGCAGGTCCAGACCCAGCTCGCCACCGCCTGGCTCGGCGAGACCGCGACCGACCTGCAGCTGGGGGACCGCAGCATTCCCGTGCGGGTGCGCTACGCGGACCGCGACCGCACCGATCCCGAGCGCCTGGCGCGCCTCACCCTGAAGACCCCGGACGGCCGGATCGTGCCGCTGTCGGCGGTGGCCCGGCCGGTGGTGGCGACCGGCGACGGCGCGCTGACGCGCGAGAACTTGCGCCAGGTCGCCCTGGTGACCGGGAGGCTGGAGGGGCGCGACCTGGGGAGCGCCGCCGCCGAGGTGCAGCGCCGCCTGCGCCGCCTGAAGCTGCCGGTGGGCTATTCCGCCGAGGTGGGCGGCCAGTACGAGTCGCAGCGCAATGCTTTCCGCGAGCTGCTCCTGGTCTTCGCCACCGCCGCCGCGCTGGTCCTGCTCGTCCTGGTGGTCGAATTCCGCGCCCTGACCCCCGCGGTCATCGTCCTCGCCGCGGCTCCCCTCTCCTTCGGCGGCGCCTTCCTGCTCCTCCTCCTCGCCGGCTCGGAGCTCGACGTCTCCTCGGCCATGGGGCTGATCCTCCTGGTCGGCCTGGCGGTGAAGAACGGCATCGTGATGCTCGACTATGCCCACCGGCTGCACCGAGAGGGGCAGCCGTTCGTCGACGCGGTCGCCGCCGCCGCGCGGGTGCGCCTCAGGCCGATCCTGATGACGACCCTCTGCACTCTGTTCGGCCTGCTGCCGCTCGCTCTCGGCCTCGGAGCCGGGGCCGAGCTCCAGAAACCGCTCGCCCTGGCCGTCATCGGCGGCCTCGGAGTCTCCACCCTGGGAACGCTCTTCGCCGTGCCCTCGGCCTACGTGGCGCTGCGGCGGGAACGGTCGGGGGCGTCATCGGGAGAACCACCGGGTCAGGATCTGGCGTAGCCTCAAAAAGGAGGGATCGACACAGCGATCGATGCTCACTCTTTGGGCGAGCTGCTGATAGACCGATGAGGACCTCGGCTTGCGGGAGATACGCAGTGCCTCCTCCACCGCCCTTTTGGGCTGTGTCGGTTTGCTCACCCCCTCCGGAAGCCAGCCCTTCTTCCTCAACCAGTCTCTCAGGGACAGGTCACCCGCTTCCCAGCCCAGCGCCGCCTCGACGTGAGGAGAGTCGTTCCAGAACCAGATCTCCAGCTCCGGGTCGATCACGACGACGGCCGCCCGGCCGTTCCATCCCGAAGTGGAGAGCCGGCGCTCGACCTGCTGCTCCAGCTCGGAACGATCAACCGTTTCCTTGCCGCTCCCTTCCCGGTCGAAGACCACCAGGCCGTGAGCGTACCTGTGGGCGAAGGGCTGTAGAAAATCATGTCCTCTCAGGAGGCACCCCGGATCTCGCTCCGGATGAACATAGAGATCGCAGGAAATGTCCCTCAGGCCGAAGGACTGTGGCCGGGAGAGGAGACCTCGGAGGGCCCCTTCCATGTTCTTGTCGGCAATCAGGACGGCGAGATCTTTCGACCCGGCACTCATCCAAGAACCCCCGCAGCGAAAAGGAGACCCAGGTTCGTCTCCTGCCTCCAGGCAGCCAGGGCGGGATGCTCACTCCCGCGCACGATGTCCGTGGCCCCTTCGGGCGTTTTCGCAAAGCACAAGACCTGCTCGGCATCGACGATGTTCAGGATCACCGGCGAGTGCGTCGCCAGGAGCACCTGGGCGTCGTAGACCGACGAGAGCGACTGGAACATGGTCTCGATCGCGCGCGGGTGGATGCCGTTCTCCGGCTCTTCGATGAGATAGACGCCCTGCAGACCGGTCAGGTAGGC
>DASPXX010000327.1:0-7764 GCA_035637095.1 Thermoanaerobaculia bacterium
GCTTCGGAGGTGGCGGCGGCGCCGTGGACCTCACCCCCTGGCCCCCTCTCCCATCTCCCACCCAGCCCCCGGGAGAGGGGGGAACTTGCTGTTGCGGTTTTCATGAGTCTTCCTCCGGGTTGAGGCCGAGGGCGTGGAAGAGAGCGGCGAGCAGGTCTTTGACGACGGTTGCGACGTCGGGGGCGCCGCTGAAGCCGGGGTCCGGGAGGGCGGGGAGGCCGGTGTCGGGAGCGATCGGCCAGGGGCCGGTGGGCTCGGGACCGGTGTAGCCCTCGGCTTCGGCTTCGGCTGCGGCGGCGGTGATGACGCCGATGGAGCAGCGGCAGCCGTGGCCGGCGGGCGGCCACCAGGTCTGCCAAATCGGGTGATCGATGGCGAAGATCTTGCCGTGCATGACGACGTGGTTGTGGAGCGGGCGATGGCGGACGAGGTCGTCTTCCTGCGTCAACCAGACGAGGTAGGGGATCTGGCGGGCCAAGGCGGCGAAGATGGAGTCCAACTCACTGACGGGAGCTTCGGAGGTGGCGGCGGCGCCGTGGACCTCACCCCCTGGCCCCCTCTCCCATCGCCCCCCCGCCGGCCGGGAGAGGGGGAACCCCCGCCCGCTCAAGGTCGGGGCGGCGGTGGGACGGGTGACAACGGGCTCGCCTTCGGCGGGGCCGGGGACCCTCATGGTCATGCGGTAGTAGCCGAGGGGGACTGGGACGCCGTCGTTGAGCGAGTTGGTGATGCCCTTCATGCGCTGGTCGCGGTCGGGGGCGTCGGTGGAGTCGTAGACCGAGCGCGGGATGGGGGCGTCGGGGCCGAAGTTGAGGAGGACGATCCAGCGGATGAGGGTGTCGGTCTCGAAGGAGCCCAGGAGGTGGGCGTCGTGGTCGACGGTCTCCAGGCGGACCTCGTTGGAAACCTGCGACTTCGCGAAGGAGCCGGGGCCTTTGGCGAGGCCGCTGGTATCGACTTCACCGAGCAACAGGAGGGCTTCGGCTCTGTCGAGCCATGAGAGGAAGGCGGCATAGCTGGCGTCTCCTCCTCTCGTGGCTTCGAGGAAGGCGACGTCGAGGCCCTCGGGGAGGGCGATGGCCGTGCCGGTGCGGATGGTGTTGAGGATCGCGAGCAGGCGGTCCTGGTGCTCTTTGTTGGTCGCCTCCTGGCCCGGCTTGTACGGGTAGGTGCCCTTCGCCAGAGGCTGCGCAAAGCGCTCCACGAAGAGTGCCCAATATTTCGAGGCGTGCTTCTTCAGATACCAGACCCAGTAGAGGCGGTCGCAGAGGGCGCGACCCCAGGGTGTGTCCTTGGTGCCGTAGGTGAGGACCTGGAACTTCAGCGGCGGCGCGGGGATGGGATTGATTCGCACCGGATTGCCGACGATATGGAGGGAGCGATCGCTCGCGGACCAGCCGAAGCGCCACATGGGGCGGTCGATGAGATCCACGGGCAGCCAGGCGTCGGCGAGAGGGCCGCGCGAGACGCGCTCCCACATGACCTCGTTGATGGCGACGCCCTTGAGGATGGCTTCCAGGGTGTTGGAGATCGGGACCACTCGTAGCGGGATCTGGGAGAGCGCGGTGCGGACGAAGAGGGCGGTTTCCTCGGCCGCCGGCGACGAGTCGGCGGCGCGGATGAAGCGCGGCAACGAGAGGACCGCCTTCACTCGCTTTTCCCAGAGGCCGGCCATGGTCGTGTCGGTGTCGACCATGCGGCTGTACAGCTCTCCGACTCGATCTCCGACCTCTGAGCGTTCGCGGACGAAGCGGGAGGGGTGCGGGATCTCCTGCCAGCGGCCGAAGGAACGGAGGAGCATGGGATCGCCCCCGAGCTCGCCCACGTAGGGGCGGAGCTGGCGCTCGGCCGCCAGGGCGGTGACGACCAGCTCGGCGAAGAGCAGGTCGGACGGGACGGGCGCGAGGGCGGTTTCCATGGGCTACTTCGCCGTCCAGCCGGTGTTGCCGGTGCCGCTGGTCTTGACGTAAAGGGTTGTGTTGTTCGCGCCATCCGTGCGCAGGTACATGCTGCAGACGGGCGCGGTGACGACACCCTCCGGCGAGCCCGCGCCGGCCACCAGCTTGCAGCCGCCCGCGAAGCGGATGGAGCCATCTCTCGCGACCGCAAAGCGCTCGGCTTCGGCTCCTAGACTTCCGCCGGAGCTGGTCGCATGGATCAGGTCTCCGGTAACGGTGCCGGAGGTCGTCGGAATGTCTTGGATTTCCAGGACGCTTGCGGTGACATTGCCGGAGGTCGCCCGGCGCTGGAGATAGGCCAGGCTGGACGTGCTCGCAGCGGTTTGCGACGCGAAGAGAGCGGAGCCCGAGGTGGTCTGACTGAACAGACCAAAGCCCGTCGTTGCGGACGCCTTGATACCGAAGCCGCCATAGCCTCTGGCAAAGAGACCGCCGCCAGAGGTGCCGGTCAATCCGCCGTCGGCGATAGCGCCCCAGGCATTGGCAGACCTGGTGAGTGCAATGAGCGCAGCGGCGGCGCCTCCCCGAGCGTTGATCGAATAATTCGAGTTGGATGGAGCCACGGCGGTGAACGCGGAGCTGTCTCCCTGGTCGTCAACGGCGCCTTGGAAGACCACGGAGGTCCAGGAGGGCAGGCTCCACGGGGGATCTCCTTCATGATTCCCGCCGTAGACGATCACCAGCCAGGGATGAAGCTCGTCGGGCGATTTGGAGGTGACGTAGGCGATCGCCGCGGCGACGGTTCGGAAGTCGCCGTGACCTTCCCGATCGACGACGACCGAGCGGGAGAACCTGCCGGTGGCAAGCCAGGCGCGGATGTCGTAGGTGGTGATGATGCTCTGGCCTCGCGGGATCTGGGCCTCGGCGGGGAGGACGCCGAGGAGGACGAGGACGGCAAGGACAGAGACGGCGGAAAGCAGGAACGGAATGGGGCTCTTGGGTTTCATGATAATCACATGGCCTTCAGGAGATCGAGGGAATCGATCGCGTTGGCGGTGGGAACCGCGTAGACCAGGGGCGGTGCGAAGTCGGCCCAGGTGGCGGTGAGCTTGCGCAGCTCGGCGACGCGGAGGGCATCGACGAGGTGATCGTTGACTTTCGAGTAGCGGCGGGTGTCGCCCGATTGCGAGTAGGTGTGATTCGCGAGCAGGTGGCGGACCTCGGGGTCGAAGGGCAGCTCGAGGCCGCGGCCGTGGAGGCGGCGCTCGATGAGTTGGGTTCCCAGCTCTTTGTAGGAGATGAGGACTTCCCGGCCGGTGTTCGGATCGAGCTGGACCTCGCCGGTGGTGGGGTCGATCGCCGGCGTGGCGCGGTTGAAGACGTAGCCGCTGAGGCGCTCGCCAAGCTCGGGGGCGAGGAGGTCTACCAGGACGCGGCCGACGCCGGTGGCGTCGAAGCCCCAGCCCCCGGCGGGGCGGAGGATGGCGTCGAGGGCGAGAATGAAGTCGCGCTGGGCGTACCAGTTCCAGCCGGTGAGGTGAAGGCGGAAGACGAAGGTGTCTGCCAGGCCGTTGCGGCGCTGGAAGAGGATTTCCGTGACGGTGGCGGAGCCAACGTCAACGCCGGCGGTGAGGTCGCCGGGGATCGGGCGCACGAAGAATCCGGCCAGGTCGGCGATGGTTAGGCTGCGGCGCTCGGCGTTCCATTGATCCCAGCCCGAGAAGTCGAGAGTGTCCTGGAGGACGGTGAGGTAGGGCTGCAGGCCGACCTCCTCGGTCTCGGCTTCTTCTTCGGGCTCATCGTCGGCCGGAGGCTCCCCCTCCTCTCCCCACGGGTAGGAGGGGTTCAGCCGGCGCGAAAGGCCATCGAGTTGGCCGGCTCGGCTGTCCCACCTGAACGAGAGCGAGAGGTAGTCGGGGATCCAGGTGAGCGCCGGCTTGAGGAGGCGCTCGGGGAAGAGGGAGTATTCGGGATCGCCCGGCAGCCCGAGGACGTTGTGGACGTAGCCCGGCTCGTCTGGACCACCGTAGAAGCCGATGAACTCCTGGCGGCGCTCCTCGCACCAGAAGGGGGTGGGCATGATGGTCTTCGGCCAATGGAAGCGGACCCAGATCCGGCCGCCGAGGTCGCGCGCGAGAGCGCGAGACCCCTCGTGCGTCGCCGCGGCCTCGGGGCGCAGGAGCTGCTTGATCAGGAGCCGCGGGGTTTCGGCGCTCAGAATCGATTCCGCGGGGACTGCGTTATCGGCGATGCGTTGGAAGGTGCACTCGCGGTCGCCCGTGGGGACGGAGTAGATCCGGATCTCGCAGCCGGGCTTGGCAGCGCGCCAGAACTCGGCCCAGCTCCTCGGATTGACGACCTTCGCGGCCTCGTCGTGTAGGAGGAAGCCGCGGACGTGGATGCCGCGGTAGGCGCGGCCGTCGTGACCGGCGGGACGGAAGAGAACGCGCAGGCCGTTGCGCCAGGTCAGCCGGCGATACGGCTTGGTGGTGCTGGCGCGCAGGGAGCGGGCAAGATAGGGGTTGGCGCTGAGCTGCCACTCGACCTCTTCCCAGATCTCATCGAGATCGCCGTCGAGGGCGGAGCCAACGAGGACGCTCCCCCGCTCGATGGCAAGACAGCTCCAGAGGAGCAGACCGACGATCTCCCGGCTCTTCCCGACCTCGGCGCCGTCCTGGTGGACGACGTGGCCGCGGAAGCGGATCGACGGCCGCTGATAGGGGAAGAGCTGCCAGAGACCTCCACCGTCCTCGGGCTTGTTGACCAGATTCGTCTCTACCCAGAGAACAGGGTCGGCATTGATCAGCCACCACTGGAGGCGGTCGACGTCGAGGACCTGGTCGTCGACCTTGATGGCTCCCCGTTCGAGCGCCTGCCAGGACCAGCGGTTGCGCTGCAGGAGCGCATCGATCAGCTCGGGGAGATCGGGATGGAGCAGCTCGACGCTATGCATCGGAGTCCTCCTCCCCTGCTGCGAGACTTCGGCGCATCTGGCTCACCCAGGCGGCTCGGCCGGCCAGCCCAAGCCCGTGATCTCTCTCACGTTCTCCGCTCGCCTTCGGCGTGATCGCTTGGTCGGCGGCGGTGTGGCCGAGCTGGCGAAGGAGTTGGAAGGTGTTTGCCGCGCGCGGGTTTTCCACGGGCCGCTCGGCGACGACTTCCAAATCGCCGTCGGCGTTGCGGCCGACCACAGGCACATGGGCGACGAGACCTTCCTGCATCAGGACGGCGAGCTCGCCGTGAGCGAGGGCGAGCTGGCCGGCCATGGAGGTGGCGGCGAGCTCAGCGATGCCGGAGAGGTCGCCGCTCTGGATGGCGGCGAGGTACTTCTGCATCAGCTCGTGCTGGCCGAGGGAGGCCAGGCAGGCGGAGAGGCCGCCGCCTTGCGCTTCGATGGCGCGCTTGACGTCGCAGGTGCCGGTGCCGTTCGGACAGACGGCGGGCTTGCACGGTGGGAGGGCCTGGGCGAGGGCGGTGGTGGCGTACTCGCCGGTCTTGACCGCGGCGGCGCGGCGCTGCGCGCGCTCTTTCGCGGACAGGGGCTTGCCCTTGGGCCGGCCGCCCTTTCCCTTGTGCTCTCGCTGTGACCGTCTCGGCATCTTGACAACTCGCCTCCTTCGAGTCCAGCCTGAATCCATGAGCGCAAGACCCAAAATTGACGAAGCCCTGGAAACAGGGGGTAATCACAAGAATTCACAGGAGATAGAGGCGGCGGGCGGGGAGAAAAGTGCGATAAAGTTTTTATCGCACCTCGATGGATGGGTCTCTTTCCTGGTCAGCGTGCGGGGCCGGACGGAAGGGACGGCGCGGAGGTATCGGCGGCTGGTGGAGCGGCTTCTGGAAGATGTCGGGAAGCCTTTCGCGCAACTCGGGCGGGAGGACATCGAGAAGCATCTGCGGCGGCTGCACCTGGTGGGGAGGGGGGAGTCTGTCCGTCGAGGTGTGGTGGTGGCGGTGCGCTCGCTGGCGGAGTGGTGCCTGGCGCACGGGATTCTCGATGCGAACCCCGCGGCGTCGCTGTCAGGGCCGCGGCCCTACGAGCGGGAGATCAAGGTTCTCTCGGTCGCAGAGGTCGAGCGGTTGCTCTGGGGCGACTCGCCGGGGACTCTTCCGCGCGATCCCCTGGAGCTGCGAGACCGAGTGCTGCTGGGCGTGGCCTATGTGGCGGGGCTGCGGGCGTCGGAGATCGGCCCGCTGGAAGCGGAGGGGGTGGTCTGGCAGGAGGCGACGCAGACCTTCAGCATCCTGGTGCGGCACGGGAAGGCGTCGGGGCAGGACGTGCGTCTGCCGCTGGATCGGCCGGTCTCGCGGATGCTCGGGACCTGGCTGACGGTGCGGGCGACTGGAAAGGGAGGGGGCCGGTTCCTCTGGGGGCAGCCGCTGACCCGGTGGGCGGTGCGCAAGATCCTTCACCGGCGGTGCGCGGAGGTGGGGATCGAAGCGAAGGGGCGGCGGCTGTCGCCGCACGTGCTGCGCCACAGCGTCGCGACGCATCTGCTCCAGGAGGGGCTCGACATCCGGGAGGTGCAGCTCTTGATGCGACATCGGTCGATCGCGACGACGGAGAAGTATCTGCATGCGAATGTGGATCGGTTGGGAGCGGTGCTGGTGCGGAAGAGCCCCTTGGAGAGACGGCGCCGGGGAAAAGTGGTGGCGGTTCGGCCGGCGATGCAGATGATCCTCGGCGAGCTCGGGGAGCTGGTTCGGCCGAAGTGACCCTCACCCCCTGGCCCCCTCTCCCACCCGCACTCACGCCCGCCCGGGAGAGGGGGAATGGCCAGTCACCAAAACCGTAGTTCTGGGGACCGCTCTTTCCCGCCGGGCGCCGTCGCGGAAATGCCCGGCTGGCGGGCGTTTGCTCGCACTCATCCGTCAGCGTGCCTCCCCGCGGGCGGGCTCACGTGCCGAAAACGAAACCAGTTTCGTTTTTCGCGACGCGGAAAGTGGCGCCGCGGTTGGGTTGGAGGGCATCGACGCCGGGCGCAATGGAGGTCTAAACCTGCGCGAAAAAAGATGCCGAAAAGAGGAGGTGTTTGCGAAGCGCTGGCGGGGGGAAGTGGCGGCTGAGGAGGAGGGTGAAGCTGAGCGCGGGTGGCGTTTTGCGAAGCAGGGCCTGGGGGAAAGCCTCCCTGCGAAGGTGGACCGAGGAACCCACGAGAGATGGAACGGGCGAGGGGGAGCTTTGCGTAAGCAGATACGGCGGGAAGTGTCCCTAGAAAGGTGGGACTGTGGTCTGTTGATTTTTAGGTTTTGCGCGAGGCTTGCTTAGCTCGTGCGGGGTGTGCTTGCGGGGCCTGGGGGAAATCTTGCCTGCGAAGGTGGGAGGGGGTCCGACAGGAGGACAGCCGGACCCTGATCCTGGTGGGTCTAGGGTAGCGTATTAGTGGCAGGAACTACACTGGCCGGTGGCGGAGTCGCAGTAGTACGAGGGATAGCCGGGGCTTCCGTCGGGACACGTAATGGGGGTTGGGTAGCAGCAATAATAGAGGCTAGGAGCGCCGTACGAATAGACCCAAAAAAAAGGTCTAGTGCAAATGTAATAGCACAAGCCAGTTGCGCGTGCAGCCGAACTGAGTGCAACTGCGAGGATGAGGGTGAGCCCGGCGATTCGGAAAGCGGTTTTCATGTGTCCCCCTTTCTTTGAGCGAAGCCAGTGCATTCTGGCTCTTGCATGATTGAATACGATTCATACGAAATTGTCAATAGCTAGGGGAATGGGTGGGGGGCGCCGCGGCTGGCGCGGACGAGCACGAGACGCCGCCAGGCGGCTCGCGCGCAGCGCGCAAAGACGCGGCGCCGAGGGGGGTGGGGGAAGGGCGGGGGGCATCAGGTGAGATCGGCGGAGCCGGACCTTGTTCGGGAGGGG
>DASPXX010000328.1:0-4176 GCA_035637095.1 Thermoanaerobaculia bacterium
AGGCGCTCCCGGAGATCGGGGAAGAGGGTCCGGTAGTCCTCCCGGCTCCGCTCGATGACCGCGCAGGCCTCGGCGCGGCCGTAGAGGCCGCCTTCCGCGATCGGCGTCCCGGCGGCTCCCGGGGGGCGCTTGTAGGTGAGGAAGTAGTGCTCGAGCCGTTCCACCAGGGCGCGGGGCAGATCCGAGAGCTCGCGGAGCTCGCCGTACGCGGCATCCCCCTTGAGCACGGCGATGATCTTGTCGTCGGCCTCGCCCCGGTCGAGCAGGCGGAGACCGCCGATGGGGACTGCCTGCAGGAGGATGTCCCCGTGCGAGAAGCCCTTCTCGGAGAGCACGCAGACGTCGAGCGGATCGCCGTCGCCGCGCAGAGTGAGATGTCCGGTCTTCTCCTGGGAGAAGGCCGCGACGCGCTCGCCGCAGTAGGTCTGGGGGATGAACCCGTAGAGGGTCGGGCAGACGTTCGAGAAGGCCTGGGGCCGGTCCACCTTGAGGTGCCCGCTCGCCTTGTCGATCTCGTACTTGACCGTGTCGGTCGGCACGATCTCGATGTAGACGGTCACCGTCTCCGGCGCATCGGGGCCGATCGACACCCCGTGCCAGGGGTGGGCCTTGAACAGGAGCCGCAGGAGCTCCCAGGTGGAGTCGCCGGCCGGATCCCTCTCCTCCATACCTCAGATCCCGCCGAACCAGGGATACCCGAGATCCTCCCAGTACCCCCCGGGCCGCTCGGTCGTGAACGTCATGGCGGTCAGGTACTTGGTGAGCTTGTAGCCGAGCTTGACCGGTGAATAGAGCCGCAGCGGAGCGCCGCGCGCCGGATCGAGCGGCCGGTCGTTGAACGCATACGCGAGGATCGTCTGCGGGTGCATGGCGCTCTTGAGGTCCCAGCCGTTGGAGTAGCGGGCATCGAAGGAGTCGAAGCGCAGGTAGCGCGCATCGCCCGTCGGTTGGGCCATGCTCACGATCGTCTGGACGGGCACGCCGGTCCAGGTGCCGATCGCGGTCCACCCCTCGACGCAGTGGTGCTTGAACGTGTAGGTGACGCTGGGCATGGCCTGGATCATCTCCAGGGTGAGCCGGAGGGGATTGCGGACGAGCCCCCCCACCTGCAGGGCCCAGGCGGACGGGTCCTCCAGGCGCGGAAAGCCGCGGGTCCGGGCGTAGGTGGGGAAGCTCCGCTCCGGCGTCCGCTGTGAGACGGGATACTCCCGCGACAGGCGGCTGGAGGACAGGAACAGCTTCTCGCCGACCCAGTCGTTGACGCGCGAGAAGGCACGGAGCTTCGGGACCAGCGGGCCGCCCTGCCAGCCGCAGGCCGTGACGAGCGAGGCGGAGCCGGCAAGAAGCCCCAGCCGGAAGAGATCGCGGCGGCTGAGCGCCGCCTGCGGATCGGTCGGATCGGTCTCTCTCCTCTCAGTCATGGCTCGGGAACCTCCCCCGGTAGCGTCCGGTGATGATCGCCCGCAGCGATGCGGGGTCCACGGCGAAGACCATGACCACATGGACCACCGTGAAGGCGACGAACAGCCAGACCGCCCAGAAGTGCCAGTAGCGGGTGAGCTCGTAGCCGCCGAAGAGACGGGTCAGCCACCAGAGCTGGACCGGCTTGTAGATGGCGAAGCCGGTGAGCACGGACAACACCCCGAGGAGGAAGATCGCGCTGTAGGCGGCCTTCTGCAACGCGTTGTGCTTGCCCTGCGGCGGATGCTCCCGGCGCAGGCGGAGATAGTAGAGCTGCATCTGCCAGGCCCGCGGCACGTCCCGCGGGCTGAAGAGGAGCGATCTCCACTCCCCGGAGGCCACCAGGTAGATGAGATAGACCAGTCCGGTCAAGACCAGGGGCCAGGCGAGAGCGAAATGCCAGTTGAGGCCGCCGGCCAGCCAGCCGCCGAGGCGGAACCGCGGCGAGAACGGACGTCCGTCCCACGGGTTGGGCAGGAAGGGCCGGCCGCGCGGGCCGAAGTGCGCGAACGCGTTGTAGATCTGGAGGCCGCTCGCGATCATCCCGAAGAGCAGCACGGCGTTGAGCCAGTGGGTCGCCCGGACGATCCAGTGGTGCCGCCGGATCTCCGGCGGGCGCTGCGGCGGCGGCGGAGCGGTTTGTTCTGCGTCAGCCGGCGCGGGTCCGGGCGCGGGCACTGGTTCCTGGTCCATTTTCTCAGGATCCTCCACCTCGTGATGCTTCAGGTACGCGCGACGAACCGCACGCGGATTCCTCACCCTTCGGCCGAGGCTACCTGGAAAACCGCGCCGTCGTCCAGGCGCAGGGCGGTCAGCTCCCGTCCCCAGGCGCAGCCGGTGTCGAGCGCGATGACGCCGTCCTCCTGCCAGAAGCCGAGGGCGGCCCAGTGGCCGAACAGCACCCGCTCCCCCGCGCTCTTGCGGCCGGACACGGCGAACCAGGGCGTACACCCCTTCGGCGCCTCTTTCGGCGGTCCGCTGAACTCGGAGCACATCCGGCCCTCCTCGTCGATTGTGCGCAACCGCACGAACCCGGCCAGGGCGGTCCGCACCCGTTCGAACCCTTCGAGCCCGCCCCGCCAGCGCTCGGCCGTCTTCTTGTCGATGGTTGCCACGAGCTCGTCAGCCCCATCGCCACGGAGCCGCTCCTCCACCTCGCGAGCCAGGCGCTCGGCTTTCTCCGCGCTCCACACCGGAAAGAGGCCGGCGTGCACCAGGATGCAGCCGCCGTCGCGATGGAGCAGCGGCCGCCGCCGCAGCCATTCGAGGAGATCGTCGCGGTCGCGCGCGGCGAGGAGGTCCTCGAGAGCGTCGCGCCGCTTCACGGGCGAGACGCCCCAGGCCAGCCCCAGGAAGTGCAGGTCGTGATTGCCCAGGACCACCACGATCCGGTCGTCCTCCTCCACCGCCCAGCGCAGGACGTCGAGAGACCGCGGACCGCGGTTCACCAGGTCGCCGACGAACCACAGGCGGTCCTCCCGGCGGTCATATTGGATGCGGCGCAGCAGACGCTGGAGCGTATCGAAACAGCCGTGAACATCACCGATCGCGTACGTCGCCATGCCCGCAACGATCTCGCGCCGGGAGCCCGGATGCAAGGAGGGATCAGCTTCCCCCTCTCCCGGCGGATCGGAGGGGACGGGAGAGGGGGCCAGGGGGGCTGGGCTGGGCTTGTTCGGATGCCCGCCTGATTATACCCCGTTTCCGTTCTCCATTTTCCTGTAATGGCATCGAACCACGCAGTCCGTGGTAGATTCCTGGAAGCGATACCCGCCAGCCCACGCGGACCCATTGCGCAGGGCTGACCGCGCACAGGAGAGGCTGTCGTGCTAAGAAGGCTGCGCATCAAGAACTACAAATCGCTCGCCGACGTCGAGGTCCACCTCAAACCGCTGTCTGTCCTCTTCGGCCCGAACTCGGCCGGAAAGAGCAATTGCCTCGACGCCCTGCAGCTCCTGTCGCAGATGGCGAGGGCGGGCTGAACGCCTCCTTCAGGGTGCGGCTGCCGCGACCTCCTGTCGGCCTCGGGGATCGGCATCGACATCAACGATCTGGGAGAAGTCGAGCTGAGGCTGATTGAAAGTGGGATTCCTGTGCCGGCGCGGGTCCTATCCGAAGGAACACTCCGTATCCTTGGTCTTCTGGCATTAGGGGGAGCCAAGGAGCCCCCTTCCCTGTTGGGATTCGAGGAACCGGAAAATGGTATCCACCCTCGGCGGATCCGGCTCGTCGCCGAGCTCCTGCAGGCCCGCGCAGCGACCGGGACAACGCAATTGATTGTGACCACTCACTCTCCCACGCTCTTGGACCTCATGCCGCAGGACTCTCTCTTCGTTTTCCGGAAGCGCAAGGGCTTGACGGAGATCAGGCCGTTCGAGATCTGGGGTCCGACCGCCGGGAAGTGGGAGACCGAATCTGCACTCGACGATGAAGAGACCTCTCTCCCTGTTTCTCAGCGGATCCTGCGGGGAGACCTCGATGACTGACGTCGCTCTCTTCGCTGGGAGTACGCCAGCGACATCGTCCAGCATCTCGATCTCGAGCGGATCGGGAGCCTTGACGAATCACTCGGTCAGACGGTCGCCGTCCTCCGCAACCGCCTGAAGAATCTCTGAGTCATGGACTACCGGCCTTCCCGCAGCATCCGCGTGAGCACCCGGTCCAGCGTGGCGGCAAAGGCCTGCCGGTCCTTGGCGACGTAGGGGCGCGGGCCGA
>DASPXX010000329.1:0-5825 GCA_035637095.1 Thermoanaerobaculia bacterium
CATCGTCATCCCGCCCTCCCGCGCAGCCGAGCCCCCTCCGCGAGCCCCTGCTCGACGACACAGGACGAGGCGTCGCACGGGCCGAGGCGGACCTCGCGGCTGCCGCCGCCGGCGAGCCGGACGCGCGGATTCGGTGCGGAGAAATCGAGCGCGGCGCGCGGCACGAGGAGAGCGCTCTTGACCTCCGGCCCGAGGACCTCGGCGCGCACCGACATGCCCGGCTGCATCTTCGCCGGGTCGAGGCGGTCGAGCCGGATGCGCACCGGGAAGGAGCGCAGGAGGGGCTGCCGCGGCGATTCCCGGGCCACCGCGGAGAGGTCCACCACGCGGCCGTGGAAGCTCGCGGACGGATAGGCGTCGAGCGTGCAGATCGCCTCCATCCCCGGCACGACGCGGCCGTCGTCGACGTCCGACAGGGCGGCCTGGACCTCGAGCGTCGACAGGTCGGGCAGGATCGCCACCGTCATCCCGACCCAGACGTTGTCCCCCTCGTGGATCTTGCGCCCCTCCCAGGGGTGGTCGGCGGCGATGATGATGCCGTCGCGCGGCGCGCGCAGGGTGAGGGCCTGGATCGCCGTTTCGGCCTGTTCGATCTCGCGCTCGGAGCGGCGCAGGGTGATCCGCTGCACCTCGAGATCGGCCGCGCCTCCCTCGCGCTGGGCGGCGAGGTCCTTCTCCGCCTTGGCCAGCTCGACCTCGGCGCGGCGCACGGCGAGCTGCCGGTCCTGGTATTCGCGGCCGGACAGCAGATCCTGGGGGACGGCCGCGGCGAGGCGCGCCTTGCCCAGCTCGCTCTTCTTCTGCTCGACGGTGAACTCCTTCTCGGCGAGCGAGGTGCGCGCCTCGGCCTCTTTGCGCGCCAGCTCGGTCGTTGCATCGGCGGCGGCGGCCCGCTTGTCGTCCAGCTCGCTGGTGAACGACGAGTTGTCGAGCTCGACCACCCGGTCACCGGCGCGCACCGCCGTGCCGTCCTCGGCCATCCAGCGGACCTGCACCTGCCAGGAGGGGGTGCGCGGCACCTTGAGCTCCTCGGCGCGCGCCGCGGCCAGCTCGCCGGTCAGGAGCAGGCGCGGCCGCAGGTCGCCCCGGCGGACGACCAGGTCCGTTCCGCCCCCCCGGTCCCCTTCCGCGGCTCCCGCACACCCGGCGGCGCAAAGCGCGATCAGGAGGAGGGCCGAGTCGAGGGAGAGTGGCTTGGTTCGCAGCATTCCTTGAACAAAGTATACGCGGACAGGGTTCCGACCGCCTCAACGACCCGAACGCTCTCCGCGCGGTCAACGATTCCCGAAGTCCACCTTCGGGGCGGTCTCGGCGCCGGGCTGCGAGGCGAAATAAGGCCTGGGCTGGAACCCGAACGTGGAGGCGATCAGGGTTCCGGGGAAGCGCTGGATCCGCGTGTTGTAGTCGCGCGCGACCTCATTGAAGCGGTTGCGCTCGACGTTGATCCGGTTCTCCGTCCCTTCGAGCTGCACCATCAGGTCCCGGAAGGCCTGGGTCGATTTGAGATCCGGGTAGCGCTCGACGACCACCAGCAGCCGGGAGAGAGCCGAGGTGAGCTGATCCTGCGCCTGCTGGAACTCGGCGAACTTCTGCGGATTGTTCAGGATGTCGCCCCCGGCCGTCGTGCTGACCTGGCCGACCCGGCTGCGCGCCTCGACGACCCGGGTCAGGGTGTCCTGCTCGAATTGGGCGGAGCCCTTGACCGTGGCGACCAGGTTGGGGATCAGGTCGGCCCGGCGCTGATACGCGCTCTCGACCTGCGCCCACTGGGACCCGACCGACTCGCGGGCGCCGACCAGCCCGTTGTAGGAGCCGACGCCCCACAGCAGCACCAACGCCAGAACGGCGACAATCGCGCCGCCGACGATGCAGCCCATGCTCTTCATTGCACCCTCCTTCGCCGGAGCGCTCCGGCCTCCGACATCATACGCGGCGCGGGCGCGCGTGCTACATTGAGCGCGCGTGATGAGGATCTCGCTGATCGCCGCGGTGGCGGCCAACGGGGTGATCGGCCGCGACAACGGCCTGCCCTGGAACCTGCCGGCGGACCTCCGGCTTTTCCAGAGGCTGACCCTGGGACACACGCTGGTGATGGGCCGGCGGACCTGGGAGTCGTTCGCCACGCCTCTCCCCGGCCGCCGGATCGTGGTGATCACGCGCCGGCCGGACTGGCGGCTGGAAGGGTTGCCGGAAGGAGCGCAGGGGGTCGAGGTCGCCCACACGCTGGACGAGGCGCTGGAGCGGGCGAGAGACGCGGGAGATCCGGAGGCCTTCGTGGCCGGGGGCACGGAGATCTTCCGGGAGGCGCTGCCGCGGGCGGACCGGATCTATCTGACCCGGGTCGAGGCCGAAGTTCCCGGAGACACCTACTTCCCCGCCTTCGACAGGACAGGCTGGAAGATCGTCGAGGAAGAGCACCATGAGGCAGACGCAGACCATTCCTTCCCCTTCACCTTCCAGATCCTGGAACGGGTCTGACCAGACGGCCTGGCACCTGCCGCGCTGGCCGCTCCTCGCCCTGCTGGTGGGCATCGCCTGCTGCAGCCAGGGGGGAGAAAAGCTCTCGAACCTCCAGGCGGACACACCGGCCGAGAGCGTGCGGATCTTCCTGATCGACAAGCACGAGGGCGGCCTCCTGGGCCGGAAGACCGGCTGTGGCGACAATGCCGTGCCGGTCGAGGTCAAGCTCCCCCGCCGGATGCCGGCTCTGGGAGGAGCCCTCGAAACCCTCCTCGGCATGAGAGGAGACGCCGAAGACCCCCGCTCCGGCCTCTACAATGCTCTTCACGCCTCGCCGCTCCGGGTCGCCAACCTCCAGCGCCGTGGCGGCGAGCTGCGGGTGCGCCTCGAAGGCTATCTGGAGCTGGGAGACAAGTGCGACGGCGAGCGCGCCCTCGCCCAGCTCACCGAGACCGCCCTGCAGTTCCCCGACATCCAGGCCGTCTTCTTCTATCTCGGCGACAAGCCCCTGCGCGATGCGCTGGCGGGAAAGTAACGTCGGGATCGAGCGCACCGGAATAGAGCTGCGCCCCTGCCTGTTACCACGCGTACAGCGAACCGACAGCTCGGCTCAGTCTGTAACCACCCCCGTGAGGGTCTTCTCACGATCAAAAAACGTAGATTGGGTACGGTCTTCGCCGGCTCATACTACACGGAGCAGGTGAACATGCGTATTCAAGGTACCGTCAAGTGGTTCAACGCCGACAAGGGCTTCGGTTTCATCACGCGCGAGGACGGAGGGAAGGACTGCTTCGTCCATCACTCTGCGATTCGTAGCGAAGGCTACAAGAGCCTTGCCGAGGGCGACCGTGTCGAGTTCGAGGTCGTCCAGGGCCAGAAGGGTCCGGCGGCAGAGAACGTCGTCAAGCTGTAAGCTCCAAACGTCGATCCCGAATGAGGCCGGTTCGCCAAATGGCGGGCCGGCCTCATTCTTTTTGCCTTGCAACCCTCCCAAGCTTTGCGTTGTAATCGCGCTACCATGACACGCGAACAATACGAGCAACGCAAAAGGCGGCTGGAGGAGCAGCTCCGCGCCGGCATCCAACTGCTGGAATCGGCCTACCAGGCGCAGGTCCGGGCTCTCGATCTGGTATGGATGCTCCAGGCCGAGGAGATCGCCTCCGAGCCGATGGCCAAGGCGGCGCCTCCTTCCTCTCCTGCTTCAGCTCTCCCCTCTCCTGACGAGCCCCGGCGCCGCACGGCCGCCGACCTGGAATATGCCCTCCGCGATGCACTGCCGCATCTCCCCGAGCAGTTCACGCGCGGCGACGTGTGCGCAGCGCTCGGCTATGAGCCGGACCGCGGCACCCTCTTCCGGATTCTTCGGGAGCTGGTCCAGGAAGGGTGCCTCCGCCTCGAGTCCGTGGGCTCCGGCCGGAGAGCCTCGGTCTATCGCAGGACGGATGGGTGACATTCGCTCCAGGCTCTGAGACATGCACAGCGCAGATCGAGACGTTCGATCCGTGATGTGCATCATTCCTACCGATCTCCGAATGATCAGCGCCGAGGTCGATGTGATGCAGATCGCGGAGCGAACGATCTATTCCACAAAAGGAATGATGTGCTCCGCGGGATATGTGGCACAAACCTCGGTGGAAATGAGGCGCTTCGTGATCGAGCTGATGCGTTCCGCGGGGCGAATGACTCATACCGGGATGGTGAGGCGCGCGTTCCCGCGATCACGTCTCCCTCAGGTGTCAACTGGTATCATGGCGCGATGTCGTCTCTGTCCGCAGTCTTTGCTCAGCTCGTCCCTGCCAAGATCCGGAAACGAGGAGTCGAGTACTTCCGCAACGGTCTCGTCAACCTCGTCTCCTGCAACGGCGCCAAGGTGGAGGCAGTCGTGTCCGGGACCGAGGGCTACCAGGTCGTGCTCCGGCGCGACAGTACCCTCGTCTGGGCGGGCTGCAGTTGCCCCTACTCCAACGACCGGGGCGAGATCTGCAAGCACATCTGGGCCACGGTGCTGGCAGCCGATGAGGAGGGTGGGCTCCGCGGTCCTCGCGGCGGGCTGCCGGACGAAATCATCAGCGACGTCTACTCCCTGGATGACGATTGGGACGACGACGCTTGGGAGGAGAACGAGGACGACGGCCGGATCGCGACGGCCACGCCTCGGGTCCCTCCGAAGGTTCCAGCGCCTCCTCCGCCTCCCAGACCCCCGGCTCCTCGGGTTCCGGCCTGGCGGGAGATCCTCGCACCGGTGACCGGAGCGGGCGTCGCGGGCTCGCTTCCGGCGTTCCGGGAGGACGAGATCCTCTACGTGATCGATCTGGCGGCGAGCCTCCAGCGGCAGGGGCTCAGCCTGGAGGTCCAGACCTTCCAGTGGAAGCAGGACGGCTCGCGCGGTGCCCTCCGCCCGCTCCGGATCACCCGCGGTCAGGTCGCGCAACGCCGCGATCCGCTCGATCGCGCGATCCTCAGCCTGCTGTTTGGAGCGCGAGGCGACACGAGTTGGTACTACAGCCAGCACCAGGAGCTCCCCCAGCGGCCCTGGGTCCCGGACGAGATGGCGCAGGATGTCGCCCAACGTCTCTGCGCCACGGGACGTTGCCATCTCCGCGAGGCGCAGCAGATCGGCGAGGCGTTGACCTGGTACGACGGTCCGCCCTGGGAGCTGTGGCTCGCCGTCCGCGAGGGGGAGGACGGCGGTTGCGAGATCGTCCCGGAGCTGCGCAACGGCAGCATGCGCCGGGACGCCCGCGAGCTGGCTCTCCTCGATCAGGCGGGGCTGATGATCACCCGCGACACGCTGGTGCCGGTCGACACCGGCGGCGGCGCGGCATGGCTTCCTCTGCTGCGCCGTTCGGAGTCGTTGCGCGTGCCCGCGGCCGAGCGCGAGGATCTCCTCGAGGTCCTGCTGGCCGCGCCGGTCCTCCCCCGGCTCGATCTGCCGGCCTCGATGAGCTTCGAAGAGGTGTCCGTGGCCCCACAGCCGCGCGTGCGGCTGCTCCCGCCGCCGGTCTCCCGGCGCTCGGGCAGCGATTCGCCGTCGGCCAAGGTCTCCTTCCTGTACGGCGGTCTCGAGGTTCCCGCGGGTCTCGGGCGCCGCGGGATGTATCTAAAGGAAGAGCGCCGGTTCTTCCTGCGCGACCGGGAGGCGGAGGACCAGGCTCTCGCGCGGCTGGCGGCGCTGGGTTTCCGCGCCGGCGCCGAGCCGTCGGGCGCGCCCGGGCTGCGCATCGCGCAGAGCCGCATCCCGCAGGCGGTGCGCGCTCTCCTCGCCGAGGGGTGGTCGGTCGAGGCGCAAGGCAAGCTCTACCGGTCGCCGGGCAGCTTTCAGGTCCGCGTCGCCTCCGGCATCGACTGGTTCGAGCTCCACGGCG
>DASPXX010000330.1:0-17214 GCA_035637095.1 Thermoanaerobaculia bacterium
CGCGGCGCTTGCTGCCAGGTAAGGGCCATAGAACGTCGCCGGGCTCCGGAGCCCGTTCGCCAGCGCCAGCATGGCGAAGGGAGGGAGCAGGGCACGTGCAACGGTCCGTACCCTCACTCCAGCAGCATGCCGTGGCGGCGCGAAGCGGCTCCAGGCCCCGAGATAGCCGAGGAATCCCAGGAAAGCCGGTAGCGCCCACAGCCAGTTGCCCAGCGACCAGGTGCCGTAGGCGAAGAGGACGAAGGCGATCGTGCCCCCGACGTTGAGCGTGGGCACCCGCCAGACCAGCAGCGCCACTCCAAGACAGATCGCCAGGAGCGACAGGTTCTGGAACACTACCTCGGAGAGCGGCTTGGTGGTGATCTTGCCGAGGATCACCACGACGGCCATGGGCACGAACAGGTTGTCTGCCCCCTCCAGCGAGATCGCCTCGAAGCCGGTCACCAAAGTCGCCACCAGCAAGGCCGCCAGAACGCAGACCGGCCGCGGCAGATCGGTCATCAGCAGCACCGGCAGGTGGATCGCCAGGAACGCGATCACCAGGAAGACCAGCGATCCTTCCAGGCTCTTCTCCTCGTCCTCCACCTCGTAGCGCACCACGCCGTAGCGGCTGCCGATGAGCGCGGCGAAGGCGTCCGCCACGGCGAGCACCAGCACGGCCGAGAGGTAGAGCCACGGCCGGCCACGGCTCAGCACGAAGACGAGGAAGACCGCCAGCGGGTAGTACTCGGCGCCGCGGCTCTTCCGCGCCACGCCGTGCAGGCTCTTCAAAAAGCCGAGCTTGCTCCCCGCCACGAACAGAATCGTCAGCGGCGCAGCCATGGCCAGTACGACCCAGGGGGAATCAATCAGGAATGGGAAGAACAGGCAGGCGACGCCTCCGCCCAGATGGACCAGCTTGCGGGTGTGCTCCGGCTTCGGGCTCCCGAAACGTCGCCAGAGCTCGGCGAGGAAGATCAGGGAGAGGAAGGCGCCTCCCAGGATCACCGCGCCCCGCAGATCCCCCGGGGAGATCATCCCTGTTCCCCCTCTCCCGGTGGAAGGGAGGGGATGGGAGAGGGGGCTAGGGGGTGAGGGACCTCTTCGAGCACGAACGCGCTGTAGAAGAAGGCCTGGTCCCGTGCGAACAGCTCGGCGGCTTCCGCCTCGAGGTACCGGGCGCGCTCCGGGAACGACGCGCTCAGGCGCCGCGGCACCAACATGTTCCAGTAGGCGAGGCGGGCGCCCGGCCGCGCCGCATCCAGCAGCCGGCCATAGATGGCCGCGCTGTTCTCCGGATCGATGTACTCGAAGATGTCCGACAGGTTGAAGCCGTCGAACCCGGCGCCGCGATGGGCGGCGGCCGCTTCCTCGACGGACCCCTCGAAGAGGGTCAACCGATCGATCCCCTTCTTGGCCGCCGCGAAGACCTCGGGCCGCAGATAGCGGGGGAGGGCGCCCCCGAAATTTCCTGTCAGGATGGACTCGATGTAGGGATTGGTGTGGGGAGACAGGACGGTCAGCGCGTAGCGCGTCCGGTTGAGGATGCGCTCGGCCACCGAGCCTTCGACGTAGCGGAAGAACTCCGGATCGCGCCCGAGCCGGCCCATGGTGAAGCGGCTGAAGAAGATCCGGAAGAGGAGGCGCCAGCGCCAGGTGTCCCAGGTCTCGGTGTAGAAGCGGGCCCGCCCGGCCTCGTCCCGCTCCCGGAGCAGCTCCAAAACCGTGGAGCGCCGGTGGACGAGCGGCAGGACGCGCTCGCGGAAGAGCCGGAAGTAGCCCTCGAACTTCCCGTGGTGGATCACGCCGTCCGCCACATCCTCCAGGTGCTCCCGCCAGAATTCCCGGGTACGCTCGGAGAGGTCACGCTCCAGGTCCTCATAGACCGGCCGCCGGTCGGAGCTCGGCCGGGCTCCCAGAAAGGCGAGCGCCTCCGTGTGGCCGAGCCGGCGGAGCGCCGCGCGCTTCAAGTCCACCAGCGCGAGCTGGGCGGGCGAGAGGTCCGCCGCCACCACCTCCGCTCCGTCGGCCAGAAGGGCAAGGGCGTTGTCCCCGGCCGAGGCGATCGAGAGCATCCGCCGGCCGGGTGCGGGACGGAGTGCCGCACACAGGAGATCCGCGTCCTCCCACACGTTCGCGTAGCGGATGAGGTCGAAACGGGCGCGGTCTTCGATGCGCTCGGTCATGTCACGGCTCGGGGCGGGGCACCGAGCACTCTATCAGTCAGAGCAGGTCGGGATGCCGGAGCAGCGCGCCGAGGAGCTTCTGGACGTTTCCGGCCGCACGAGCCCCGGCGGCGAGGACGTCGTCGTGGACGATCGGCTCGTCGCTCAACCCCGCCGCCGGATTGCTGACCATGGAGAGGCCGAGGCAGCGGACTCCCATGTGGCGGGCGGCGATCACTTCGAGCACGGTGGACATGCCGGCCACGTCCCCGCCCAGGGAGCGGAGCATCCGCACCTCGGCCGGCGTCTCGTAGCTCGGTCCGGCCAGGCCGGCGTAGACGCCGTCGCGTAGCGGGACGCCGAGCTCGCCGGCGAGCCGGTGCGCGAGCCCGCGCAGCGCTGGATCGTAGGCCGCGGTCATGTCCGGGAAGCGCGGCCCCCACGCGGCGGGGAGCTGGCCGCGCAGCGGGTTCAGGCCCGTGAGGTTGATGTGGTCGCTGACCAGGACCAGGTCGCCCGGCCGGTGCTCGGGCCGCAGGCCTCCGGTGGCATTGGTGAGGATCAGCACCTTGATGCCGAGGAGGACGGCGAAGCGGACCGGGAAGACCGTCTCGTACCCGCTGTACCCCTGGTAGGAATGGAGGCGGCCCCGGTAGTAGAGCACCGGCCGGTCCGGACGGGGGAGCAGGATGTCCACCTCATGCGCGTGCCCCTCGACCGGATGGCAGGAGAAGGGGAGAAAGTACTCCAGGGACACCGGACCGTGGATGCGCTCGCCCAGGTCCACGGCGAGCCCGGAGCCGGAAACCACCGCCACCTCCGGGCGCTCCCAGCCCAGCCCGTTCCAGCGGTCCACGGCTTCCTTGAGAGGAGTGACGATGTCTTCCAGGGGTTCTTCGTCCATGGCGCGGAAATGCTATCAGGTATGCTCGCATGCCGCCCCCGGCAGTGGATGCCGGGGGCGCAACGAGGAGACCGACATCATGAAGAAGACCCTTCTCAAGCTCGCTTTCGCCTGTAGCCTGCTGGCCCTCCCCATGTTCCTCTCGACCCCTGAAGCCGCGGCGACCAAGTGTGCCTCCTGCCCCGACCAGCACAAGGCCTGCATCGCGTTCTGCGGCAGCAACCAGATCAACTTCTCCTGCCAGAACAGCAACCCCTGCGCGGGCACCTGCTCCTGCCTGTAGAGACCTCGGATGCCGACCGGGTCCCCTGCGCTCCGACGCGAAGGGGACCCGGAGAGGTCGCTCGTTTCGCATCGTCGAAAGCACCAGGAGAGGTGAGGACCCATGTCGGGTCTGCAAAGGAGGAGAGCATGGAAAAGAAGACGTTCTGTCTGATCCTGACCCTCGCCCTCTGGTGTACTGCGCAGGCCTTCGCCGCCGAGCCGGCGTCCGAGCAGAAGGGAGGCTGTACCCTGACTCCAGCCCGCCTGGGTGCGATGGTCGAGGCTCCGAGCCTCTGTGCTCCAGAGCCCGAACGATCTCCGGAAGCGGTAGCGCGCGAGGAGATCTTCGGCAATCCGGAGACGGGAGCCTGCTGCACCATCGCCGAGCGCAACGAGTGCTATGCGTCCTGCGCTCCAGGCTGTGGCCACTGGTACTGCGATCTGGTCTGCATCTGCGAGTGTCTCTGCTGAGCCGAGCCCTGGCGGCGGCCGAAGCGCGGCTGCCGCCCGTCACCCCGTTTCCTGCCCACCGGCACGCAGTGCCTCACTGGTCCGCCGGCGGCTCTCCCGATCGCTTCTCCCTTCCGATCACCTCCCCCTGCAAGAACGGGCTCTTCTCCGTGGGCCCCCAGGTGATGAGAGCACCGGTCTTGCCGCCGGTCAGCGAGGAGACTCCGGCGTCCAGGGTCGCGATCTTTCGCGCTTTTTCTGTGGGCCTGGCGTTGAGGTCGAAGGGGCGCACCCAGGTGTCGAGGTCCGGTCCTCCGGGAGCATCGGGATCGCGGACCAGGATCCAACTCGCCCAGACGACTCCTTCTTTCGTCGCTGTGACCTCCGGAGCGGTCTGTGCCCCGGGATGGTTCGCCGAGACGGCGTGACCGGCGCCGAGGGGAGTCCCCGTCGGCCCGAAGGCCCGGATGCGCACGCCATCTCCGAGCCAGGCGACCACGAACCGCCCGTCGGACCCGACCGCCAGATGGGCGGGCAGCGTGCCGTTGATGCGAAACTCCTCGGTCAAGGGCGCAAAGTCGAAATCCACCACGCTTGCCCACAGAGTGATCGGCGCGCTGGTCGTGAGCCGTGAGCCCCAGAGCACCACCAGACCGTGGGCCGAAAGGCCGGCGTCGATCAGGAACTGAAAACCGTCGGTCCGCTGGTTGAGCCGCACCGGCCCACCGGCGATCTCTCCCGCGGCATCGAGCCGCATGAGGTACACGTCGGTGTCGGTCGGCTGCAGCGGATCATTCACGGGATTGTCCTGGATGCCGACGTCGAAGGCCACGAGGAAGCCGCCGTCCGGGAGCGCGAGCACGCGCGGCTCGAAAGAGATGACGAGGCCGCCGGGATCGGGAAGCGGGTCGGGAAAGCTCATGCGGCGGACGAGCCGGTCCCCGGCGTCGAACAGAGCGCCTCCGATGCCGATCTGGTCGCCCCCCGCGGGCTCGATCCAGAAGACCGCCCACGCTCCCGACGCTGTGACAGCCACCGATCGGATGTTCTGGTAGGGGTCGAGAGTCATGAGGGATTTCGACGCACCGGGGACACCGGTCGCCGAGATCCGCCGCACCTTGAGCCGTTCCTGCGCATCCTTCCAGACGAGCAGGTAACCGTTGTTGCCCGGAAGACTTCCAGTCGCGAAACCGGTGAAGGGCTCGAACCGGGCGAGGGTGGTGGGCGCGGAGGCAGAACCCGGGACGGCCGCCAAAGCGACCAGCGCGAAGGCGAGACCTGTGACTCGATGCCTGAACCCTGACGGGCCATGGAACATGGTGATCCTCCTGGTGAACGTCCGTGTCTGCAACATCATACGGAGAAGGCGGGATCGGCGTCGCGCGAGATGCGATATCTTCCCCGTCGCGAGGAGAGAGGCCCCATGTCAGAGCTCGACGAGCAGATCCAGAACCGTCGCGACAAGCGCCAGGCGTTGGCCGAGGCCGGTGTCCCCACCTATCCGCACCGGTTCGAGTGGGACCTGGAGCCCACCGACGTCAAGGCGAAGCACGGCGCGGCGACCGCCGAGGAGCTGGAGGCCCTGGGGCTGCGCCTGCGCGTCCCCGGCCGCGTGCGCTCGATCCGCCAGCAGGGGAAGATCGTCTTCCTCGATCTCCACGACGGCCGCGAGAAGCTCCAGCTCTTCATCCGCAAGAACCAGCTCCCGGAGGCGTCGCTGCTCATCCTGGACAACCTCGATCTCGGAGACCAGATCGGCGCGGCGGGGCAGCTCATCCGCACCCGCACGGGCGAGCTGTCGCTCCTGGTCGACGAGCTGACCTTCCTCGCGAAGGCGCTGCGGCCGATGCCGGAGAAGTGGCACGGCCTCGCCGACGTCGAGGTGCGCTACCGCCAGCGCTATCTCGACCTGGCTTCGAGCGAGGAGTCGCGGCTGGTCTTCGAGACGCGCGCGGCTCTGGTGAGGGCCATGCGGTCGTTCTTCGACGCCCGCGGCTTCCTCGAGGTCGAGACCCCGATGATGCACCACGTACCCGGGGGGGCCACGGCGCGGCCGTTCAAGACGCACCACAACGCGCTCGACATCGACCTCTACCTGCGCATCGCGCCCGAGCTGTTCCTCAAGCGGCTCCTGGTCGGGGGCATCCCGCGGGTCTACGAGATCAACCGCAACTTCCGCAACGAGGGGATCTCGACCCGGCACAACCCCGAGTTCACCATGCTGGAGTTCTACTGGGCCTACGCCGACTACCGCCAGATGATGGAACTGACCGAGGAGCTCCTGTCGGCGCTGGCGGAGGTCGCGAAGCAGGTCCAGGGGAGGGACGAGATCACCTGGGAGGGGCGGCCGGTCAACCTCCAGCGTCCGTGGGCGCGCCTCTCCATGCGCGAGGCGATCGCGCGCTACGGGGACGTCCCGGACGACCGCCTGGACTCCCTGGAGTCGCTCCGCCAGGTCTTCACCGAGCGCGGCCTCCCTCCTCCGGCGGGCGCCACCTACGGCCATCACCTCATGGCCTTATTTGAAGAGACGGCCGAGTCCCACCTCTTCGATCCGGTCTTCATCACCGACCACCCGGTGGACGTCTCGCCGCTCGCCAAGCAGCGGCCGGACGATCCGCGCTTCGTGGAGCGCTTCGAGCTCTACATCGCCGGGATGGAGCTGGCGAACGCCTTCAGCGAGCTGAACGATCCGGACGTCCAAGCCGAGCGCTTCCGCCAGCAGATCGCCGCCCGCGAAGCGGGAGACGTCGAAGCCCACCTCTTCGACGCCGACTATGTGAGGACCCTGGAGCACGCCATGCCGCCGGCCGCCGGCAACGGAATTGGCATCGACCGGCTCACCATGGTGATGACCGACCGGCAGTCGATCCGCGATGTGATCCTGTTCCCGCTGCTGCGGCCCGAGGCGGAGTCTCCTTGATCCTGCGCAATTTTCGCTCCATAATTGCGCATGCCGGTCTGTTGGAGCCGGCGAAGGAGTTCCTATGGCCGAAGACATCCGTTACAACGTGACCCTGCCCGAATCGCTCAACCGCGACCTGGAAAGCGCCGCGGGCGAGCTCGGAATCACGAAGGCGGAAGCCATCCGCCGGGCAATCCTGCTCATGAAGCACGCGGTCAAGGCTGACAAGGTAGAGCTCACCAGCGGCAACGAGAAGCAGACGGTGCTCGTCAAGTAACCAGGAGGCGTGGCGGTGGCCGACGGTCCGTTGATCGACCTGACGAAGAAGCAGAAGGGTGAGGCGAGTACTCTGCTCAGCAGGGCACCGAAGCTTCCGACGGTGGACCGTACCGATCCCTACTCTCTCGATTGGGCCAAGGTCGTCAAGCCGGTGACCTGGGCACTGCTCGCCTTGCTCGCCGCGGTCATGCTTCTCCCCTTCGTCCTGATCTCCACCGCGTCCCCCGAAGTGAAAGTGGTGCCGCCTGCCGGCACTCCGCCTTCCGAGTTCGCGAAACTGACGGCTGCGGCGGTCGAGGCGGCAAGCGTCGCCCGGACAAAGGACATGCTCGACTGGGCCAAGACCGTTCTGCCGTCGGTCGTGGGTTTCGCCAGCGCGATGGTGGGCTACTACTTCGGCACCCGCGCGAGCCAGGGGGAGCCCGCGAGAGGAGGGTCGCAGGAGCAGCCCCCGGCTCCTCCGGCCCCCCCAAATCCTCCCGACGGGCAGGATAACCAAGGAGCCAAGCCGCCGGTTCCGCCGCCTCCAGGGGGCAAACCTCTAGATCTGACAGGCGAGGATACCGAGTCCGACGATTCATCCGCGACGTGATTCTGTTCCCCCTACTGCTGCGTCCCGAGGCGGACTGAGCGGAGGGCTTGTGAGCGCCCCTTCCGCCTCCTGGGGAGCCGTTCCCCCTCGAGGGATGACGTCTGCCCGGAATGGGGGAGAGGCCCTCCCCGATGGGGAAGAGGCCCTCCCTCCCGGGGATGAGCCCATCCCTGATGGGGCGGCGGTTGCCCAACCTGGGGCGACGATCGCCCCTCGAGGGAGCGAGGTCCTCCCCGCTGGGGACGAGCCCATCCCTGACGGGGCGACGGCCATCCCTCCTGGGGGAGCCTCTCCCCCTGCAGGGATGAGCTTCGCCCCGAGAGTCCCGGTGTTCGCCCTGTCAGTGCCGGCTGTCGCCCCGAAAGTACCGGTGTTTCGTTCTGTGCCACGATCGCGGGCCGAGTCTTGCCGACCTCCGACCCTTCAGGGCCGGATGGGCAGCAAGTCCTCGACGGCGATCGGCGCGTCGGGGCGGCCGAGCGGCGCGATCCGTTCGCCGCGGTGGAGGATCTGCTGTCTGCGGTAGGCGTCGCCGGCAGGGTCTCGATAGACCTCCAGGACATCCCGGGCGACGTTGACGATCCAGTAGTCCTGGATGCCGGCCCTCGCGTAGGTCCGGCCCTTTTTCCGGTCGTGGCGCAGGGTCGTGTCGGATACTTCGACGACCAGGACCGCTCCGGCGGGATGGGAAGCATAGTAGTCGGTCGCTTCCCGGAGGACGACGGCGAGATCCGGCTCGGGCATGTCCCGGCTGCTCAGGTCCAGGGGGAGCTGGACGTCCACAACATACTCGTCGAGAGGGAAGATCTCCTGGAGGGCCCTGAGGCTCCTCCGGATCGCCGATGCGTGCGGGCTCTGTTGGGGCGTCATCCTCTCGTAGATCACTCCGTCGATGAGCTCGACCCGGCGTCCTTCGAAGGCGCCGGCCTCCACCATGCGCACATACTCCTCCCGGGTCGTGTGAGCCACGGTCTCTGCGGTCGCCATGTCGTCCTCCACTGGGACCACGGAATCAGTTCTCGAGCTATAGCTCATCGGCGGCCTCCCGGCATTGCCTATTGTACCCTTCGTCGCCTGATAGGCTAGCGCCCTCATGAGCGGTCTCCTCCTCCGTCCCTGGCCGTTCCCCGTCCTCCTCGCGCTGCGCTATCTGCGCAGCACGCGGCGGGACGCTTTCGCGAGCTTCCTGTCTCTGGTGGCGGCGGGGGGGCTGACGCTCGGGGTGACGGCGCTCATCCTGTCGCTCGCGGTGATCTCCGGGTTCCAGGAGGCGCTGCGCGGCGAGCTCCTGGGACGGACTCCCCAGATCGAGGCCGAGCTCCCCACCGGTCTCTCCGAAGAGGAGGCCGTCCAGATCCGCGAGGCGGTGCGCAAGGTCGACGGGGTGCGGTCCGTCCAGATCCAGGTCCGCGGCGGCGGGTGGGTGGTGGAGCAGGGGAAGGTGCAGCCCGTGGAGATGGTCGGCTTCGAAGGGACCGTGCCGCGTTCTTTCCCCGGCGCCGGCGGCCGGCCCGAAGGGCTCTATGTGCCGGCCAGCCTCGCCGCCCGCTGGGGGCTCGTGCCCGGCAAGATGGTCGACCTGGTGTCGCCGCGGCCGACCCTGACTCCGTTCGGGCCGCAGCCGCGCGTCCGCAGCCCGAAGCTGGCCGGCATCTACCAGACCGGCAAGACGCAGGAGGACCGCGAGCGGGTCGCCCTGCCGCGCGCCATCGCGGAGACGCTCCTGAGCGGCAACGACCGCCGGCTCGACGTGGAGTCCGCCAGTCTCGACGAGGCGCTGCGTGTGGCGGAGCGGCTGAAGCCGGCGCTGCCCGCGGGGAGCGTGGTGCGGACGTGGAGGGACCTGAACCGTCCCCTCCTTTTCGCGCTGCGCCTGGAAAAAGCGATGATGTTCGTCTCCGTGTCGCTGATCGTCCTCGTGGCCGCGCTCGCCCTGGTGGCGGACCTCGCGCTGATCATCTCCAGCAAGCGCCCGGAGATCGGCATCCTGGGAACGATGGGGGCGACGCCGGGAGCGCTCAAGCGCGCCTTCTTGATCCTGGGCGGCCTGGTGGCCGGCACGGGGATGCTCGCCGGCACGGTGCTCGGGGTGGGAGGGGCCTGGGTGCTCGACCACTACCAGTTGCTCAAGGTGCCCGGACGGGTCTACTTCCTGGACTACGTGCCGTTCCTGGTGAAGCCCCTGGATCTGGTTTTTGTCCTGCTTCTCACGCTGGCGCTGGCGCTGGCGTCTGCTCTCTACGCCGCGCGGCGGGCGGCGGCGCTCGATCCGGTGGAGGCGATGCAGAGATGAGCGTGACCGTACAGGCCGCCGGTCTCGCCAAGACCTACCAGGACGGCCTCCGGCGGGTCGAGGTGCTCAAGGGGATCGACCTGGCGGTGGAGCCGGGGGAGATGGTGGCGATCGTCGGACCTTCGGGGTCGGGGAAGTCGACGCTCCTGCACCTCCTGGGGGCCCTCGACCGGCCCACCCAGGGGAGCGTGGCGATCGGCGGCCAGCCCCTGGAGAGCCTGTCCGGGGCGAAGCTCGCGGCGTTCCGCAACCGGACCATCGGGTTCGTCTTCCAGTTCCACCAGCTCCTGCCCGACTTCACCGCGCTGGAGAACGTCATGCTGCCCGGCCGGATCGCGGGCCGCGATCCGCGGGCGGTCCACGACCATGCCCGCGAGCTCCTGTGCGAGGTGCGGCTGGAGGACCGGCTCCACTTCTTCCCCAACCAGCTCTCGGGCGGCGAGCGCCAGCGGGTCGCTCTCTGCCGCGCGCTCGCCCTGGAGCCGCCGCTCCTCCTCGCCGACGAGCCCACGGGGAACCTCGATCCGGCGAGCGGCGACCACGTCTTCGCGCTCCTCCTCGAGATGCAGGCCCGGCATCGCACCACCGGCATCCTGGTCACCCACAACCCGGAGATCGCGGGGCGCTGCAGCCGGGTGCTGGAGCTGGCGGACGGCACCTTGCGGGAGCCCTCGTCCCAGCTCTTGTAAGGTCGTCCCGATGCGGGAATTTTCCGCTCCGCCCGGCGCTTCCACCTTGGTAGGAAAATCCTGGCCGCGGCGGGGGTTCCCCGGGGGGCGGCATTCCAGAAAGCGGCCGGGAGGGGAGCGGCGGCGTTGTGCTAGAATGCGGAGACTGAAAAGCACCAGCGCCGGGGTTGCAAGTCCGGTTTCCGCGGGGTTTGGCGCGCCGACGCTCGACGACCGAGAGGAATCGCATGTTTGAGAAGTACAACGAGAAAGCCCGCCGTGCGCTCTTCTTCGCCCGCTACGAGGCCAGCAAGCTCGGCAGCCGGGTGATCGAGTCCGAGCACATCCTGCTCGGCATCCTGCGGGAAGGCGAGGAGACGGTCAGCGAGATCTTCCGGCGCTTCCAGGTGAAGCCGGAAGACATCCGGCGCGAGATCGAAGGGGAGCGCGTCTTCGTCGAGCGCATCTCCTCGACCGCCGAGCTCCCCCTCTCCGAAGAGTCCAAGAAAATTCTCGCCTATGCATCCCACGAAGCGGAGAGCATGCTGCACGCCACGGTCGGCTCGGAGCACCTGCTCATCGGTCTCCTGCGCGTCGAGGGCTGTACGGCGATGCGCATCCTCGCCCAGCATGGCTTCGACGTCTACACGGTCCGCGAGGAGGTCCTCGCCATCGCCAAGGAGCGCGAGGCCTCGCAGCAGAAGAAGGAGCTCCCCTTTCTCTCCGAGTACGGACGCGACCTGACCGCCCTCGCCGCCGAGCAGGCTTTCGACCCGCTCATCGGCCGTGACGAGGAGGTCGACCGCATCGTCCAGATCCTCTCCCGCCGCAGCAAGAACAACCCGATCCTGCTCGGCGAGCCGGGGGTCGGCAAGACCGCCATCGTCGAAGGCCTGGCCCAGCGCATCATGGAGGGCCGGGTGCCGATCTTCCTCGCCAACAAGCGGATCGTCGCGCTCGACCTGTCGCTGATCGTGGCCGGCACCAAGTACCGCGGCCAGTTCGAGGAGCGCTTGAAGGGGATCTTGAAGGAGCTCAAGGAGAGCAAGGAGCTGATCGTCTTCATCGACGAGATCCACTCCCTGATCGGCGCCGGCTCGGCCGAGGGCTCGCTCGATGCGGCGAACATCTTGAAGCCTGCCCTCTCACGCGGCGAGATCTCCTGCATCGGCGCCACCACGCTCAAGGAGTACCGCAAGTACATCGAGAAGGACCGGTCCCTGCTGCGCCGCTTCCAGGCCATCCAGGTCAATCCGCCGACGCCCGAGCAGACGCAGCAGATCCTCGAAGGGGTCAAGGACCGCTACGAGGCGTTCCACAAGGTCCGCTACCGTGCCGAGGCGCTGCGCACGGCCATCTATCAGTCGAGCCGCTACATCACCGACCGCCACCTGCCCGACAAGGCGATCGACGTCATCGACGAGGCCGGCGCCCGGGTCAAGCTGCGCCGCGTGCGCGACACGCAGAACCTGCGCCGCCTGGAGCAGGAGATCCGCCAGGTGGTCAAGGAGATGAAGGTCGCCATCTCGGACAAGGACTTCGAGCGCGCCGTCTATCTGCGCGAGCGGGAGATCGAGCTGCGCGAGGACCTGGAGCGGATGTCGATCGCCGCCGACGAGACCGGCGTGCTGGAGGTGACCCGGCACGACATCGAGGAGGTCATCTCCTCGTGGACCGGCATCCCGGTGGCCGCTCTCCAAAGCGAGGAGGCCGAGCGCCTGCTGCGCATGGAGGACATCCTCAAGCAGCGCGTCATCGGCCAGGACCGCTCGGTCTCGGCGATCAGCCGCGCCATCCGCCGCTCGCGCCTGGGGGTCAGCAACCCGCAGCGGCCGGTCGGCTCGTTCGTCTTCCTCGGCCCCTCGGGGGTCGGCAAGACCGAGGTGGCCCGCCAGCTCTCGTTCTTCCTGTTCGGCAGCCAGAAGGCGTTGATCCGCTTCGACATGAGCGAGTACATGGAGAAGCACGCGGTGTCCAAGCTGATCGGCTCGCCGCCGGGCTACGTCGGCCACGAGGAGGGCGGACAGCTCACCGAGCGCGTGCGGCGCCAGCCCTACTCGCTGATCCTCTTCGACGAGATCGAGAAGGCCCACCCGGACGTCGCCAACCTCCTGCTGCAGATCCTGGAGGACGGCTTGCTGACCGATGCCTACGGCAACCAGGTGGACTTCAAGAACGCCCTGATCCTGATGACGTCCAACATCGGCAGCAAGCTGGTGCTCCGAGGGGGGCGCATGGGCTTCGGCGAAGGGAGCCGAGAGGAGAGCTTCCAGCGCCTCGAGGAGGAGATCCTGGCGGAGCTGCGGCGCAATTTCAGTCCCGAGTTCATCAACCGCATCGACGAGGTGATCGTGTTCAACCCGTTGGGGGAGGAGGAGCTGCGGCGGATCGTCGACATCCTGATCGAGGACGTCAACGAGACGCTGGCGGAGCGCGGTCTGCGGCTGGAGGTCTCGGCCGAGGCCAAGGACTGGCTGCTGCGCAAGGCCGACATCGAGCCGTCCACGGGCGCGCGGCCGCTTCGCCGCACCATCCAGCGCCACATTCAGGACGCGGTTTCGGAGATCCTCATCCACCAGCACGGGGGCGAGCCCATCGACCGCATCTACGTGGATCTGGAGAACGATGCTCTCAAGTTTCATCCCCACGTCCAGGAGATCGCCGTCCCTCAGCACTGAGCCGCTCGAGGGGCGGCTCCCCGCCCACAGCGCAGTCTTTTCCGGCGGCCTGGCCGCCGTAGCGAGGACCTGACGAGATGAAGCTCGACCTCACGCGCCGGCACACTGCCCGGACCCTGCTCGCCCGCTTCACCACCCTGGTGCTCCTGCCGCTGCTGGTCTCGGGTGGGATCCCCATGTCGCTGCCGCAGGCCGCGGCCCAGCCGCTCAAACAGGCGCCGCCCTACCAGCAGCCGCAGCAGCCGCAGCAGCCGCCCACGGCGATGTCGCCGGACGCTTCCGGCCAGGGCGGCCGGATCATCCGCGACATCAAGTTCCAGGGCAACTCGATGCTGCCGGACGAGACGCTGCGCTACTACCTCGGCCTCGAGGTCGGCCAGCCGTTCGACCAGGACCAGCTCAACGCGAGCATCCGCGAGCTGTGGAACCGGTCGCTCGTCGACGACATCCAGGTCGACGCCACGCCCACGGCAGACGGCGGCGTCAACCTGCTGATCACGATCAAGGAGCGGCCGATCCTGCGGTCGATCTCCTACGAGGGCCTGAAGCGGATCTCGAAGACCGACATCCAGGACAAGCTCTCGACGCAGCGCATCCGGGTCCGCGAAGGGGAGCCGATGAGCCTCGGCGAGCTGCAGCGGGTCAAGGCGCTGATCGAGGAGCTCTACTCCGAGAAGGGGTACCGCTTCGCCCAGGCCCGCTTCACCGTGGAGGACGTGGGCAGCCCGAACGAGAAGCGGGTCGTCTTCACGGTGGACGAAGGGGACCGGGTGCGCATCTCGGAGATCGAATTCGAGGGCAACACGGTCTTCAAGGACATCTCCTTGCAGTGGCAGATGCGCAACACCCGCCAGAGCGGACCGATCACCCGGGTGCTCAAGAAGGACATCTATGATCCCGCCAAGCTCCAGGAGGATCTGGACCGGGTGCGCAAGCTCTACCACGGAGCCGGCTACAAGAACGTGGTGATCGGCGAGCCGCAGCTCGAGGTGCGCGCGAAGAACCCGAACGCGGCCACCGCCAAGGGCCAGAAGCGCCGCCTCTTCCTCACCATCCCGATCGAGGAGGGGGAGCGCTGGAAGTTCGGCGACATCACGCTCGAGGGGAACAAGGTCTACAGCGACCAGGCCCTGCTCCGCGTGTTCAAGCACAAGGAGGGCGGGTGGCTCCGCCAGAAGATGGTCGACGACGGCGTCAAGTCGATCTCGGACCTCTACCACAACACCGGCTACATCTACGCCCATGTGGAGCCGGAGCTGGTCGAGAAGCCGGGCCAGGTCGCGGACGTCGTGGTGCACATCAACGAGAGCGACCAGTTCAAGGTCGGGCGGATCGAGTTCCAGGGCAACGACCGCACCATGGACAAGGTGCTGCGGCGCGAGCTGCGCGTCTTCGAAGGCGGCGTGGTCAGCGTCGGCGGCATCCGCAACAGCGTCCTCAAGGTGAACCAGCTCGGCTACTTCAAGCTCAACGAGGAAGATCCGGTCGACGTCCAGCCGGACGTGGAGAGCAAGAAGGTCAACCTGGTGTTCAAGGGCGAGGAGGCGGACCGCACGGAGCTGCAGTTCGGCGGCGGCTGGAGCGAGCTCGACAGCTTCTTCGGCCAGTTCGCGATCAACACCAAGAACTTCCTCGGCCGCGGCGAGCAGGTCGGCCTGTCGGTCCAGACCGGCCGGTACCGCGACCTGTTCGACCTGTCGTATTACGTCCCCTGGTTCCAGGACAAGCCGCAGAGCATCGGCATCCGTGCGTTCGATCAGGACCTGAACTACCAGCTGGACGCCAGCGACAGCAACAACCAGCAGATCCGCAACAGCCGCGGCGGCATCCTGACCTACGGCCGCAACTTCCGGCTGTTCCAGTCGGCCAGCGTGAGCTACAACCGGTCGACCTACCACGACGAGACCCGCTATGTCGTGCCGGAGCCGCTGCCGGGCGATCCGCCGCTGCCGGACGGCATCCATGCGGGGGACATCATCACGACCCCATACGACATCGCCAACTCGTCGCTGCGGCCGATGTATCTGATCGACAGCCGCGACAGCCCGTTCGAGCCGACGCGCGGCCAGCGGCTCAGCGTGGCGGCGGAGTACGCGGGCGGCATCCTGGGCGGCAACAACTACTTCCTGCGTCCGGAGGTCAACTACAGCCTGTTCCTGCCCACCGCGAGCTATCCGGCGCGGCAGGTGTTCGCGCTCAACGTGGAGGGCGGGCTGGTGGACGCGTTCGGGGACGAGAACAAGTACCCGCTGTCGCCCCTGGAGCGGTTCTACATGGGCGGCGAGAACAGCATCCGCGGCCACCGCTTCCGTTCGATCTACCTGCGCAACGCGAAGGGCGAGCCGCTGCGCGACCAGTACGGCACGATCCTCGGCGGGACCAGCTTCTTCCAGGCCAACCTGGAGTACCATTTCCTGCTCGGCGGCCCGTTCCGCGTTCTCGTCTTCGCCGACGCCGGCAACGTCTTCGGCGAGGGCCAGTCGTTCGATCTGTCGCGCCTGCGCTACACCGCGGGCGCTGAGCTGCGGGTGCTCGTCCCGGTCTTCGGGGCGCCCCTGCGATTCATTTATGCCGTGAACCTGGATCCGCAGCCGAACGACCGGTTCGAGAACTTCCAGTTCAGCATCGGCACCAGCTTCTGACCAAGGAGAAGAGAGATATGTCCCGTACCACCCACCGTTTCACCCGCGCCGTCCTGGGGTTGGCCCTGGCGGCGGCGCTGACCGCGCCCTTCGCGGCCCATGCCCAGGCTGCGGCCGGCAGCGGAGCCATCAAGATCGCGGTGATCGACACCGAGCGCGTCCTGCTCGCCTCCGAGACCGGCAAGAAGGCGCTCTCCGACCTGAAGAAGCTCCAGGAGGCCAAGGAGAACGAGATCAAGGCGAGGCAGCAGGAGATCAAGGATCTCCAGACCAAGGTCGACGAAGGCCGCATGTCGCTCGCCCAGGACAAGATCTCCGAGATGGAGAAGCAGCTCGAGGACAAGGTCATCGCGCTGCGCCGGCTCCAGGACGACGCCACCCGCGAGCTCAACAAGAAGCGGGACGACGTCCTCGCCCAGATCGACCAGAAGGTCATGCCGGTGATCAACCAGGTCGGCAAGGAGCTGGGCTATACGATGATCTTCCGCAAGTTCGAGAGCGGCCTGATCTACGCCGACGACGCGCTCGACATCACCAACCAGATCATCCAGCGGCTGGACGGCGCTCCCAAGGCGGGCAAGTAGGCCGGTGACGCACCGGCTGGCGGATCTGGCCGGGCTGGTCGGTGGACGGGTCGAGGGAGATCCGGACCGGGAGGTCGAGGCGGTCCGGACGCTCACCGCCGCCGGCCCGCGCGACCTCGCTTTCCTGAACCACCCCCGCTATCGCGCAGAGGCCCTGGCCAGCCAGGCCGGGGCCCTGCTCGTCGGCGAGGATCTGGCCGCCGGGCTCGGCGAGCGCGATTTGCTGGTCGTCGCCGCTGGCTCAGACACCGCGTTCGCCCTCTCGCGGATCCTCTCCTTCCTCCATGCGGAGGAGGCTCCCGCGCCGGGCATCCACCCGACGGCGGTCGTGGAAGCGGATTGCGCGATCGACCCCACCGCCTGGATCGGTCCCTACGCGGTGATCGGGGCCGGGAGCTCGCTCGCGGCGCGGGCCGCCGTGCACGCCCACGTGGTGATCGGCCGCGGGTGCGTGGTGGGCGAGGGGGCGGTCCTCCACCCGCACGCCGTGCTCTACCCCGGGACGGAGGTCGGCCCGGGCGCCATCGTGCACGCCGGGGCGGTCCTCGGCGCCGACGGCTTCGGCTACGCGACCTCCGGCGGGCGCCATCACAAGGTGCCGCAGGTGGGCCGGGTCGTGGTGGAGAAGGACGTCGAGATCGGCGCCAACAGCGCGATCGACCGCGCCACCCTGGGCGAGACGCGGATCGGCGAGGGGACCAAGATCGACAACCTCGTCCAGGTCGGGCACAACGTGCAGACCGGCCGGCACTGTATCCTGTGCGGGCAGGCGGGGATCGCGGGGAGCACGCGGCTGGGCGATTGGGTGGTG
>DASPXX010000331.1:0-25950 GCA_035637095.1 Thermoanaerobaculia bacterium
CGACGTGCTGACCGGGATGATCGCCGGCCTCCTGGCGCAACGCGAGGCCTTCGCCCTGGACGTGCTGGATGCGGTCCTGCTGGCGGTCTACCTGCACGGCCTGGCGGGCGACCTGGCCGCCGCCCGGCTGGGCGAGCAGGCTTTGGCGGCGGGCGATCTGCTGGACTTCCTGCCGGCGGCGTTCGCGGGGCTCCGAAGCGACGGGATTTGAGGGGTGCTTCGAAATCCGGTATCAAAGCTTGTCGAAGCCCATCTTCTTGGTGTGGCCGGCCTTGAACTCGGCCAGCGCCCGATCCGCGAGCTTCTCCAGGGCGTCAGCCGAGCGGGCGAGAGTCTGGTCCCACTGCTCTTCGCCATGGATGTCATCGAGCAGCCGTTCCGCGATCTCATCCTGCAGAGCCTCGGGCAAACTGGAAGCTTCTTCGATCGCCCTTGCCAAGAGTCGGGTCATCTCGGTTCCTCTCGACGGAAGCCTAGCATAGCCCGCGGGAGAGACGCCCCAGCCGCCTGAGACGCCCAAGAGCTCCCGGACAAGATAAGCTCTCCCCTCGATGGCTGGCCGCTGGCAGAGCGCGAGCGAGGCGGAGACCCGGGCCTTCGGCCGGGCGCTCGCGGGGGAGCTGGCGCCGGACGGCGTGCTCCTGCTGTCGGGTGACCTGGGGAGCGGCAAGACCGTCCTGGCGCAGGGCGTGGCCGCCGGGCTGGGGATCGACCCCGGCGAGGTCCAGTCGCCGACGTTCAATCTGATCCGGGAACATCGCGGGAGTGGCGGCCGTTTGATCCATGTCGACCTCTACCGGCTCGATCCGGACGAGGTGGAGACCCTGGGCCTCGAGGAGCTCTTGGCCGGACCGGGCGTCAAGGTGGTGGAATGGGCGGAGCGGCTCCCTTTCCCGGTGCCCGGTGCGCGGGAGCTGCGGCTCGCACGACGCGCGGGAGAAGAGGGTGAGAGGGAGATCGTGGAAACGACGAGATCATCATCGGTATCCGGAGAGACATAGGAGGGTTCGATGCAGATTCGCAAAGTGGGTGTGCTCGGCTGCGGCCTGATGGGGTCCGGCATTGCCGAGGTGGCGGCCCGCGCAGGCTACGAGACCGTGGTGCGCGAGGTGAGCGAGGAGATCGTCGACAAGGGGATCCAGAAGATCCATGGCTCGCTCGGCAAGGCCGTGGAGAAGGGCAAGATGACCGCCGAGGACCGCGACCAGACGCTCTCCCGCCTCTCCGGCGTCGTCGGGCTGGATGCCCTGGCCGACTGCGACGTCGTGGTCGAGGCGATCGTCGAGAGCCTCGACGAGAAGCGAAAGACCTTCACCGCGCTCGACGAGGTGGTGAAGAAGGAGGCCCTCTTCGCCAGCAACACGTCGTCGCTGACCATCACCCAGATGGCCATGTTCACCCGGCGGCCGGACCAGTTCGTCGGCCTCCACTTCTTCAACCCCGTGCCGGTCATGAAGCTGGTCGAGGTCGTGCGCACGCTCCTCACCTCGGACGCGACCTACGCGACGGCTTTCGAATTCGCGCGCTCCCTGGGCAAGGAGCCGATCGCCTGCCGCGACAACTCGGGCTTCGTGGTCAACCGGCTGCTCGTCCCCTATCTCCTGGACGCCATCCGGGCGCTGGAGGAGGGGGTCGCGAGCGCCGAGGACATCGACAAGGGGATGCAGCTCGGCTGCGGCTACCCCATGGGGCCGTTCACCCTGCTCGACTTCGTCGGGCTGGACACCACCTACTACATCGCCAACATCATGTTCGAGGAATACCGCGAGAAGCGCTTCGCGCCGCCGCCTCTCCTCAAGCAGATGGTGCAGGCGGGCCGCCTGGGCAAGAAGAGCGGCCGCGGGTTCTACGAGTACGGGAAGAAGTAGGGGTGCTACACTTGGCTCTTTCGGACGGCCGCCCGTCCTACGGAAGAGACCGTTTCCACGATGACGCAAGTGACGCTCGCCGAAGAGGGGCTCGACACCCTCTTCGGCACGCATGACGAGAACCTCCGGCGGATCGAGCGCACGTTCGACGTGACGCTGACCGCCCGCGGCAACGAGCTGAGCATCCTCGGCGATCCCGAGCGGGTGCAGGCCGTGGAGCGCCTGCTCCAGGGCCTGAACGCGGTCTCCGAGAAGGGGTACAAGCTCCGTCCCGGCGATGTGCCGACCGCCATCCGCGTGGCTGCCGAGTCCCCCGGAACCTCGCTGGTCGACTTCTTCCTGCCCGAGGGGCTCCTCGCCGCGGTGCGGCGCCTGGTGGCGCCGCGCAGCTTCAAGCAGCAGCTCTACCTGAAGGCGATGATCGACTACGACATCGTGGTCACCATCGGCCCCGCCGGCACCGGCAAGACCTACCTGGCGGTCGCGATGGCCGCGGCGGCCCTCGTGGAGAAGCGGGTCAAGCGCATCATCCTGGCCCGCCCCGCGGTGGAAGCCGGAGAAAGGCTGGGGTTCCTCCCCGGTGATCTGGCCGAGAAGGTCAATCCCTATCTGCGCCCCCTGCACGACGCGCTGCACGACATCATCGGCTACGAGAAAGTCGGGCGGATGATGGAGCGCGGGATCATCGAGGTGGCGCCCATCGCCTTCATGCGCGGGCGGACGCTCAACGACAGCTTCATCATCGTCGACGAGGCCCAGAACACGACGACCGAGCAGATGAAGATGGTCTTGACGCGCGTCGGCTTCAACTCCAAGGCGGTGATCAACGGCGACGTCACCCAGGTCGACCTGCCGCAGGGGAAGCTCTCCGGCCTGCGCGAGGCCTCCGAAGTGCTCAGCGACGTCGAGGGGATCAAGTTCTTCACCTTCGACCAGAGCGACGTGGTCCGCCACGCGCTGGTGCAGAAGATTGTCACGGCCTATGACCGGCACGACCGGCTGAAGCGGGATCGCGAGGACGCGGCGAAGGTACGCGCCGCCGACGTGGGGGCCGGCCCCACGTAGCCTGGCGCGCCGGACGCCGGCGCGAGAACCATCATGGCGCAAGAACCGGCTCCCTCGTCCACAGGCTCTTTCAAGGCCGCTCGTCCGTCCCGCCTCGAGCTGATCAGCACCGGCACGATCAACCTGCGCAAGCGGGTGCGCGCGGTCGACCTCTGGCGGCGGTGGCTGGAGACGCCGGCCCTGTGGGTGGTGCTGTTCCTGGCCTTCGGCACCTGGGCGCTCATGCCGGGCGTCTTCTTCGCCCGGCGCGCCGTGCCCAACACGATCGCCGACCGCGATTTCGTGGCGACCCGCGACCTCCTCCTGCTCGACGAGGAGGCGACGCGGACCAAGCAGGAGGAGAAGCGGGAAGCCGTCCTGCCGGTCTACGACCTCGATTTCGAGGTGGCCAAGGCTCGCGAGGCGCAGGTGCACGATCTGTTCAACCGCGGCCGGCGCCTGCTCGCCCGCGAGACGGAGGGCGAGGGCGAAGGGACGCGGCAGGAATCGATCAAGCAGCTCCTCGACGGACCCACCGAGCCGGACGCGCTCCGCCTCACTCAGCAGGAGGTCGAGAACCTGTTCCGCCTGCGGTTCTCGCCCGAGCTCGAGGACCGCGTCCGCGGCGTCCTCGTCCAGGCGATGCGCCGCGGCGTGGTCAGCGACAAGACGCTGCTGCTGCAGAACCGCATGCGAGGCATCCTGCTGCGCAACCTCTCCGCCGGCTCCGAGCAGGTGCAGCTCGACCTCTTCGGCAATCTCGGGTTCCCCGCCGAGGCCCGCGAGATGTTCGAGTCCGAGGTGCGGGACTGGGGGGGCCTGACGGCGGCGGAGCGCAGGGTCCTGGTCGAGCTCCTCCTCGCCAACCTGCCGGTCAACCTGCTGCCCAACCGCAGCGAGACGCTCGCCCGGCAGGATGCCGCGGCGGCCGGTGCCGGCCAGGTGTTCAACCAGATCCGCAAGGGGCAGGTGATCGTCCGCAAGGGGGACATCATCGACGAGGGCGATGCCCGGGCGATCGCCCAGATGCGGGGTGAGCGCCAGCTGCGCCTGCAGCTGCCTCCCCTCGCGGGCACCCTCCTCCTGCTCTCTCTGGTGACGGCTGTGGTCTGGCTCGGGCTGCAGCGCGAGCGGGTGGCCGATCACGGCCCGCGGCGGCGGTTCGGCGAGGGGGTGCTCCTCCTCCTGCTCTCGCTCCTCGGGGCAAAGTTCTTCCTCCTGGTGGCGGGAGCGCTCTCCAGCGTCTTCGAAGCGCCGCCCCTGAACGCGGCGCGAAGCTGGGCCTATGCCACCCCGTTCGCCGCTCTGGCCCTGCTCGCCTTCCTCCTGCTCGGCCGCAACGCCGCCCTGCTGCTGTCGGTGCTCTTCTCGGTCCTGGCCAGTCGCCTGGTGGTCGACGGCGACGCCCTCTGGGTCGTCTTCTATGGCTTCGGAGGGTCGCTCGCCGCGATCTATGCGCTCGACCGGTACCAGTTCCGCCAGCGTCTGGTGATGGCCCGCGCCGGATCGGTGATCGGGCTGATCAACGTCGTCGTGGCGCTCATCCTCGCCTCGCTGGCGAGCCCGGCGGAACGCGGCTGGATGCAGCTCGGGTTCGACGTGCTCTGCGCCTTCATCGGCGGCCTCCTGGCCGCGGCCGTGGCGAGCTTCGCGGTGCCGATCCTGGAGTCGATGCTCGGCGTCACGACGGACATCAAGCTCCTCGAGCTGTCGAACACCAACCTGCCGCTCCTGCGCGAGCTGGCCTTCAAGGCGCCCGGGACCTTCCAGCACTCCCTGATGGTGGCGAACCTGAGCAAGGAAGGGAGCGAGGCGATCGGCGCCGATCCCATCCTCGCCTACACCTGCGGGCTCTACCACGACGTGGGCAAGATGCTCCGCCCCGACTACTTCATCGAGAACCAGCGGCCGGGGCAGAACCGGCACGACAAGCTGGTCCCCTCGATGAGCGTGCTGATCCTGCTCAACCACGTCAAGGACGGGCTGGAGCTCGCCCGCGAGCACGGCCTGCCCCAGGTCATCCGCGACGCCATCCAGCAGCACCACGGCACGCGCCTGATGAAGTACTTCTACAGCCGGGCCCAGGAGCAGCAGGGTCCCGACGCCGGGGAGGTCACGGAGGAGAAGTTCCGCTACCTGGGACCCAAGCCTCAGAACAAGGTCCTCGGAGTGCTCATGCTCGCCGACGCGGTCGAGGCGGCGAGCCGCACCCTGACCGAGCCGACCCCGATGAAGATCCGCGGCCTCATCCGCACCATCGTCGACGACTGCCTGAACGACGGCCAGCTCGACCAGACCGATCTGACCCTGTCGGACATCCGCAACGTTTCCGAAGCCTTCCTGCGGGTGCTCGCCAACATCTTCCACCAGCGGGTAGACTATCCGGGCTTCGACTTCAACGCCGGCGCGAAACGCGAGAAGCGGCCCGTGGCCGACGCCGCCCGAGCCTCTTGACCCGTTCCGGATGAAAGATCGCGAGATCGTCCTCCAGAACCCCAACCGCTATCCGGAAGCGCAGGCCCGGCGGCTGCGCCCCTGGCTCGAGCGGCTGGTCGGCGCGCTCGCGCCGCAGGCGGAGAGCCTCGGCGTCCGCTTCGCCGGCGATCGCGAGCTGCGGCGCGTCAACCGGCACTATCGTGGCAAGGACAAACCGACCGATGTCCTGTCGTTCCCGGGGGAGGAAGGGTATCTGGGAGACATTCTGATCTCCGTGCCGGCGGCGCGGCGCCAGGCCGCATCGGCCGGGCACCCGGTGGAGCGCGAGCTCAAGGTCCTGCTCCTCCACGGCATCCTGCACTGCCTGGGCCACGACCACGAGACCGACCAGGGCGAGATGGAGCGCCTGGAGCGCCGGCTGCGCCGCCGGTGGCTTCGCGCCGGCGAAGAAGAGAGCGGTGGGCTCCATGTCTGACGCGACCTTCCTGCCGCTGACCGCCCTGCTCTGGATGCTGGTCCTGCTGCTGCCGGCCGGCGTCCTCTTCGCCACGCTCTCGGCCCTCCTGGAGCGCAGCGGGCCGATCCGCCTCCGCCAATGGGCCGAGGATGCCGGAGGGGGCCTGCGCCGCCTCTATGACGTGCCGGTCCGCTTCGGGGTCTTCCGCTTCCTCCTGTCTCTCCTGTCGCGGCTGATCCCGATCGTCCTCGTCCTGGCGCTCGGCCAGCTCCTGCAGGTGTGGAACCGGAAGCTCCCGTTCCTCTGGTCGTTCGGTGTCGTGGCCCTGCTCGTGGCGTCCATCGAAGCGAGCAACCGGGCTCTCCTGGCGCGCGACCCAGAGCGGGCCTTGCGCGCCTTGACCCGCTTCTACCGGGTGGCCCTGTTCCTTCTTGCGCCGTTGGTGGCCCTGCTCGCTCCTCTCGTCCCCTCGTCGCGCCTGGAGCGCGACGAGAACGAGGAGGATGCGACGGACGAGGAGATCGAGGCCTTCATCGACGTCGGAACCCGCGAGGGCATCCTGGAGCCGGAGCAGGGCGAGTGGCTGTGGAGCATCGTCGACTTCCGCGACACCCAGGTGCGCAGCGTCATGACGCCGCGGATCGATTTGGTCTGTGCTCCGATCGAGGCGAGCCTCGAGATGCTGGCCGAGCGGTTCGTCGAATCCGGCCACTCGCGCATCCCGCTCTTCGAGGACTCGATCGACCACGTGGTGGGCATCCTGCACATCCGCGACGTGCTGCGGTCCATCCGCCTGCCCGAGCCTCCGCCCGTGCGGGAGCTGATCAAGCCACCCCTCTTCATCCCCGAAACCAAGGCGCTCGGCGAGCTCCTCAAGGAGCTCCAGGCACGCTTCCAGCAGGTGGCGATCGTGGTGGACGAGTACGGCGGCACCGCTGGCCTGGTGACCGTCGAGGACCTGATCGAGGAGATCGTGGGCGAGATCATGGACGAGCACGAGGCGCTCGTCGCCGAGCTCGAGCCGCTGGAGGACGGCGCCTGGCGCCTGGACGGCCGCGCTCACATCGACCTCCTGGACGAGCTCTTCCAGGTGGAGGTGGAGAATGCGGAATATGAGACCGTGGCGGGCCTGATCTTCACCTCCCTCGGACACGTGCCGCAGGTGGGGGAGACGGTGGACCGCGACGGCCTGCGCTTCACGGTCGAAGCCGTGGCCGACCGCCGCATCCAGACCGTGCGGGTCGAGCGGTCGCCGGAGTCGTCCCAGGAGGGGGAGGAGACTGAAGCCTGATGGCTGAATGAAGATCAGTCGACTGGGCCATCCTCGCGATAGACGGGGACGTGGATGTGGGTGTAGAGTAATTTTGTCGAGCTGAAACGCCCTGCGCTCGACTTTTGGATCTGGGAAGGAGTCTCGGTGGCGACGGGTCGAATTTCGCAAGGTGCTCTGGAGAATGGCTCTCCACTCCAGAAGATTTTGGAGCTGCTGGACGCTCGGCTCAGAGAGCTGAGCGTCGGGTGGATTTTGCTCCTTGTGGTTGCTGTGCCCTCCCTGGTCCTGGCCATCGTCAACACTTCTCGCGGAGCTCAATGGATCTTTGTGTCGCTCTCCTCTCTCTGCAGCTTGGCGGTCTCTTTGTACACCTATTGGAGGATCAAGGGCATTCGGCGAGAGATCGAGACAGATCGACTGAGAGGAGGCGAGGCGGGCAGGGTTCCCCGGCGCGACGCCATTGGTGAGCTCTACGTCGAGCTGCGTCGACTCATCGCACGCTCCGCAGATGACCCCTCCCTGAATCCTGAGGTCCAGAGCCGCCTCGCGCGGTTGCGGGCTCTTCAGAGAGAAGAGGCCGAGAAGATCCGCCGGAGCCTCGACGAGGGCCTGTCCTTGAAACCGGGAACGGGTTATCAAGCCCTTGACGAAGCCCGACGGCTCCTTGCGGAACATGCGCATCCTGCCTCCAAGGACCTTCCCTCCTCCCGATAAAATCGAGCGCCGTCATGCCCCGGTCCCGGCAGAGGGCCGGCATGGTTATCGCTCCTATCGTTCCTGCGTCCGCTGGGAGTTCGGGTTCACCTGCGCCTTTTGCCTTCTGCACGAGGCAGATCTGACCGCCCATGGAGTCGAAGGGACGGGGCTCACGGGAATCGAGCACTTCGTGCCCGTCAGTCAGGCTGACGAGAGAGTGAATGAGTACTGGAACTGCTTCTACGCGTGTCGTTTCTGCAACGAAGCCCGGGCGGACGCACCTGCGATGGGCTTTGGAGCGCGAAGGTTGCTGAACCCCTGCGATCACGCCTGGGGCGTGCACTTCCAGCTCGGCGAGGACGACCGTCTCTCGCCCCGAGCTGGCGACGCCGATGCTGCGTACACCGAATTTGTCTACGATCTCAATGATCGCCGCAAAATCGAGATCCGGAGCTGGCGGCGGGAGCGCCTCGAGGAGTTGCTGAAGGTCCTCCGCGATGCACCAGCTTCGGCGCAGGAGCTGGTGGACTGGTGCTCCTCGGTCGAGCCCGTACCGGGGAAGGACCTCCTCCTGCGAACCGCGCAAGGGCTCTGGGATGATACGCGACGAGCCTTGCGAGATCTGCAGCGCTTTATCGCGATCCCGCGGGATGCCGCGATAAGCTGCCGTTGTGGCCGGGTGGACCATCACGAGCTCCCGCCCTATCTGGCGGAGCAGACGCTCGAGGTAGCTGATCTCGTTCCGGCGAGGCCGGTTTGACGACCGGTTTGCTCAAATGTCTGGGAGGTCGATGAAATCGGGGACCGTGGCGCTGGTCGGCCGGCCCAACGCGGGCAAGTCGACCCTGATGAACCACCTCCTGCAAGAGAAGGTCGCCATCGTCTCGGACAAGCCGCAGACGACCCGCCACCGGATCGTGGGGATCCTCTCCAACGAGCGCGGTCAGATGGTCTTCTACGACACGCCGGGCGTGCACAAGCCGCTCCACCGCCTGAACCGCCAGATGGTGCGCTATGCCATGGATGCCCTGAACGACGCCGATGTAGTCTGTCTCCTTGTGGACGTCTCGGAGAAGCCCGGCGCGGGAGACGCCTACATGCTGGAGGTGATCGCCAAGGCGCCGGAGCCGCGCGTGCTCGTCCTCAACAAGGTCGACCTGATCCGCGACAAGAAGACCCTGCTGCCGGTGATCGATCGCTACGGCAAGACCGGCCTCTTCGCCGAGATCGTGCCTCTCAGTGCCCGGACCGGAGACGGCGCCGAGCGGCTGTTGGAGCTCCTCTGGGACAAGCTGCCGGAAGGCGAGCCGCTCTTCGACCCCGAGCTCTTGACCATCCACCCGGAGCGCTTCCTGGTGGCCGAGCGCATCCGCGAGAAGGTCCTGGAGCTGACCAGCGACGAGCTGCCGTTTTCGACCGCGGTCAAGATCGAGCAATGGGAGGACGAGGAGGACCGTCCCTTCACCCGGATCAACGCCACAATCCTGGTCGAGCGCCCTGGCCAGAAGAAGATCGTCGTCGGGCACCAGGGCCAGATGATCAAGGCGATCGGCACCGCCGCCCGCCTCGACCTCGAGGAGTACCTCGGCCGCAAGGTCTTCCTGGAGCTCTTCGTCCGTGTCGAGCCCGGCTGGAGGGAAGACCGGGCGGTGCTGGCGAGCCTGGACAGGGACACCGAGTAGGGCGCGAAAACTTTTTTCGGGAATCTTCGACCCCGAGTGCAATTTTCGGCCTGCATTTTCCGACTAGTAATGGGCGAACTTTTGACGCCCTGGGAGGCGGAGGTGCAGAGTGCCCGAACACGACAACGGCTACAAGCTGCTGTTTGCCTACCCGCGCCTGGTCGAGGACCTGCTGCGCGGGTACGTCCAGGAGGCTTGGGTGGAGCAGTTGGACCTCTCGACGCTGGAGAGGGTCAGCGGGAGCTTCGTCAACGACGACCTGCGGGAGCGCCACAACGGTGTTCCGGCTGGAGACGGTGACCTCCCCGGAGGAGGTGCTCGACCTGTGGCTCCTGCTTCACGACTGGCTCCGGCCGGATGAGGTGGAGCTGCGAAGGACGTTCACGGTATGGATGCTGCGGGTGGTACGCCGGAGCTTTCCTGGGGTTATAATTTCTGGAGTCGCGGATCTGGAGGACTTCCCGATGATCGAGGAGAACATGAAGGTCTGGCGCCGGCGCATGGAAGCAGAAGCGCGCCGGGAGGGGCGCAAGGAGGGACGCCGTGAGGGAAAGGACGAGGGGTGGATCGAGGGGACGCGCGAGATGCTCCTGGGTCTCATGAAGGAGCGGTTCGGTAGAGTGCCCCTGGCGGTCCGCCGGCAGATCAAGGCTCTCGACTCCAAGGTGGAGCTCCAGCGGCTCTCGAAGAAGCTCCTGTCGGCCGGGTCGCTCGAGGAGTTGGGGTTCCATTAGGGATCCTCTCTTTTCAGGACCCCCCCGGAGGCAGTGCCCGCCCCAGCACCACCCGCTCGACGTCGTGCAGCCGGCCGATGTCGATGCTCAGGACGCCGTCCGGTGTCGGCGGATTGAACAAGTTGGTGAAGCGCGCTCCCCAGACCACCTCGTCGGCGCGGTAGGACGATCGCGTGTGGACCACCTGGGCGAAGGTCTCGTCGGTCCCCGTCAACAGGATCAGGAATTCCACGTCCTGCACCAGGAGCTCCTGTTCCGTCATCCCCCAGAGCGGGCTCCTCTCGTCGATCGGATGGACGACGGTCCAGGCCAGGGGGAAGAACACCACCTTGTCTCTCTCCAGGGAGAGCTGGATGAACTCGCGCCGGCCATCGCGGAAACGGCTGAGCTGCACGCGCGCCGCCACGTCGATCAGCTGGTTGCTCCGCGCGTTGACGATCCGGAACTCGAACGCGGTGATCCCGCGGTACGGCGCGATGATCGCCTGCCGGCTGAACAGGATCCGGGCCGTGGGGCGCGCGAAGCGGGCGAACAGTATCCCGGTGGCGAGGGCGAACCCCAGCAGGCCGACGAGAGACTCGATCGTCATCACGACATTGGCGGCGATGCTCTTGGGATAGACCATCCCGTAGCCGATGGTCGCGAAGGTCTGGACGCTGAAGAAGAACTCCTGGACGAACCGGCTTTGCGGCGTGGCGGAGCCGAGCCCGCCGAGCGCCTCCGCGCCGCAGGCCATGTAGCAAAGGGCGAAGAGCGTGTTCGAGAGCAGGTAGAACACCACGAGGAGGCTCAGGAAGCGCGGCCAGGTGGTGGTGAGCAGCGTGTGGTACAGGCTGAGCGAGGTGAGCGGGCTCATCCCCTCGCGCACGACGTTGAAGCTGCCGTCCGGGTTGAGCAGCCGCCGGCGGCTCTGTGCCACGACCGAGCCGAAGCCGAGATCGCGGTTCGGGTCTTCGGAGTTGATGAGGTTCGCCATGGCTTGCGTACCAAACTATGGCACAAATGCATCCGCCGGACGCGAGATCGGGTACCATGGAGACCGAACGCTGGGTGAATCATGGAGGAGGACGATGCAACCACTGCAGACGCAAACTCGCGGCAAAGAAAAGATGGTGGCGGGCATTCTGGGCATCCTGCTGGGAGGATTCGGAGTTCACCACTTCTATCTCGGGTCGGCGGTCGCCGGCGTCATCGAAATCGTGGTGACCTTCGTGACCTGCGGGATCGGTGCCCTGCTTGGTCTTATCGAGGGAATCCTGCTCCTCGTGATGAGCGATGAGGAGTTCAACCAGCGGTACAACTACCGCGCTCCGGAGTCGATGGAGTTCGTCTTCATGAAGCCGAAGCCGGCGGATGGTGGCCCCGTTCCGCCCACGCCGCCTCCGCCGCCGTACCAGACCTAGCCTGAACGCCCTTCCCACCGGAGCGCCGGCCCGGGCGCTCCGGTGGATGTCCTGCTTGGAAGCCCCTTGAGCCTGATCACCTCCGAAGCCCTGCTTCTCGACGTCCTGGACCTGCACGATCGCGACCGGATCGTCACCTTCCTCACCCGGGAGCACGGCAAGAAGAAAGGTGTGGCGCAGGGGTCGCGGACCAAGCACAGCCGGTTCGCGGGACAGCTCCAGCCGCTCTCCAAGGTGCAGGTCACCTGGTTCGAGAAGGAGGGGCGCGAGCTCGGCCGCATCTCGTCTGTGGAGCTGATCCGCCCGGCCCACCGCCTGCAAGCCGACCTGGACGGCATCCTCCTGGGCAGCTATCTCGCCGACCACCTCCTGGAGATCGCCCAGGAAAACGAGCCGTCGGACCTCTTCTTCCGTCTCCTCGACTCCACTCTCGAGGCCCTGCTCGCCGGGGTGGACCGCGACCTCGCGGCCCGCTACTTCGAGGTCTGGGTCCTGCGGCTCGCCGGCGTCTTTCCCTCCACCCAGGAATGTCCCGTCTGCGGGCGTCCGTTCGCCGGCTGGGCGATGCTCCCGCCGAACGGCGAGACGCTCCTCTGCCTCGATTGCGGGGGCCAGGGCGGCCTCATCATCCGGCCGGAGACGCTGGAGCTCTTGCGGCGCATCGGGCGCCTGAGCCTGCCGAAGGCCGCCGAGGAGCCGGCCTCGCGGGAAGCGCTGCGGCAGCTCGAAGAGCTGAGCGCGCGGGTGCGGCGCCATTTCCTCCAGCGTGAGCTCCGCAGCTACGAGGTCATGCAGAAGACCCTGCGATAGACTCTACCTCCCTATGCAGACACTTCAGGATCTGATCCTTCGACTTTCCGAATTCTGGGCGCGCGAGGGCTGCGTCCTCCAGCAGCCGCTCGACCTCGAGGTCGGCGCCGGCACCATGCACCCGGACACCTTCCTGCGCGTGCTCGGCCCCGAGCCCTGGCGCGTGGCCTATGTCCAGCCGTCCCGCCGGCCGGCCGACGGCCGCTATGGCGACAATCCGTTCCGCCTGGGCAAGCACCTGCAGTTCCAGGTCATCCTCAAACCCTCGCCGCACAACATCCAGAACCTGTATGTGCGCAGCCTGGAGGCGATCGGCCTGCATCTGGCCGATCACGACCTCCGCTTCGAGGAGGACAACTGGGAGGCCCCCACCCTGGGGGCCTGGGGTGTCGGCTGGCAGGTGATGCTCGACGGCATGGAGATCACCCAGTTCACCTACTTCCAGCAGGCCGGGGGCATGGAGCTGCCGGTGATCAGCGCCGAGATCACCTATGGCCTCGAACGCCTGACCATGTTCCTCTCCCAGTCGCAGAGTATCTATGAGATCGAATGGGTCGAAGGCGTCTCCTATGGCCAGGTGCGCAAGCAGGAGGAGTACGAGCTGTCCCGCTATTACTTCGAGCTGGCCGACGTCGCCTTCCTGCAGCTGCAGTTCGAGGGGAACGAGCGCGAGGCGCAGCGGTGTCTCGAGGCCGGGATCGTGCTGCCCGCCTACGAAAACACGCTCAAGTGCTCGCATCTGTTCAACGTCATGGACGCGCGGGGAGCGGTCTCCGTCACCGAGCGGGTGGCCCTGATGAAGCGCGTGCGCGACCTGGCCATCGCCTGCGCCCGCGCCTATGTGGAGAGCCGCGAGAAGCTCGGCTTCCCGCTGCTCCCGACCGTGGAGGTGAGCCATGCCGCGCGGTGAGTACCTGCTGGAGGTGAGGAGCGAGGAGATCCCGGCCCGCATGCTGGAGCCGGGCGTGCGCGAGCTGGCGACGCGCGTCTTCGAGGAGCTGATGGCGCGCGGCCTGGGTCCTTCCGAGGTGGAGACCGGCTTCACGCCGCGCCGGCTGGTGCTGATCCTCTCCGGAGTGCCGGAGCGCGAGGAGGACCGCGAGGAGCAGGTGATGGGGCCGCCCGTGCGTGCCGCGTTCACCGCCGACGGCGCGCCTGCGCCCGCGCTCCTCGGCTTCGCCAAGCGCTGCGGCGTGGCTCCCGAGGAGCTCTCGCGGGTGACCACCGACAAGGGGGAGTACCTCGCCGCGGTCAAGAAGATCGAGGGGCGCGCCACCCCCGAGGTGCTGGCGGAGATCGTGCCGCGCGTCCTCGCCGGGATCTCCTGGGCCAAGACCATGCGATGGGGGCGCGGCGAAGGCCCCTGGGTACGCCCGGTCCACGGGATCGTCTCCCTGTTCGACGGCGAGCTGGTGCCTTTTGCGCTGCACGGCATCCCGGCCGGCGGCGAGACGGCCGGGCATCCGATCCTGTCGCCCGCGCCGTTCCGCGTCGACGGAGTCGAGGCGTATCGCCGCGAGCTGGCGGCCCGCAAGATCGAGGTCCGCCCGGCCGAGCGCCGGCGCATCCTCCTCGACACCATGCAGGCGCGCGCCCAGGCCCTCGGTGGCCGGCTGGTCGACGATCCGGAGCTCCTCGACAAGCTGGTGGCCATCTGCGAGATCCCCGGCGTCATGGAGGGGAGCTTCGACGAGGCGTTCCTCGCGCTGCCGGCCGAGGTCCTGGCCACCAGCCTGCGCGATCACCAGAGCGCCTTCACGGTCGAGTCGGGAGCCAACGGCTCCGGCTCCCTGCTGCCCTGCTTCCTGACCGTAATGGACCGTCCCGACGACCCCAAGGGGCGGGCGCGCTCCGGCAACGAATGGGTGGTGGCCGCGCGGCTCGCCGACGCCCGTTTCTTCTACGGCGAGGACCGCAAGGCCGGCCTGGCCCACCGCGCCGGGCAGCTCCACCGCCTGACCTTCCAGGAGCGGCTGGGGAGCTACGCCGAGAAATCCGAGCGCCTGGCCACCCTCGCCGGCGCGATCTGCGACGGGCTCGGCTGGAAGGAGGAGCGCGAGCCCGCGGTCGCCGCGGCCCGGCTCCTCAAGGTGGATCTGGCGACCGAGATGGTCAAGGAGTTCACCTCGCTCCAGGGGATCATGGGCGGCATCTACGCCCGGGAGGAAGGGCAGCCCGAGGCGGTCTGGCAGGCGGTGTACGACCAATACATGCCGGCCTCGACCGAGGACCGCATCCCGCGCGGCCGGGCCGGCCAGGTCGCCGGGCTCGCCGACCGCCTCGACACGCTGGTCGGCATCTTCGGTCTGGGGCTGATCCCGACCGGCAGCAAGGACCCCTTCGGCCTGCGCCGCGCCGCGCAGGGCGTGGTGCGCATCGCCTTGGAGGGAGGCCTCGCCCTCGACCTCGAGGCGGTCACGGCCGAGGCGGCGGGACTCTATTGGGACCGCCTGAAGCGGAGCCCCGAGCAGATCCTCGCCGACCTGCGGCCGTTCCTCCACGACCGCATCCGCTTCCTCCTGGAGCGCGCAGGCTATACCTACGACGAGATCGAGGCCGCCCTCGCGGCGGGAGCGACGGACCTGCCCGACCTGCGGGCGCGGGTGGACGCCCTCCACCGGGTGCGCGAGTCGGCCGGCTTCCTGTCGGTCGTCCTGGCCGCCAAGCGCATCGCGAACATCACCAAAGACGCGTCCGGGCAGGATCTGGACGAGTCGCTCCTCGCCGAGCCCGCGGAAAAGGAGCTCTGGTCCGCCTTCCAGGGCCTGCGCTCCGAGGTTGAGGAGGCGGCGGCCGCCCACGACTACGAGCGCTGCCTGCGCCGGATCGCCGATCTCGCGCCGGTCCTCGACAAATTCTTCGTCGAGGTGCTGGTGATGGCCGAGGACCCGCGGGTCCGCCAGAACCGCATCGCGATCCTCCGGACGATCGGCCGCACGGTCAACCGCACCGCCCGCATCACCGAGGTCGTCGTCGACAAGGCCGAGGCGCGGGCGAAGGCGGGCACCGCCTGAGCCTGGCTATGTACGGATACAGGTGCCCGTGTTGCTCGGGGACGGTCCAAGCCAAGAAGGTCGCGATGGAGGGATTCAAGCACAAGAAGGGTCTGCAAGGGCCAGAACCTCCGCTTCTCCGCGGTCCAGGCCGGCAAAGGCCAGAATCCGCTTGGGCTGGATCACGGCAACGCAGCGAATCCAAGGGCTGTCTGCCAAAGCTTTGGCGCGATCTCCCGAGTCCCGAGCCAGGAATTCGTCCCGGACGGTCTCAGGAATCAGGACCTCCCCGAACAGATCCCGCAGAAGGTCGAGCCGGCCAATCGCCCATAGAGCAGCGAGAGGGGTGTTATTCAGAACGACCGGCCCGCCGGGCATCGGCCAGATCCCCTTCGAGCTCTTCCGGCTCTTCGCCGAATGGCGAAAGACCGTGTTGCCCCAGCAGGAACAGGAAGGTCACCCGCGGGACACCAGCAAGCTGCGCCGCCAAGCCCGTGCTGAGCTTTCCGGTTTCATAGAGCTTCAGGGCCAAGAGGAGGCGGGCTTCAGCCTAAAACTCTTGCGGATCTTTCTGCAGAGCCCAGAGCACCTCGGGAGAGTACGGGATGGTCAGCTTGTTCATCACAAAGACCATGGTACACGATCTCCGGGTACAGCCCATTACCCAGTGGTCGCCCAGCCCCGCTTCCCCTCTCCTGCTCGCGGGAGAGGGCCGGGATTGAGGGCCTGACGCGCTACAATCTCTACTGCGGACCGGGTGTCTCCCCTGATGCCACTCCGTCGGCACGGGGAGATCCCACCTTTGGGGGTGGCGCGAATTCTGTGTTTGTACCCTTATCCTCACCTCGACGCGGCCGCCTGGCGGCGCAGAACGGAGGACACAGCATGCCAGCCAAATATGTCTACTCCTTTGGCGGCGGTTCGGCCGAGGGGAACGGCGCTCAGAAGGACCTGCTGGGAGGCAAGGGGGCCGGGCTCGCCGAGATGAGCCGTCTCGGGATCCCCGTCCCGCCCGGGTTCACCTTGACGACGGAGGTCTGCAGCTTCTACCAGGAGAACCACGGGAACTACCCCGAAGGCCTGGAGGACGAGGTCGAGCAGCACATGGGCCGCGTCGAGGAGCAGCTCGGCCGGAGGTTCGGTGATCCCGAGAATCCGCTGCTGGTGTCGGTCCGTTCGGGTGCCCCGCGCTCCATGCCGGGGATGATGGACACGATCCTCAATCTCGGCCTCACCGACTCGACGGTCGAAGCCTGGATCGCCCGCGGTGCCGACGCCCGTTTCGTCTACGACGCCTACCGCCGCCTGCTGACCATGTACGGCGACGTCGTCCTCGACGTGCCGCACGCCGAGTTCGAAAAGATCCTCACCGCGGCCCGGCGCGAGCACGGAGCGGCCACCGATGCCGATCTCCCCGCCGAGGCCCTGCAGGGTCTCATCCCCAGATATCTGAAGCTCATCGAGGAGCGCGGCCGGCGGCCGTTCCCGCAGGACGCCCGGCGGCAGCTCTGGGGCGCCATCGCGGCGGTCTTCGAGAGCTGGAACAACCCGCGCGCCCGCGACTACCGCCGCCTCGAGCGCATCGCGGACGCACCGGGCACGGGCGTCAACGTCCAGGCCATGGTCTACGGCAATCAGGGGTGGGACTGCGCCACGGGCGTGGCGTTCACCCGCAACCCGGCCACCGGCGAGCGCAAGTTCTTCGGCGAGTACCTCGTCAATGCCCAGGGCGAGGACGTGGTGGCCGGTATCCGGACGCCGAAGCCGGTCGACGGCCGGAACGGTGAAGACGGGCTCGCGAAGGAGTTCCCCAAGGCCTGGCAGAAGCTCCAGGAGATCTGCGCGATCCTCGAAGGACACTACAGGGACATGCAGGACATCGAGTTCACCATCGAGCACGGCGAGCTCTTCATGCTGCAGACGCGCAGCGGCAAGCGCACCGGTCCTGCCGCGGTCCGCGTCGCCGCCGAGATGGTGGAGGAGGGGCTGATCGACCGCCGCACCGCTCTCCAGCGGGTTGAGCCCCAGCACCTGACCCAGATGCTCGCGCCCGAGTTCGACGCCGAGGAGAAGAAGAAGGTCCCCGTCCTGGCGCTCGGCCTGCCGGCCGGTCCGGGAGCGGCGTCGGGCCGCATCGCCCTGACCGCCGAGCGCGCCGCCGAGATGGCGGCTTCCGGACCGGTCCTCCTGGTGCGCGCCGAGACCTCTCCGGAGGACATCGTCGGCATGCACGCCTCGGTGGGCATCCTCACCTCGCGCGGCGGCATGACCTCCCATGCGGCTGTGGTCGCCCGCGGCCTCGGCAAGCCCTGTATCGTGGGGGCCGGCGCGCTCGACGTCGACGAGGAGGAGGGGGTGGTGCGCGTGGCCGGCCAGGTCTTCCGCGAAGGCGACGCGCTGTCGATCGACGGCACGGCCGGCGAGGTCCTCGCCGGATCGCTCTCGACCCGATCGTCCGAGGTGCTGCGCGCGCTGCTCGCCGGCGGCGAATTCTCTCCCGGCCTCTCTCCTGGCGCCCGGGCTTTCCTCAAGATCATGGACTGGGCCGACGGCGAGCGCCGCCTCAAGGTGCGCGCCAACGCCGACACGCCGCACGACGCGCAGGTGGCGCGCTCTCTCGGCGCCCAGGGGATCGGACTCTGCCGCACCGAGCACATGTTCTTCGACGAAGCGCGGATCCCCGTGGTGCGCCGCATGATCCTGGCCCATGACCGGGCTGAGCGGACCGCGCCTCTGGCGGAGCTGCTGCCCATGCAGCAGAAGGATTTCGAGGGGATCTTCGCCGCCCTGGCCGGTCTGCCGATCACCGTGCGGCTGCTCGATCCGCCGCTCCACGAGTTCCTGCCCCACGGCGAGAAGGCGCTCCAGCAGCTCGCCGAGCAGATGGGCGTCGATCCCCAGGTCGTCCAGGCCCGCGCAGAAGCCCTGGCCGAGGCGAACCCCATGCTCGGCCATCGCGGCTGCCGTCTGGGCATCACGGCGCCCGACATCTACGAGATGCAGGTCGAGGCCATCGTCCGCGCCGCCTGTATGCGCCGGCGCGCCGGCGACGACGTGCGGCCGGAGATCATGGTTCCGCTCGTCGGCACCCAGGCGGAGATGATCCGCCTGCGCGACGGGATCGCCGCGGTCCGCGACCGTGTGCTCAAGGAGGAGGGGATGCAGATCGGCATCCTCATCGGCACCATGATCGAGATCCCGCGGGCCGCCCTGGTCGCCGACAAGATCGCCGCCTATGCCGACTTCTTCTCCTTCGGCACCAACGATCTGACCCAAATGACCTTCGGCTACTCCCGCGACGACGCCGGCCGCTTCCTGCCGGAGTACGTGGAGAGGAAGGTGCTGCCCTGCGATCCGTTCCAGAGCCTGGATACCGAGGGAGTGGGGCAGCTCGTCCGCCTCGCCTGTGGGCTCGGCCGCGCGGCCAAGGCGGACCTCCACCTGGGCGTCTGCGGCGAGCACGGCGGCGATCCGGACTCGATCCGCTTCTTCGACAACGTCGGTCTCGACTACGTCTCCTGCTCGCCGTACCGCGTCCCCATCGCACGGCTCGCGGCTGCGCGGGCGAGCCTCGAACGGGCGGCCAAGGCCGAGACGCCCAAGCCGGTGGCGAAGTCTTCAGCCCCGGTCGCGGTCGTGGTGGAGCAGCAGGCGAGTGCGGTGGTGTAGAGGGTATGAAATTTGCTCTTGACGATAAGTCATGGAGACGATTCACCGGACGATCGAGACGATCCATGAGTACGCGGTCCGCTTCCAGGGCGAGGATGGCACCCTGTATGCCATCCTGGCCTGCGGCGAGCTGCGGGACGACGGAATGTGGGAGGGGTGCTTGGAGTTCCGTCCCCTCGCCGGCGGGCTTCCCCGGCGCACCCGGCGGGAGACCACGCAGCCGAGCCGCGATGCCCTCGTCTACTGGGCTTCCGGTCTCGAGCCGATCTACTTCGAAGGCGCGTTCACGAGGGCGGGGTAAGATTCCCCGCGATGCCCGCGTCTGAGAGTGACAACCGGCGGCGGCTCGCCGCGTTCTGGGACAGCAGCCGCGCCTACTACGAGCAGGCCGCGGCAGCCAATCCCGAGGCAACGCCCGAGCGCCGTCTCCTCCTCGGCCATCTGCAGGATGGCCAGAGGATCGTCGACCTCGGGTGCGGCTCGTGCGAGAACGCGCTCTGGATTCCCCGCGGCTGCCGTTACATCGGATTCGACGTCTCGACCGCGGCCCTGGTCATGGCGGACGAGCAGGGACGGCCGGGGCTGCGCGTGCGGGGGGACGGGGCCCAGCTGCCGTTCGCCTCGGAGAGCGTGGACGCCGTCCTCTCCACCTATGCGCTGGAGCACTTCCACGACCCTGGCAGGACCTTCCTGGAGGCGGCGCGGATCGTCCGCCCCGGCGGTCTCCTGCTCTTCGTCGGCTCCGCCTGGGATCTCCCCTACGAGATGCCGCCGAGCCTCGATCCGGCGCGGCGCCTCTCTGTGGCGGCCCGCCGCCTCGCTCGCCAGCTCCGGTCCTTCGTCGACCGCCGGCACCGTTTCGACACGGTCCCCGAGCCGCGGGTCCTGACCGAGGGGTATGTTCCGGACGCCGACGCGGTCCATGTCACCCAGTCCTGGCAGCTCGTCCGCTTCCTGCGCGCCGCCGGCCTGGAGATCCTGGAGCACCGCACCCTCCCGCACTCTCCCGAGCCGGGTGGCGCGCGCGGCCTCTACCGCAAGGTCCTGCGGCTCGTCCCCCTCTGGCGCCGCGCCTGGGGCAATACCCTGATCGTCGCCCGCCGCCGCGTGGAGCTGTACAATCCGAGCTACGAGCTCGCGCCGCTGTAGAGGGCCCGGCCTGCCATTTGCACCAGGTTCTTTCCAGCGAGCCGTCGGCTCGGGAAGGAGGCTGGAATGGACGATTCAGAGCGGAGCTACGGCTACAGCAAAGACATCTACCACGGAAGCCAGGGGGTCGGCGGACACTACGATCCGGGGCACTCCGACAAGAGCTACGAGTCGAACGGCGACGGCGACCCGGCCGGCGAGGAAGAGCCGAGCCCGGAAGAAGCCGCGATGCATGTCGTCGACCGAGAGAAGCCGCGAGCGCAGAGCCCTGAGGAGGCGCAGCCCGTGAGCACCTCCGATTCCGGGGGCCGCAGCACCTCCAACCGGGTCGATTCCTTCACCTGGGCAACCGAAGGCTCCGGCGGCGACCGCGGTCCGCGGCCGAAGTAACAGAAAGGCGTGCCGGGAGGACTGTACAATCCTCCCCCATGGCCCGCATCCATCTCCTCCCCGATCACCTGGCGAGCCAGATCGCCGCCGGTGAGGTCGTCGAGCGCCCGGCATCCGTGGTCAAGGAGCTGGTCGAGAATGCGCTCGACGCCGGCGCAAGCGAGATCGAGATCCAGCTGGAGCACGGGGGGAAGGCCCGCATCCAGGTCACCGACGACGGCTCGGGGATGGGACGGGACGACGCCCTCCTCGCCTTCGACCGCCACGCCACGAGCAAGATCGCCAGCTTCGACGACCTGGAGCGGGTGGCCACCCTCGGCTTCCGTGGCGAGGCTCTCGCCTCCATCGCCTCGGTGGCGCGCGTCGAGCTGACCACCGCGGAAGAAGCCGGCGACGGCCACCGCGTCTCGATCGAAGGGGGACGCGTGCGCATCGTCGAGCCGCACGGGCGGCCGCGCGGCACCACACTCGACATCCGCTCGCTCTTCTTCAACGTCCCCGCCCGCCGCAAGTTCCTGAAGTCGCCCCAGACCGAGCTGCGCCGCTGCCTGGAGGTCGTCCAGGGCTATGCGCTGGCGCGGCCGGACGTCCGCTTCCTCGTCCTTCACGAAGGGCGCATCCTGCTCGACGTGCTGCCAGCCGGCGCGGCCGGGCCCCTGGAGCGCATCGGCCAGGTCTTCGGGAGCGAGCTCGCCGGCCACCTGGTCGAGATTCCCGCAGACAGACTCCTGGAAGCGGTGAGGGACGGCGAGCGGATCTCCGGCTTCGTGGGCGACCCCGAAACCGCCCGCGGCCGGCGCCAACTCGTCTTCGTCAACCGGCGCCTGCTGCGCGACCGCGCCGTCCTCGCCGCCTTCTACCGCGCCGTTCGCGAGGAGTGGAAGAGCGAGGACTTTCCGGCCCTCGTCCTCTTCCTCGACATCCCGCCCGAGGACGTCGACGTCAACGTCCATCCCCAGAAAGCCGAGGTCCGCTTCCGGGACCCGGGATTGATCGACCGGATCTATGACGCGATCCGCCGGGGCCTGGAGCGCGCCCGTGGCGAGGAGGCGGCTCCGCTGCGCACACCGGCGTCCGAGCCCTACGTCCCCTTCGCCTGGCAGGGGCTCGGCCAGATGGCGCAGCCCGAGGCCTGGCAACGGGATCGCCTTCCGGCCGAGACTCCGGTCCAGGTGACGGGGGCCTCCTCGGGCGGAGAGCGTCTGGCGGCGCCGTCCTACGCGCCGGTGCAGCGGCCGATCGTGCCGCTCTCCGGCCGGAGCGGCGAGGCGCGGCCGTTCCGGCTGCTGGGTCAGTACAAGGGAACGCTGATCCTGCTCGAAGGGCCGGATGGTCTCTACCTGATCGACCAGCACGTGGCGCACGAGCGCATCCTCTACGAGCGCCTGCGCCGTTCCCTGGCCGCCGAGATGACGCCCGTTCAGCACCTGCTGACCCCGCCGCTCCTCGAGTTTTCACCGGCCGAGCGGCTGCGTCTCCTGGAGCTGGCGCCCGCCCTGGATGCCTGCGGCTTCGGCCTGGCCGCCCTCTCGGGCAACACGCTGGCCCTGACCTCCGTCCCTGCGGTCCTCACGTCCGGAGAGGCGGAGCCCCTGCTGCGCGCCCTCGCCGGCGGTGATCACGAAGGGGCTGCCGCAGAGGACCTGCGCCGGCGGATCCTGGAAGCCCTGGCCGCGAGCCTCGCTTGCAAGGCGGCGGTCAAGATGCATCACCCGCTGGCGCCGCTCGAAATGGAGGCCCTGGTCGCCGAGCTCTTCGCCGCGGAGCAGCCCTACGCCTGCCCTCACGGCCGGCCGATCGTTCTGCAGATGCCGGATTCAGATCTGGAGCGGCGGTTCGGGCGAAGGTGAGAGCCCTCTCTCCTATCCCGTGATAGCATATTCTTTGTGATCTTCGGCCGACGTCCTGCCACGTCGTTGGAAAAGAGCCTGGGGCACCGGTTCAAGCGCGCCGACCTGTTGGAGCTCGCCCTCACGCACCGCTCGTGGGCCAACGAGCAGGGCATCCCCGAGCACTACGAGCGCCTGGAGTTCTTGGGCGACGCCATCCTCGGCATGATCACCGCCGAGTGGTTGTACCAGAACCATCCGGAGCTCCCCGAAGGCGAGCTCTCCAAGCGCAAGGCCCAGCTGGTCAGCCGGCCGGCCCTGGCCCACCACGCCGAGAAGATCGACCTGGGTCCCACCCTGCGGATCGGCGTCGGCGAGGACCGCTCCGGAGGCCGCACCAAGGCGTCCCTCCTCGCCGATTCCATGGAAGCCGTGTTCGGCGCCGTCTACCTGGACGGCGGTCTGGAGGCGGCGCGCAACGTGATCCTCCCCATGTTGGAGGAGGCCGGCCTCGCCGCCGACGCCAAGACCCAGCTCCAGGAGGTCACCCAGGCGCTCGGCTGGGACCTCCCCGACTACCGCCTGGCCGCGGCGACCGGTCCCGACCACAGCAAGGTCTTCACCGTCGAAGTCTGGGTCGGCGGCGAGCTCGCCGGCCAGGGCGAAGGGCCGAGCAAGAAGATGGCCGAGCAGAAAGCCGCCGCCGAGGCCCTGGCGCAGATCCCGAGCCTGCCGAAGAAGTAGGCGATCTCGACCCCAGCCCTAACCGGCCGAGCCCGCCGGATATGGCTCTCTCATCCTCTCTGGCCATGACCTGGAGTGTACCGCGGTAACGGGTCTCGTACTGTCGGTCCCCTGGGGGTTGCGTCGGTACTTGACATGGATCGGCTGTGTTACCTACAATGTCTCCGCTGGCACGCATTAGGTAGCGTGCCTGCCCGCTGCCATGGAGGCGGTGGGTGACCCGAAAGGAGGAGCTCGAATGACTGAGCAGAACACCGTCCAGGAGCTGAAGGCGGATAGGGTACAGGAGGAGTCCATGGCGCGCGTTCTCGACCTCGCTGAGCAGCTCGGGTAGGGCCTCATTACCAAGAAAGGAGAAAAGGAAAAACATGGCAGGAAAAATCCCGGCGATCGTTCTGAAGGAGCTCGAGCTGCGGAGCCAGGCACTGGCGGCAAACATCGCGGAGATTCCCCACCTGGAAGTGCCCCGGCAACTGGTCGCTGCGACTGTGGCCGAGATGAAGAGTCTCACGGCGCAGCAGGCGAGCCTGACCGCGGCCAAGCAGGGGGTCTCGAAGCGTCTCGCGGCGCTGAACCGGGACGCGCAGAAGCTGCTGACCTTCGTGGATGTCGGCGTCCGGCAGCACTACGGCAACCGGTCGGAGAAGCTGGTGGAGTTCGGCCAGCAGCCCTTCCGCAGCCGGCCGCGGATCAAGCTGGTCGAGGTGGACGGCGAGCCTGTGGAGCCGAGCCCCACTCCGGCGGAGCCGCCGGCACCACCGGTCAACGAGTAGTCCCCGCGTTTGGTGGTTCCGATGGGGGCGTGGCCACAAGCCACGCCCCCTCTCTTTGGTCCGCTCACCGGAGTGATGCTCGCCGTCACCGCGGTGCCGTTTTCCTTCACTGGAGTGAGACTCGCCGTCACCGGAGTCGAGCTCCCGCTCACCGGAGTGATGCTCTCAATCACCGCGGTGAAGCTTTCCTTCACTGGAGTGAGACTCGCCGTCACCGGAATCGAGCTCCCGCGCACCGGAGTGATGCTCTCCATCACCGCAGTGTCGCTCTCCTTCACTGGAGTGAGACTCGCTCTCACCGGAGTCGAGCTCCCGCTCACCGGAGTGATGCTCTCCATCACCGCGGTGACGCTCTCCTTCAAAGGAGTGAGACTCGCTCTCACCGGAACAAGCTCCCGCTCCCCTGTGGGCCAGCCTGCCATCCCTGGCGGCAGGTTCAACCTTACCGCGGTCGCCTCTCGGCCGCGGTCTTTGCCACCGTTCCCGCCCGAGGGCGCGCAACGTGATCCTCCCCATGCTGGAGGAGGCCGGCCTCGCCGCCGACCCAAGACCCAGCTCCAGGAGGTCACCCAGGCGCTCGGCTGGGATCTCCCCGAATACCGCCTGACCGGCGCGGCCGGGCCCGACCACAGCAAGGTCTTCACCGTCGAATGCTGGGTCGGCGGCGAGCTCGCCGGCCGATGACGACGTCCATCTCGTCGTTTTCTCTTCTCAGCGCCTCAGGGTGCCCATGTAGCCCTCTTTGCGGGGCTCCGTGCGGCCCGGGAACACGCGCTCGCACGTGCCGTTGAAGTGGCGGTCCGCGCCGATCCCGAAAAAGGTGATGCTGGCTCTCGTTGAGATGCCTCCCAACGGTTGCCAGCCCCACGAGAGCACGTTCCTCCGGCTGTCCCACGCGTAGGACACGCGCTGGCCCCCGACAGTCAGGCCCCCGACGGTGAGCGTGCCATCGGCTGCGATGACGAGTGGGTTCAAGGGGCTGCTCAAAAAATCAGTGCTGGCGAGGTACGTGCCGATCCACGCCGTGATCGGGCCGCCGAAGAGGGAGACCAGCGCGGTGTCCACGTCCGCGGCCGTGTAGCCGCAGGCCAGGAGCGCCTGCCTCATCTCCTCCCTTGCAATCCCCGCATAGCTGGCGGCGATGACCTGGGCAGCCTTGCCCGTATCCGGCTCGGGCCGCTGCTGACGCGCCGCGGGGGCCGCCTCCACCGCCGGCCACCCGGCAGCCGCGAGCGTGGAGAGAAGGCGCGCGAAGTCGAGATCCGCGTAGAAGCCGACCAGCTCGCCCGCCGCCGCCGCCGCGGTGTCGCCTCGCGCATGGGCTTGGGCGGCCAGCTCGGCCGGCGCCAGGATCGCGGGCGGTACCCATGGAACGACGTCTACCGCAATCCATGCGCCGCGCACCGTGGTCTCGACTGCCCGCACCTCTGCCGTGTACACCATGCCGGTGCGGAGGCCGGTGGCGGTGGCGGTGAGCGCGGTCTGCACGAGCCCGGTGCGCTCGAGCAGCGGCGCGTCGCCCGGCGTCTCTGTCAGACGGACGTCGTACGTGGCAGTGGTCGACTCCGGCGGGCCTGACCAGCGCAGAGTGAGCGTATCCGCGGCGACGTCCCAACGAGCGGCCAGGCCGGAGACGGCGGGTGGCTGGGAGATGACCACCTGTGCGGTCGAGACCACCTGGACGGAGACGAAAGCCGCGTCTCTGATGACTGCCACGTTGGCCCGGATCTTCGCGGTGACGCTCGTTCCCGGCGCGACTTGCACCTCCGCGATCGAGAGCGAGGTTTGGCCCACGGGCACGGGCAGCACCTCTCCGCCCGGTGACACCACCGAATACGTCACCCGCGCAAAGTCCGGAGGAGCCGGCGGCGGGTTCCACAAGGCGGTGACGCTGGAGCCGCCATCATCGCGCAGGCTGAAGCCGGTCACCCGGTAGCGGCTCGCCAGGGCGGCCTTGGCGTCAGAAGCCACCTGGCCGGCTTCGCTGAGCTCACCGGCGA
>DASPXX010000332.1:0-3908 GCA_035637095.1 Thermoanaerobaculia bacterium
CACCTGGCCCGGCGCCGACGGCAAGGGGGCGAGGCGGACGGCGGACTGGGGGCTCATCTACGTCAATACCGCCGAGCAGGAGCCCGCGCTCGCCGATCTCGGCCGGGACGCGTGGAGCCCGGTCGCCGCGGCCGATCCGCGCCTCGAGGGAGTCCGCAGCTTCGCACCGGTCCTCGTGGCCCGCATCGCACCGCGCGGCTTCGAGATCGCCGCGATCGACCATACGAACGACCGGAAGACCGCCTACGACGCGCTCGTCCCGCTCACCGAAGGCGAGCGTGACGCGCTCGTGCCGGGCGACTGGGCCAGCCTCCCCTGCGCGGCGGCTTCCGGCCAGGAGAGCCGGATCTGCCAGATCAAGGTCCTGGAGCTCGCGCCCGACCTCTCCTCGACCCGGGTCTACCTGAACGGCGTGTACGCCAACGCCGGCTACCCGGAAGCCTTCGCCCGGCAATTTGCCGACAGCGGCCTGCAGTGGCCGGGGCCGCCGGACGACAGCCGGCTCTCCGCCACCTGGCAGGGGAAGCCGGGCATCGATCTCGCCACCTGGGTCGAGCAGTCCGAGCGCTTCACGGGGTTCTTCGGCGCCGCCCTGCGCTTCGCCGCCGCCCGCGACGACTGGGACCTCCTGATGGGCTACTTCCCGACGATCGACGAGGCGGGGCACCAGCTCCTGCTCGAGGACCCGCGTCAGGCCGGCTTTACGACGCAACGGCGCGCCGATTTCGCCCAGGCCCGCCTCCGCGTCTGGCAGGCGGTGGACCGCGAGCTGGCCGCCCTCCTGCGGGTGGTCGACCTCCGCGATACGCGGATCGTCATCGTGAGCGACCACGGCATGCTGCCGGTCCACACCGTGATCGATCCCAACGTCCTCTTGCGGGAGAAGGGGCTGCTGGCCGATACCGACGGCAAGATCCAGGAGGAGGGGACGACGGCCTGGGCGGTCAACGCCGGCGCCGCCCACATCTACGTCCGGCCGGATGCGCCGGACCGCGCGCGGCTCCTCGCCGACCTGCGTTCCTTCTTCGCGGACTGGACCCTCGAAGGCGCCCGGCCCATCGCCCGCGCCGTCCTGCGCGAGGACGCCGGAGAGATCGGGCTCGACCACCCGAACAGCGGCGACCTGATCCTCTTCGCGGCTCCGGGCTATTCGTTCCAGAACGGCGGCTTGCGCGAAGGCAAGGCCGCCCTGCCCGCCACGACCTATGGAATGCACGGCAATCTCAACAGCGACGCGGGTGGAGATCCGGCCCTGAACAGCATCTATCTCGCTCTCGGCGCCGGGCTGCGCAAGGGGAACGCGGGAACGGTTCACAACGCCGAGGTGGCGAAGCGGGTCGCGGAGTGGCTGGGGATCGAGGCGCCGCGCCGCGAGCCCCCGGCGCCGTGACCGGCATCCGGAGGCTCGCGGGGTGCGCCGGGAGGGCGTGATCGATCAGGCGGCCTTCCGGTCGCCGATGACCGCGGTGCTCTCCTCCACCTTGATGTCGATCTTGGTGAACTTCTCGGCCAGAGCCGAGAGATCCTTCCAGTCGCTCTTGGCCTTGGTGATGTCCGACCGCATGTCGACGAACTGCGAGGCCTGGAACTTCTTGTTCGCGTTGCCGAGGTCGTCGGCGACCTTCTGCATGCCGCCTTTCAGGAGGCTCCAGGCGGTGATGAGCTTGCCGATCTCCCCCTGCGCGGTCGTACTGAGCCGGATCAGGGTCTCGACGTTCGTCTGCACCGACTGGAGAGCCAGGACCCGCTGCTGCGTCCGGCCGAGATCCGCGCTCGTGGAATCGATCTCGTTGCTGAGCTGCCGGATCTTCACCATGGCTGCGATCATCGTCGCGAACCCGCCGACGGCTCCGATCACGCCCAGCCCCACCACGAGCCAGCCGATCGGTCCGAACGCCGCGGCGAGCACCAGGCCGACGCAGCCGATGAAGATGCTGACTCCGGCGCCGAGCCCCGCCCCGATGATCACCTTGTTCCAGGTGGCGAGCTCGCTCTTGAGGTCCGCGATGCTCTTCTGCAGCGCCTCGATCTTTTTCTGATCCTGGCCGATCTCCTTCATGGCGTCCCGCACGCAACCGGACATGATGTCGGCGTCGGTATTCAAGGTGTTCGAAAAGCCGTTCAGGTCCTTGTCGAAGGTGGTCACGAGGTTCTGCTGGCGGTCGATGTCCCGGATCATCTCCAACAGGGTGTCGCGGAGCATCCTGCGCGCGGTCTCGTTCTTCGGATCGAGGATGAGCTGGTCGAGATACTGGGACAGGAGGGACGCCTTGAGCTCGAAGAGCCCGCCGTAGCTCACGATGGTCCTCGGAATGCCGATGAGGCGCGGAGAGATGCTCTCCTGCCAGTACATGGCATTGGCACCGATCTGCGTGTACTTCTCAGTGAACTTGGTGTACCAGGCCGGCGAATTCGGAACGAACGGCAGCTTGGTCGACGCCAGCCCGCGGGAGTAGGCGAGGACCGCGTTGTTCGCGTTCGCGGCATTGGCGATGACGTCTTCCACGGGCGCGCCCGCGGCCGGCGCGGCTTCCGTGAACGCACCTCCACCCATCAGATGGACGGCGCTCAGGCGGTTCTGCGAGCTCAGGTTGGGCAGGACGAACAGATTGCTCATTTGTCTTGTCTCCTTTCCCTCGTTTCGAGGTTCTCATCCTGGGTAGTGGGACGAGGGAAAGGAGAATCTCAGCCGGGCGGCGCTCACATGCGGGTGAAGGTGATGCGGGCCACCGGCATGGTCTTGCCGTCTTTCTCGAAGTGCTTGCTCGTGTTCATGGTGGTGGGCTTCTTGGGGTCGGTGTTCTTGTCGTCGGCCAGGTAGGTCGTACCGTCGTCGCCACCGGAATCCCAGGGATTGACGTCCACCGTCTTGCTGGACACCCAGGCGCCGTTCTCCCTCAGGTCGACGTCGGAGACGCCGGCAAACCAGTCCGGGCTGGGGGCGATCATGGCGACCAGGGAGACCATCGGGTGCGCATCGTCCACGGTCACTTCCGTCTGGGCGGTCTGCGAGAAGTCCTTCAGCGGATCGGACTCGGTCAACGCCAGCGCATTGCCGGCGGCGATGGCGGCGTTGATCTCCGAATCGAGCGGATCGTGCTTGCCTTCCTCCGACAACCGTTCGAGGCCCGGGGTCGGCATCTGGCCGGGTACGAAGATGTGGTAGTTGGCGTTGTGCGCGGTGCCGATCAGGCCGGAGAAATGCGGCTTGTGGATCAACGAGGTGTCGGGATATTCGAACGGGAAATTGGCCTTCGTCCACAGCGGAGTGAATTCGACGCGGTACTTGACCGGAGCGGCCTGCGGCGTGGCCGCCGCACCCGTCTCGGCGGCCGGTGTGCTGGCGGTCTCGTCCGCCGGGGCCTGGTGCTTGCAGGCGCCGGCTCCCAGAACGGTCAGCATCATCAGAGTCAACAGCGTGGTCTGCGGTTTCATGAGGAGGCTCCTTGGGTCGGTGGATCAGTTGGCGGAAAGCGGTGAAAAGTCGGTCGGCGGCACGGTCTGCCAGCCGCGCTCGTGTTGAGTGATCAGAACGTTCACGCCGCTGCGGGCGATCGCCGCCGGATGATGACCGGCGGGGAGAGTCCAGATTCCGATCGGCGCGGGCAGGCCGGAGCCGTCCAGACGGTATCGGACCACCGCCGGTTGCGAGCCGGCGCGGAGGACGTCCAGCTCCTCGCCGGAAACCGTCACATCGATCGCCGGTTGCGGCCACCGGTCCCGCACCAGCAGGCGCGGCTGCCGCGGATCGGCGGCGTCGATCACGCCCAGGCCGCCGCCGTCCGCCAGATACACGCGGTCGCCGCGCCAGGCTGCCACCAGCGGAAAATGCGCGGGCTTGAAGCCGCCGGTGGTGAATCCGGCATCTTTCAAGCCGAGCTGGCCGAGCGTTCGCAGACCCAGCGGCT
>DASPXX010000333.1:0-5605 GCA_035637095.1 Thermoanaerobaculia bacterium
GCCCGGTCCTGCTCGACGGCGTCGGTGAGCATGACCAGGGCGGCCATGGCCTCGCGCTCGACGCCCACCGAGCGGAACGTCGCCACCATCTCGCCCACCAGCCGGCGGACGTCGGCCTGCTTGCCGAGCCGCAGGCAGACCGCGGCGAGATCGAGAGCGATGATCGCCGCCTGATAGCCCAAGCCGGCGGCATCGAGACCGCGGATCACCTCGCGGAAGAGCCCCTCGGCCCGTGGCAGGTCGCCCAACCCGGCGGCGATCTTGCCCTCGATGGTGCGCAGCTTCACCCACTCGCTGGCTCCCCCGTGGCGCTGGTAGAGCGGCCGCATTCTCTTCAGCTGGCGCTGCGCCTCCTCGAACTCGCCCAGCTCGACCCGGAACAGGAGGATGTTGTGGAGCGCGTAGAACGCCAGGCGCGGGTCGCGGTCGCGGTCGATGGCGGCGAGACCCTGGAGGAGGATCTGCAGACCCTCCTCCGCATTGCCCGCGTAGCCGGTGTAGAGGCCCTTCATCACCAGGACGCGCGCGACATCGTGGCCGGCGCCCAGCTGCTGATACAGGGTGTGCGCCGTATCCAGCATCTGGAAGGCCTCGGCGAACCGCCGCTGGTCGCAGAAGAGCGAGGCGGAGAGGTCGGCCAGGCGGGCGAGCAGGAGATCGGAGCCGGTCCCCACGGCCTGCAGCTCGACGGCCTGGGTCATCGCCGCCTCGGCCTGCGGCAGGTCGTCGAAAGCGCGCCAGGCGTTGGCGAGCTCGGCCCAGGCGCGGGCACAGAGGTCCGCGGTCTCGCGCGCTCCGCGCTCCGCCGGGTCGACCCGCTCCGCCGCCTGGCGTGCGAGGCCGGCGAGACGCAGCATGCCCTGCGGATCTTCGTGCCGCAGCTCGCGGCTGCGCTCCATCAGGGTCTCGCAGAGGCTCCAGCTCCAGAAGCCGGCCGCGGCGGGGACCTCCCCGCCCAGGAGGCTCTGGATCTTCGCCGCGACGTCCTCGCGCGGCGCCTTCCTCTCCTGGTGCCAGACCAGAGCCTTGGCGAAGGCCGCGGAGATCGCGGCGTCGTAGGCGGCGTCCTGCTCCAGGGTGAGCTCCGTCTCGGAGCCTCCGGGGCAGAACATGGCGTCCGCGAGCGGCTCCATGCTCTCCCGGCAGCTCGTACAACCACCCAACAGGTGCGCCAGCACGCTTTTCTGCTGGCCTGCCGGAAGGAGGCCGTACAGGAAGGCCTCCAGGGTCGCACGGTCAGGGTGTCCGATCATCGTTTCTCCTTCCCAAGATCACAACAAAAAAGAAAAACTCATGGTTCCTACTGATTCTCGCCTGTCGGCGGCGGGACGATCACGGAGCCGCCGTTGGGGTCGTAGCCCGCGCCCTTGTCGATCGTTTCCATCATCCAGACGGGGGCCGGGCCGCCGCTTTCGGGGCCGGCCAGCGCAGCGGGATCGTCCACGGCCCACAGCCCGGAGAGCCAGCGCAGGCTCCGCTCGATCAGCCCCGAGTCGTCGGCGGCGGCCGGGTACGCACCGGCGAGGCCCAGGAGGGCGGCGATCGCCGGAGCGGCGAGAGCACGGCGAACGTTTGGGAGCTCCATCAGATTCTCCTTTCGCGCCTAGCGCGGTCCACCTACTCCTTTCAGGTGCCGCGAGGCCCGGGTAACCGTGGCACTCCCTCTGCTCATTTCGTGGGCAAAAGGCAACGCCCGGCGCACAGAAGCTTGGCAGGAGAATACCATAGACCCTCAAGCATCTACAGTTTCACCACCGCATTCTTGCGCCGCAGCTGAAGGACCCGGACGTCCGGATCGACCAGCACGCGCTCGGGCTCGAACGGGCAGGCGATGCGCACCTCCTTCGCCTCGCCCGCGCCGAGCACCACCGGCGGCGTCCGGGCCTCCCGGTAGCCCGCCTTCGGCTTGCCGTCGTCGGTGAAGCGCTCGCCGCGGACCGCCGCGACCACGACCGGCATGCGTCCGGTGCCGGCGTTCTTCACCTTGACGACCACCTCCCAGCCCTCCGCCCTCTTCTCCTTGCGCGCCCCGGAGAGCTCGTACTGGGGGACGACCACCTCGTGGAACCACTGCTTGGTGAACGCGTCGTACGCCGCCGGATCGGCCGCGAAGGGACGCATGGTGGCGAGGAAGTCCTGGAGCACCGGATGGTCGGGCTTGTCCCCCCAGTCGGCGATGAACCGCTTGAGGCCCGCCAGACCCCGCTCCCGTCCCATGTGGTCCAAAAGCATCCAGAAGACCCAGCCCCCCTTGTCGTAGGTGACCGTGGTGTCGCCCGGTTTCGAGCCGTCGGTCCAGACGAGCGGCTTTTCCGCGTCGACGCGCCGGTCGTCGCCGTAGCTCTCCTCGATCCGTTTGGCGAACTCCATGCGCGCCCGCGGCCCCTTCATCTGCTCGAGGAGGAGCAGCGTCGAGAAGTGGGCCATCCCCTCCGAAAGGATGTCGCCGCCCGGGCCCTTGCCCGGAGTCACCAGGTTGCCCCACCACTGGTGGGCGCTCTCGTGGGCGGTGACCACGAAGGCCGCGTCGGTCTTGATGTCGCTCTTGGTGAGGAAGCCGATCCCCTCGGAGAAGGTGATGTTGGTCGGGAAACCCTGGGCGTAGGTGTCCAGGTTGGGGAACTCGGAGAGCTTGAGCTCGCGCCAGGGGAACGGGTGGAACCACGCCGAGTACCACTGCCGCGCCGCGTCGAGCGCCGCGCTCATCTCGTCGATGTTGTAGGTGTGCTTCGGGTAGTAATAGATGACCGTCCCGTGCCCCCGCCGCTCCTGCCAGCGCCCGGCGACCACGTTGAAGAAGCGGACCGGCCGGTCGCTCTCCCAGACCGCGGTGCGCAACCCCTTCGCCACCGTCTCGCCGGTCTTGGTGCCGACCGAGTTCCAGGTGTATTCGGCCGGCCCGGTGAGGCGGATGCGGGTCGTGTACGAGCGGTTGAGGCCGAAGCCCGCGTCGGTCTTCCCCTTGTAGAAGTCGGGAGGATAGTCGCGCGGCTCGTAGTCGTTCTCGTCCTCCTTGCGCCCGATCTCCTCGACGTAGCCCATGACCGGCGTGAAGCTCGGGGTGAAGCTGGTCAGCACCACGCCGGCCGGAAGGATGAACTCCATGGTGCGGCCGCCGTTCTTCGTCACCCCCTCGGGGAAGGTCCCCTCGAACTGGAAGCCCACGCGCAGCCGCTCGCCGGGCGGGAACGGCCCCGGCGGCGTGAAGACCCAGAGCCCGGCGCGGTCGTCGGGCTTGTACGGCTTGCCGTTCAGCGTCCACTTCACGTTCTTCCAGTGGAAGCCGCCGGTCATTGCGAAGCGCGAGAGCGGAGCGTCGCGGTCGTTGATCAGCTCGTAGGTCCCCTGGTTGCGGAACCAGCGGCGCGCGGGCTCGAAGCGCAGGTCGAGGTCGACGTGGGCGAGCGCCGGCTCCGGAGCGTCGAGCCAGGTGGCGAGGTTTTTCTTCCAGTAGTCCCGCCCCTTCTTCTCATAGGACTTCCCCTGGAAGCCGTCCTGCACCGTCAGATAGAGCGCGATGGCGCAGACGAGCGGCACGGCGAGGACCGGGGCGAGGCGCAACGCCGTCCGGCCGAGCTGCCGGGGAGCCACCCGGTGGATGGTGACGATGGCGTCGGACTGCCGGCGCTGGAAGGCCTGCACGGCGATCACCGTGAAGAGGGCGGTCAGGCCGAGGGCCATCAGCCGGTTGAGCAAGAGGGCCCGGGCATCGAGTTGGAAGCCGCCCATGTCGGACCAGTGGAGCGCTCCCCAGAGCGGCCAGTTGCCCACCCAGTTCACCTCGCGGACGATCAGCTTGTAGGAGGTGAAGAAGACGACCGCCAGGCCGATCGCATAGGTGGCATAGCGCTGGCCGGTGACCGCGCGGACCGCCGTGATGAAGGAGGTCCAGAGGAGGAAGGTCGGGGTCAGCAGGAGGCCCCAGACGAGCAGGAACGGCCGGAGGTCGAACCCCACCTTGCCCTGCACCAGGAGGGCGATGGCGCAGCCCAGGAAGGTCGCCGCCACCGTGAAGAGGCCCACCACGCTGTTGGCCAGCGCCTTGCCGAACAGGAGGGACGCCGTGCGGATCGGCGTGGCATAGAGGATCGGCGCGCAGCCGGAGCCCAGGTCCCGCTCGATCGACTCGACCGTGTAGAACATGAGGAGGAGGACGAGCAGGAAGCTGAGAGTGCCGCTCGTCTGCACCGCGAGCTGGCCCGGCGTCAGGAGCATCGGGGTCTGGAAGGGTCCCAGGTTCACCAGGCTGTTCCCCAGGGTCTGCAGGAGGATCAGGGCGGCGAAGAGATAGAGGCCGGGCGCGGCCAGGAGGTTGCTCAGCTCGGTCCGCGCGATGCGCCAGGTGCCGGCGAAGAACCCGGTGGACGCGATGCGCATGCCCAGACCCGCGAGGGGTCCCGGCATCTCAGCCTCCCGCGCCCCGAGGAGAGCCGCCTCGGCCGCGGCGCGGGGCGCGCGGTGCCGGACGCGCTCGCGCTCGGCGCGGGAGACCCGCGCGCCGCGCAGGCTCCGCGCCAGGTGCCTCTGGGAGAGCGCCACGCCGGAGAGGCCCAGCGCGGCGAAAACCGTCCGCGACGCCACGAACGCGGCGTCCACCCCGATGCGCGTCGTGTTGTAGAAGCGGGCGCCGCGGTCGAGCTTGATCCAGGTCTGGTTCAGCCAGCGGAACCCCGCGGGGTCGAGCCACATGAGGATGCGGTCGATCCGCGGATCGAGCCAGGTGGGCGCCCAGTCCCAGAGGAAGAAGATGCAGGCCAGGAGGATCGCGATCGGGAAGAGGAAAACCGCCAGCGGCCGGCGGAAGCGCTCGCCGAGCCAGAACGAGACGCCGGCCACGAAGAGCAGCATCGGCACGCCGAAGATGAGGGCCGGCCGCAGATAGTTGGCCACCTCGAACGGCCCCCGGACCTCCACCGCATCGGGGTTCGGGACCACGTGGTTGAAGAACATCATGAACAGCAGGTGGCAGAGGAGGGCGAGCAGGAAGCCGGTGAGGATCGCCAGGAACTTCCCCCATACGTATTCGCCCGGCCGCAGCAGGGTCGAGTGCAGGAGCTCGCCGATCCGGCTGTCGTCGTCGCGCACCACCGCCGTGCCGGCGGCGATGGAGAGGAAGAAGCCGTGCATGGCGGCGACCATGATGGTCAGGATGAAGGCGACGCTGAACTCCGAGGTGATCCACGCCCGCTGGCCGCCCACCGACGCGTCGCCCGACGAGATCTGCACGCTGCCCGTGGACATGCCCCAGCTCAGGAGCACGACGAGGAGGAGCAGGAACCAGAAGAGCGGCCGCCTGAGGGTGAAGCCCAGCTCGAGGCCGTAGACCGAGCCGGCGCGGGAAAGGCCGTTCATCGGCCCGCTCCGGCGGCCGCGGCCTGCTCTTCTTCGGCAACGGGAGCGGCGGCCACGTCCTGCATCAGCAGGAGATAAGCGTCCTCCAGCGTCGCCGGCACCGGCTCGAACCCGGCCGGCGCGACCCCCGAAGGCTCGTAGATGCGCACCCGGTGCTTGCCCTCCACGAGCACGGCCTGGGTGACCCGCAGGCGCTTGCGCACCTCGTCCAGCTCCTCGCGCGCCACCCTCCCCTCGAAGATCCTGCCGCGCA
>DASPXX010000334.1:0-22715 GCA_035637095.1 Thermoanaerobaculia bacterium
CCGGGATGGCCCTTCGCCCTGTTGCACGGCCGCCTGCCGGCTCCGGAGCGCGAGCGCGCCATGCGTGCCTTTGCCGCCGGGGAGGTCCGGGTGCTGGTGGCCACGACCGTGATCGAAGTCGGGGTGGACGTCCCCGCGGCGACCTGCATGGTCCTGGAGAGCGCCGAGCGCTTCGGTCTCGCCCAGCTCCACCAGCTGCGCGGCCGGGTCGGACGCGGCGCCCGCCCCTCGCTCTGCTTCGCTCTCTACGGCAAGCGGACCGACGAGGCGAAGCGCCGCCTGGAGGTCTTCGAGCGCACGAACGACGGCTTCGTCCTCGCCGAGGCGGACCTGGAGATCCGCGGTCCGGGAGACTTCCTCGGGACCCGTCAGGCCGGCCTGCCGCAGTTCCGTTTCGCCCGCCTGCCCGACGACCGCGAATGGCTGGAGCGCGCCCGCGACGACGCCCGCCAGTTGCTGGGGCGGCTGGAAGAGCCCGGGCTGGAGGCGCTGCGGGGGCAGACCGAGCGCTGGATGGCAGAGCTGGTGGGCTGGGAGCGATAGACTCCCCCGATGCCCCCCCGCGTTCTCCTGGTCGCCAACACCCTCCCGCCGCGGGACGTTTCCGGGGTCGGCGAACAGGTGCTACAGTTGGCGGCCGGTCTGCGGGAAGCGGGTTGCGTGGTGGAGGTCCTAGGACGCGGACCGGGTGAGGTGGCGGGTCCCAAGGTGCTGTTCCCCCTGTTCGCCGTGCCGGCCGTCTGGCGGGCGTTGCGGCGGTTCCGGCCCCATGTGGTGCAGGTCCACGAGTCGGACGGCGGTCTGGCGGCTCTGCTCGTCGCCATCGTGGCGCCTCTCTTCGACCCGGTCCCCCGCCTGGTGGCCCTGCTCCAGGTGAGCTACGTGGAGGAGAGGCGGGCCGCGCGGCCGCTGGTCGCCGCGGGCCGGGTGCTGGGCCGCCCGGGAGGCGTCGAACGGCGGTTCCGCTGGCTCAAGGCGCCGCTCCAGATCTTCCTCGGCAGCCTGACCGCCTCGGTGGCCGATCTGGTGCTGGCGCCGAGCGCGGCCACGGCGGAGGAGATCCGCCGCGACTACAAGGTCGAGCGGCCGGGGGTGCTGCCGAATGTAACGGGTGGCCTGGCCGTCGAGCCTGTGGTGGAAGAGGCGGCGGAGGAGGAAGGGTATTTTCTCTTCGTCGGCCGCCTGCGCATCCGCAAGGGAGTCGAGGTCCTGTTGGAGGCGCTACGGAAACTGCCGGAGGCCCGCCTGCTGGTCGCGGGGGATGGCGAGCACCGGGCGGCCCTGGAGCGCCGGGTTGCTGAGCTCTCGCTGGGACCGGCGGTCCGCTTCCTCGGCCGCTGCGACGCCGCCTGCGTTCGGAGTCTCCTGCGGGGGGCTCGCGCCCTGGTCGTCCCTTCTATCTACGAAGGGATGCCCCTGGTGGTGCTGGAGGCCATGGAGGCCGGCGTGCCGGTGATCGCCAGCGCGGTGAGCGGCATCCCCGAGGTGGTCGAGGACGGCAAGACCGGCTGGCTCGTGCCGCCCGAGGCGCCGGAGGCCCTGGCGGACGCCCTGGCGGCTGCCCTGGCCGATCCCCCGGAGGCCGCGCGCCGCGGCGCCGCCGGCCGCCGGCGGATCGATGAACGGTTTCGCCCCGCCCATGCGGCGGCGGCATGGATGCGGCAGGTGCCCGGATGTGACACAATTCCTGGTCCCTGATCGTCTTCGAGGGTTTCCACCATGATGGGACGCGCCCTGCTGATCATCGGCGCGCTGGCCACACTCGGTTTCGTGGTTTCCGGCGTCCTTGGCTATCTGCTCGACGGCTCGGCCGATCCGGCCATGATGCGTCATGTGCTGGTGGCCCTGGTCTCCTGTCTGGCGCAGCTCTTTTCGCACTGCTGGATTCTGGTCTACCTGCTCATCACCGGACGGGCCGTCCGCGAGACGGTGGAGGAGAACGGCCTGGAAGCGAGCTATCTGGACGAGGTCAGCCGCTTCAAGAAGTCCTCCGCACCGTGGCTGCTGGCCGCCGTCGCTCTGGGCGTCGCCACCTTCCTGCTCGGCGGAGGGGTGGCCACGGGCGCGGTTGAGCCCTGGATCCATCACGCTCTGTTCTTCGTCACCCTGGCGGTCCAGGGGTGGGCCCTCCGGCTGGAGTCCCGCGTGCTGAGCGCCAATCAGGCCTTGATCGACGAGATCGACCGGCGTCTCGCCGGTGGCGGGATGGCGGAGCGCTGGGGCCAGGAGGTGGCGGGATGACCCTGGCCCCGCGCGATCCGGACGCCCGTGTGGCGGTGGTCCTGGTCAACTGGAACGGCGCCGCGGACACGCTCGCCACCCTGTCCTCGCTCGACCGCGTCGTCGGGGCCGAGGCGCTGCGCCTCGTCGTGGTGGACAACGGCTCGACCGACGACTCCGTAGGGCGCCTGCGCCGCGCGCGGCCCGGCCTCGAGATCCTCGAGACCGGCAAGAACCTCGGCTTCGCCGGCGGCAACGAGGTGGGCATCCGCAAGGCCCTGGAGTCCCCGGAGGTCGGCTGGGTGCTCCTGCTCAACACGGACGTCGAGCTCGACCCCGGCTTCCTGGCGCCTCTCGTCCGCGCCTGCGAGGACCCGGAGGTCGGCGGCGCCGGCCCCAAGATCTACTACTACGACCTGCCGGACGTGCTGTGGGCGGCCGGCGGGCGGCTGCGCATCCGCGAGACCGTGGCGGTCGAGCTCGGCCGCGGCAAGAAGGACGGACCGCGGTGGAGCCGGGCGCGCGACGTCACCTATCTGACGACCTGCTGCCTGATGATCCCGCGCGACGTCCTGGAGCGGGTGGGGCCGCTCGATCCGGCCTATTTCATCAACGTGGACGATGCGGACTGGTGCCGGCGGGCCCTCGATGCGGGATATCGCCTCCGCTATGCCCCGGAGAGCCGGATCTGGCACAAGGTGGCCGCTTCCACGGCGGGCTCGTACACCCCGCTCAAGACCTTCCACACCGGCCGCAGCAACGCCGTCTGGGTGCGCCGCCATGCGGGTCCGCTGGGCCTCCTGCGCTTCATCGCGGCGAACCTGCTGACCCTGCCGGCGGCGTTCCTGCGCGAGCTGGCGCGGGGGAACACGCGGGCGGTCCGCTCCAAGGCGCGCGGCGTGCTGCGCGGGCTCACCGAGCCGCTGCCCGCGCCTCCCATGCCTCCGACACCGCCCTCGGTGTCGCGGACCTCCGGGGACGAGCCCTGAGTGGATGCCCAGCGGATCTTCGCCGGGGGCATGGAGTACCTCCTCCTGCTTGTCTCGCTCTCGGCCCGCGAGGCGTTCAAGGCGTGGACCGCCGAGCGGTGCGGCGACTCGACCGGCCGCCTCCTCGGCCGGGTCAGCTTGAACCCGTTCCGCCACCTCGAGCTGGTCGGATCGCTCATCCTGCCGGTCGTCCTCCTCCTGTTCGGCGCTCCGGTCTTCGGCTGGGGGCGGCCGGTCCCGGTCTTGGAGAAGAACCTGCGCGAGCCGTACCGCGCCGGCCTGCTGATCGCCGCGGCCGGGCCGTTCTGCAGCTTCGTGATCGGCCTGCTGGGAACGGTGGCTCTCCTCTCGGCCGTCCGCATCACCGGCCAGCCCGGGCTCCAGGCGGCGGACGGGTCCATTCTGGCCCTCCTCCATCAGTGGGACCATGCGGAGACGCCGCACTTCCCGTTGATCTTCACGCTGACCGCCCTGGTGACGATCAACGCATTCCTGACCGTCTTCCACCTGATCCCGCTGCCGCCGCTCGACGGAGGCCGCATCGCCCTCCACCTCCTCCCTCCCGACTGGGCGGCGAAGCTTGCGGCGATCCGCCCCTCCGGCTTTATGATCGGGATGCTTCTGGCGCTGTTGGTCGTCGGGGTGTTGGTGCTCCCGCTCCTGTTCGGCATCTTGACCGTCCTCATCCATTTCGTCGCCTGAGAAGCGAGCTCTGAGGTAAATGACCGTGACGGAACAAAAAGTCGTGCTGTCGGGCATGCGCTCGACCGGCAAGATCCACCTGGGAAACTATTTCGGGGCTCTCAAGAACTGGGTCGAGCTCCAGGACCGCTATCGCTGCTACTACTTCGCCGCCGACTGGCACGCCCTGACCAGCGACTACGCCGATCCCTCGGAGATCGCCGACAACACGCTGGAGATGGTGACCGACTGGCTCGCCGCCGGGCTCGATCCCGTGAGGTCGGTCCTCTTCATCCAGTCGATGGTGCCCGACCATGCGGAGCTCCACCTGCTCCTCTCGATGATCACCCCGCTCGGCTGGCTGGAGCGGGTGCCGACCTACAAGGAGCAGATGCAGCAGATCGAGAACAAGGACCTCTCGACCTACGGGTTCCTCGGCTATCCGGTGCTGCAGACGGTGGACATCATCATCTACCGCGCCCACTTCGTGCCGGTGGGGGAGGACCAGTCGAGCCACCTGGAGATGTCGCGCGAGCTGGTGCGCCGGTTCCACTTCCTGTATGGCCGGGAGGTCTTCCCGGAGCCGCAGATCCTGCTCACGCCCACCCCCAAGGTGCCGGGGATCGACGGCCGCAAGATGTCGAAGTCGTACGGCAACGCGATCAACCTCTCGGACTCGCCCGAAGAGGTTCTGGCCAAGTGCAAGCAGATGTTCACCGATCCGCAGCGCCTGACGCGCAAGGACCCGGGCCGCCCCGAGGTGTGCAACCTCTACGAGTTCCACAAGCTGATGTCACCCTTGGACGTCCAGGAGCGGGTGGCGCACCAGTGCCGGGCCGCCGAGATCGGCTGCGTCGACGACAAGAAGCTGCTCGCCCAGATCATCAACGAAACCCTGGAGCCGATGCGCCGGCGCCGCGCCCAGCTCGACCGCGACACGGTCTTCGACATCCTGCTCGAAGGCTCGAAGAAGGCCCGCGAGCGGACCGCCGAGACCATGGACATGGTCCGCTCGGCCCTGGGGCTCGACTACCGCAAGGCGCTCGAGCAGGCGAAGACCGCCGCAGGGGTGGCCGGATGAGCGAGCCCCTCGATCCCGTGGTCGATCCCGTGCAGGGCGACGAGACGGCGGCCCCGGTGCCGTCAGGGGGGCTCCTGCCCGACTCCTGGCGTGTGCACCTCCCGATCTTCGAGGGACCGCTCGATCTGCTCCTCCACCTGATCAAGATCAACAAGGTGGAGATCACCGACATCCCGGTGGCGGTGATCTGCGACCAGTTCCACGAGTACCTGCGGATCCTGGAGGAGCTCAACCTCGACGTCGCGGGCGAGTACATCTACGAGGCGGCTCTCCTCATCCACCTGAAGTCCAAGATGCTGCTGCCCCGGCCCACCAAGGCCGAGGGGGAGCCCGAGGAGGACCCGCGGCAGGACCTGGTGGAGCGGCTGCTGGAGTACCGGCGCCTCAAGGAGGCGGCCCAGTCGCTCGCCGAGCTCGACCGCGTGCGCATGGGCATCTGGACGCGCAAGCCGCAGCCGCTGCCCAAGCCCGAGCTCGCCGAGGACGAGGAGATCGACATCGGCGAGGTCTCGCTCTTCGATCTCCTCGGCGCGCTCAAGCAGGCGCTGGTCCGCTATGAGCGGGAGCATCCGCCGCCGCTCCAGCTCAGCCTCGAAGAGTATTCGGTGCGCGGCCAGTTCGACCGCCTGCTCGGCGCGCTCGACGCCGGCCGGCCGTTCGACCTGGTACAGGATCTGAAGACCCGCACCTGCCGGGCCGAGGCGATCGCCGCCTTCCTGGCGGTGCTCGAGCTGGCGCGGCTCAACCTGGTGCGCATCCACCAGACCGAGGCCGGGGACATCCTGCTCTACCGCACCACCCGCGAAGCCGACCTGCACGACCGGGAGACGATCGGGCTATGACCGAGCGCAGCGACATGGAGGCCGCCATCGAGGCGGTCCTGTTCGTCTCGTCCGAGCCAGTTCCCCGTTCCCGGCTGCTGGAGATGTTCGAGGAGGAGGAGCGGGCGGCGGCGGCGGAGGCGCTGGAGGCCGTGCTGGCCCGCTACCGGGGCGGCGAGGACCGCGGCGTGATGGCCGAGGACGTGGCCGGGGGCGTGCGCATCGCGACGCGGCCGGAGATGGTCGGGTGGCTCCGCCGCTTCTTCGACGTGAGCGGCGGCACCAAGCTGTCGATGGCTGCGCTGGAGACCCTGGCGATCATCGCCTACCGCCAGCCGATCACCGGTCCGGAGATCCAGGAGCTGCGCAGCGTCAGCCCCGCGGGCGTGATCAAGACCCTGCTGGAGCGCCGCCTCGTCCGCATCACCGGCCGCAAGGAGGTGGTCGGCAAGCCCTTCCTCTACGGCACCACGAAGGAGTTCCTGGTGCACTTCGGGCTCAACAGCCTGCGCGACCTGCCGCCGCTCGAGGAGTTCGAGGAGACGTTCGGGATGGGGGGAGCCGCCGGCGACGGCCAGCTCTCCCAGGCCACGCTCGACTCCGTGGCGCCCCCCGGGGAACGGGAGGACCGCGAGGAGCGCATCCTGCGCGAGATGGCGGAGATCGAGGAGGCGCAGGAGGGGGAGGGGGAGGCCTCATGACCCAGGAGCGCATCCAGCGCATCCTGGCGCGGGCAGGGATCGCCTCGCGGCGCAAGGCCGAGGAGCTGATCCGCGAGGGCCGGGTCACGGTCAACGGCCAGCCGGCGGGGATCGGCGACAAGGCCGATGCGGCCAAGGACGCCATCAAGGTCGACGGCAAGCGGGTCCAGCCCCACGAGGGTCCCCACCGCTACCTCCTGCTCAACAAGCCCCGGGGCGTGATGTCCACGGCCTCCGATCCCCAGGAGCGGCAGACCGTGATGGATTTCGTGCCCCCGGCGTTGCGCAAGGCCCTCGTCCCGGTGGGCCGGCTCGATTTCGACTCCGAGGGACTGATCCTCTTGACCGACGACGGGGACTTCGCCCAGCACGTGGCGCATCCGCGCTACGGCGGCACCAAGACCTACGAGGTCAAGGTCAAGGGCGAGCCGTCGGAGGCGGAGCTCGACCGGCTGCGCGAGGGGATCGTCCTCGACGGAGAGCGCACGGCCCCCGCCCGGATCGCCCGGCGGGCCAGAGGGCCGCAACGGCGGAGGGGGAGCGACGACGACGAGGGGCACAACACCTGGTGGGTCGTCGAGCTGACTCAGGGGCGGACCCGGCAGATCCGCGAGATGTTCCTGCGCGTCGGCCACCCGGTGCAGAAGCTGCGGCGGGTCGCCATCGGCCCCCTGCGCGATCCGCATCTGCCGGTCGGCGCCGTGCGCGAGCTGTCCGAGCGCGAGGTCGAGACCCTGCGCAGGATCACTGCCCGGCCGAAAAAGAAGAAGGACCCTCAACAGCAGGCGTCTCGTCAGGCCGCTCCCGAGAGGAAGAGCGCGCCCGCGAAAAAGAAGAAGCCGCTCTCGGTGAAGCGGGCGGCCCAGGGGGAGCCTCCGAAGAAGGCGAAGAGCTCTCCCGCGAAACGGTCTCCAGCGAAGAAGGGTGTGCGGCCCGGCCGGGGCCGGCGTCCGTGAGCGGTGGGCGGCCCCTGATCGTGGCCATCGACGGCCCCGCGGGCGTGGGCAAGAGCAGCGTCTCGAAGCGGCTCGCCCGGCGGCTGGGGATCCCCTATCTCGACACCGGAGCCATGTACCGCGCTCTCGGCCTCAAGGTTCTGGAGAGCGGAATCGATCCCGCGGACCGCGCCGCCGTCGAGGCGATCGCCGCGCGGACCGAGGTGAGCCTGCGCTCCGGCGAGGACGGCCGATTCGAGGTCCTGCTGGACGGCGAGCCGGTGGAGTCGCGCATCCGCACTCCCGAAGTCAGCGAGGCCACCTCCACCGTCTCGGCCTACCCGGAGGTCCGCCGGCGGATGGTCGCCCAGCAGCAGGAGACCGCCCACCGGCTCGGCGGCGTCCTGGAGGGGCGGGACATCGGCACCCGGGTCTTCCCTGAAACCCCGCACAAGTTCTTTCTGAGCGCCCGCACCGACGTACGCGGCCGGCGCCGCTTCGAAGAGCTGATTGCCGCCGGCCGTGCGCTGACCTACGAGCAGGTCCTCGAAGACCTGGCTCGCCGCGACCTGCGCGACAGCACCCGCGACGACTCCCCCCTCACGCACGACGAGACCTATACACTTGTCGACACTTCGAATCTTACGATTGACGAGGTGGTGGAGAAAATGGCGCAGTCCGTCGCGAAAAAGGTCGAGCCGTAATCTGTTTCGTAATTTTCCCGTCCTATCCTGAGACTCGACAGCGGGGGTTGTGAGGCTCCCCACCCTCGGGTGGGTCCCCAAGGACCGAGCGCAGCACCTCTCGGTGAGCCTCGAACATCCGCTCCCTCCATCACAGGCGGCCGCACGAGGCCGCCTTCTTTTTTGTCTGGCATGGGAGCTGCTACTCCTCTCCAACAGTTTTGCGTGCTGACGCGCGAGACGTACAGAGGAGAATATCCATGGGTCTGATCGAATTCGCCAAGAACGTCGGCCGCAAGCTCGGTCTGGGAGACGACGACAAGAAGCCGGCGCCGGGAGGGGGAGCCCACGCTGAGGCCGCGCCCCAGGGGCCGAGCCCGCAGCAGGTCCGCGAGCTGAACGACCGCCGCAAGGCCGCGGCCCTGGTCAAGGTCATCGAGGGCATGGGCTTCAAGGTGCAGGACCTCGGCGTCCGGGTCGACGACGACAAGGTCACCCTGACCGGCCAGGCTGCAAGCCAGTCGGACCGGGAGAAGATCGTCCTGCTGGTCGGCAACCATGAGGGGATCGGCTCGGTCGACGACCGGATGACGGTCGCCAAGCAGGAGCCCGAGTCCCAGTACTACGAGGTCAAGAAGGGCGACACGCTGTCGAAGATCGCCAAGGAGCACTATGGCGACGCCAACAAGTACATGGCGATCTTCGAGGCCAACAAGCCGATGCTCAAAGACCCCGACGAGATCTATCCCGGCCAGCGCCTGCGCATCCCGCAGCAGGCGCCGGTGCACGCGTAAGTTCCCCCACCCTTCCAAGGACGGCAAGGACACCAGGGACAGCAAGGACGAGGTCCTTGGTTGTCCCTGCCGTCCTTGTTGTCCTTTATCCTAAGCGGGCAGATTTCAGGGAGGTCCGATGTCCCGAGCCCGCTCCGTCCTGCTGCTCGCCTGTCTCTGGCTCATCCCCCAGGCTGTTCTCGCCGCCGGCATCCCGATCCGCGGGCGCATCCTCGATGCCTTGGGAGCCCCGCTGGCCAAGGTGCGGGTGCGGCTGGTGCCGGTCGCGTCTGTCTACGCAGCCGGCCGGCTGGAGCTGGCGGGCAAGGAAGCTCCCGAGCCCGTGGCGAGCGCCGAGAGCGGCGCCGACGGCTCCTTCCAGCTGCAGGCTCCGGACACGGGGATGTGGACGGTGGTCGCCGGCGGCGAGGGGCTCGTCCCCCAGGAGGCTTCGGTATCGCCTCTGACCGGCGAGCTCGATCTCCCCTCGGTCCGTCTGCAGCGCGATACCGGGCTCGCGGTGCGGGTCCTCGGCCCCGACGGCAAGCCCGTGCCGGCCGCGCGGGTGCAGGGCGAGCCCACTGCACCCTCGCTCTCCTCCTGGCAGAACGCTTCCGGATGGGCGGTCACGGACGCACAAGGGCGGGCGGTCCTGCACCGGGCGGGGACCGCGGCGGTGACCGTGCGCGCGGCCGGCCCCGGCTTCGCGAGCGCCGAGCGTAGGGAGGTGCGGGCGAAGACCGTCGATCTGCGCTTGGCCTCAGGCCCGGCCGTGCCGCTGCGCGTGCTCGCGGCCGACGGCAAGCCCGCGGCCGGCGTGGCGGTCCGGCAAGACAAGGGGATGCTTCTGGGGATGACCGGCGACGGCGGCCTTCTCGATCTCGTTGCGCCGGGCGGCGCCCCTTTGACCCTCGTGCTGGTCGCCTCCGGCGGCCGGAGCCTGGAGGGGCGGGTCCGGCCCTTCCAGCCGGGCGAGCCGCAGACGCCGCGGGAGCTCCGCCTGCCCGCGGCCGGAGAGGCCGTGGCCCGGGTCGTCTCCGCCACCGACGGCCGCCCGTTGCCCGGCGCCCTGGTCTGGTTGAGCGCCGATTTCGGGGGATTCCAGCGGACTGACGCCCGGGGCGAGGCCCGCCTGCCGGTCCCGGCCGCGGGACCTTTCTCCGTGCAGGCGGCGGCTCCGGATTTCCTGTCCGATCTGGTGGAGGTCCGGAAGTCCGAGGAGAGGCCGCGCGGCCCTCTGACCCTCTCCCTCCAGCCCGACCTGGCGGTGACGGGAGTGGTGGTGGACGAAGCGGGACGCCCGGTGGCCGGCGCGGAGATCACCACGGATTCCCAGACCCGGCCGCAGAACCTGCCGATGGCCTCGCTGATGCGGCTCTTCCGGAGCCGCGGCCTCCTGGTGCGCAGCGGTCCGGACGGCCGCTTCCGGTGGGGCGGGTTGGTGGGAGGGATCGAGTACGAGCTGCGCGTGACGAAGGAGGGTTTCTCGCCTTCCCGGGTCCAAGCGTCGGCGCCCTCTCCTGGTGGCCGGCCGGCCTCGCCGCTCCGCATCGTGCTGCGGAGCGGCCGCAGCGCCTTCGGGCACGTCCTGGGCGCGGACCGCCGGCCGATCGCGGGCGCACGGGTCACCCTGCGGTCGTCGGTGACGACCGGTCCCGCGCGGTTCCGCGCCGCTCTCGCCCCGGAAAAGCTGGATACGTTCGAGGCGGTCACGGGAGCGGACGGCCGCTTCGACCTGCTCCATCTGCCGGCCGGGCGCTACGACCTCACCGCCCGGAGCCGCGGCTGGGCGCCGCTCACCGTTCCCACCCTGGAGATCCCGGAGGGGAGCCGCGCCACCGACCTCGGCACCCTCGTCCTCGCGCCGGGCGCCGTCCTCGAAGGCTCCGTGGTCGATACCGCGGGCAAGCCGGTCGAAGGAGCGGCTGTCCAGCTGCTGGAAGCCGTCGACAGCTCCTTCCCGTTCCCCTTCCCCGCGGTGCCGGAGACCGGGGAGCCGGCGGCCGTGTCGGGTTCGGACGGCTTCTTCCGGATCGAGGATCTGCGCTCCGGCAGCACGGTGAACCTGTCGGTCCAGCGGACCGGATACGCCTCGGGCGAGGCCAAGGGGATCCAGGTGCCGCCGGAGCGGCCGGTCCGGATCGTCCTGCAGGCGGTGGGGACGATCTCCGGACGGGTGGTCGACCCCGGCGGCAAGCCGATCGCGGGCGCGTCCGTGCGGGTCGACTTCCGGTCCCGCGACCGCTTCATGCGGTTCGGCGAGGCTCCTCCGGACAGCCGGAGCGACTCCGAAGGGCTCTTCCGGATCACCGACGTGGCGCCCGGTCCGGTCGATCTCGTCGCCCAGGCAGCCGGGTGGCAGACCGGCACGGTCGCCGGCCTGGAGGTGCAGAGCGGCGAGGAGAAGCGCGGCGTCGAGATCACGCTGTCGCCCGCGGCCCTCCTCACAGGGCACGTCCTCGCGCCGTCGGGCCGCGCTGTGTCCGACGCCCAGGTGCAGCTCGCGCCCGAGGACCGGCAGAGCGGGTTCCACATGGCCACCACGGACGGCGACGGCCGCTACGAGCTCGACAGTCTCCCGCCGGGCCTCCGCACCCTGGAAGCGAGCCATCCCGAGTACGGCACGGCACGCCGGCAGGTGGAGCTGAAGGTGGGGGACAACTCCCTCGACTTCTCGCTCGAAGGCGGCAACGAGGTGAGCGGCCGGGTGGTCGATGGAACCGGAGCACCGGTGGCGGGCGCGCAGGTGTGGCTGGCGGGGCCCGGAGGCCGGCCCTTGAGCACCGTGAGCCAGGGCGACGGCTCGTTCCGCTTCGCGGCGGTGGCGGACGGCGACTACCGGGCAGGCGTGGAGAAGGAAGGTTTCGCCCGCTCCGATCGGGTGCCGATCTCCGTGGCCGGCAGCTCCGTGACCGGTCTCGAGCTCCGGCTCACCCAGGGAGGCGCCATCGCCGGCCGCATCACCGGAGTCGAAGCCGCCGAGCTGGCGCGCGTCCAGGTGGTGGCGTGGGGCCGCGGCATGCCGCTCGGAGGGCGGGTGGAGCCGGACGGCTCCTACCGGATCGAGTCGCTGCAGCCGGGAGACTGGCGGGTCCGGGCCGAGCTGCCGGGGACCGCGCTGTACGCCGAGGGAGCGGTGCGGCTCGAGTCCGGCGAGGCGCACCTCGATCTCGACATGCAGCACGGGTACGAGCTGTTGGGCCGCGTAGTGCGCAGCGGCGAGCCCGTCACCGGAGCGACCCTCCTCGTGGAGGGACCGAAGCAGAGGAGGGCCGTCAGCGAGACCGATGCCGACGGCCGGTTCCGCTTCCCGGGGCTGGCGCCCGGCTCCTACCGCCTGCAGCTGGAGACGGGCTCCGGCGGCTCACGCCACGAAGAGACGGTGGACCTGCAAGGCGACATGGACATCACCATCGACCTGCCGTCCGCGGACGTGACCGGCCGGGTGGTGGATGCGGCGGACGCCGATCCGCTGGCAGAGGTGACCGTACAGCTTCTGGCTGCCGAGAGCGACTCGGTCCGGGGGCAGGCGCGCTCGGACAGCCGAGGCGTCTTCGTCCTTCGCAACGTCGAGGAGGGGAGCTGGCGCCTGCGCGCCCAGGCCGACGGCTATGCGCCGGCCGAGACATCGGTGCGGGTCGACTCCTCCGGCCCGTCCGGCGAGGTGGAGCTCCAGCTGCATGCGACGGAGGGGGTGACCCTCCAGGTCGCCACCGCGTTCGGTCCTCTCCCGCGGACCCTCTACTACGCCGTGCTCGACGGAGCCGGCCGGAAGGTCGGCGACGGGACGGCCGCCGTGGTAGAGGACGGCCGGGCGCGTCTGACGCGCGTTCCCCCGGGAGGCTGGCAGCTCCTGCTCCTGAGCGACTCCACGGCGGCCCTGGAGATCGCGGTCGCCTCCCCGGGCGACGCTGGCCGGGTCACCCTGCCGCCGCCGTGCAAGCTGCGGGTGAGGGTGGAAGCCCTGGTGGATTCGCCGGTGCCCGCGACGGTCCGCGTGGTCGGAGCGGGAGGCCGCCCCTTCCGCACCTTCGCCGGCTTCGGAGAGCCAACCGATTCCTGGTCCCTGAGCCGCGGCCGCCTCTCGTTGGACGACGTGCCGCCCGGGACCTGGGATATCCAGGTCAAGGCCGCCGATGGCCGCACCTGGCGCGCCTCCGCCACGACCACGCCGGGAGTGGAGGCGGTGGCAGCAATGGAATAGGGCGCCCGCTTTCGGATACAATGCTGTATCGGCGTCATCGAAAAGGAGGGGATCGCATGCCAAAAGTAGCTCTAGCCGACACATTTATCGATTGGGACCAGCTCCTCCGGGGAGCCGCCGAGCACCGGGACAAGAGGCAGCTCTACGTGCACCTCGACAAGCTCAAGACTGCGAACGACCGACTCCGGGAGCTGCAAGCGCTGCGCGACAGCTTGCAGGGGCAGCGCCAGCAGGCGACCCAGGAGATGAGAGAGGTCAAGCGGGCCGGCAAGATCGCCGCGATCGAGGTCCGCGCGATCCTCGTCGCCATCTTCGGCCACGACAGCGAGAGACTGGTGCAGTACAACATGCGCCCGCGCCGCAAGCGCGGCCCCCGGCGCAAGCCCTCCACCGAGCCCACGCCGGCCCCCTGACGTTCGCGGACCGGCGCGCGAGATCGGCCCCAGAAGGGCAGCCGCTGCCCTCCCCAAACCGAGAGGTATCCCCGAGTTGCGGACGTGCGGATCCAAGAGGGCAGTGACGGCCCTCTTGGGTCCGTCCGCCTGCTCCCGGCGTCCGCAGCCGCGACTCAGGAGGGCCGTCGCTGCCCTCTTGGATCCGCGGTCGCACGGCGAGGAGCGCGAGGCGCGCTCCAAGAGGGCGCTCACTGCCCTCCCGAATCCGGAGAGGCGCGCCGAAAGTCGGCCGGGCTGTGCCGCGGAGCGGCAGGTCTGTTCCAGGAGGGCATGTACTGCCCTCTCGAATTGGTAGGAGCGTCGTGAGGACCGGGAACGGCGTTTCAAGAGGGCAGTGGCTGCCCTCCCGGGTCCACCCAGGTGCGCCGAGGAGCGGAAGGCGTACCTCTCGACTCCACGTGCGGGGACCGACCGCCACCAGGTCCTCACGCATCGCATGCTTGAGGCGCTCGGCCGTAGCGCGTGTGTGAGGCCTTTCAGCGGCCGGTCTTGAACGCCACGAACCGGGGCTCCGACAGCGACTTGCCGTCGAACGCGCGGACCACCACACCCGAGCCCTGGGGCGTGGCGGCGCAGCCGGAGAGGAGCAGCCAGGCATCCCCTTTGGGCACCAGCACCTGCGCGATCTGCAGGTGATCGCCGTTCTTGGTGCGGATCTCGCTGGGCGCCTCGGCCAGGGTGGCCCAGCCGCCGCCGGGCGTCAGGCGGGTCAACAGGATGCGCTCGCCCTGCGAGGCGACCCGGCGGTCGTACCAGACGAGCCGCAGGCCTCCGAGCTGGCTGCCGAAGGCCAGGTCCACCCAGTAGTCCTTCCCCTGCAGCCAGCTCCCGACGATCTCGGTCGCGCCCCAGGGCGTCCAGGTCGACCGGCGCCATTTCTTTCCCGCGTCGTCCGAGAGATAGACCACGCCGTCGGCCGACAGATAGGCAGCCGAGGTGCCGGTGAGCGCGACGAGCTGGCCGCGGCGGTCTGCGGTCAGCGTGGGCACGGCCGTGACCCAGTTCTCCGGGCTCCCCGAGGACGAGAACAGGCCCGTGCCGATGAGGATGCCGTCCTTGCGTTGCGGCGCCGGAAGGGCCGCCGGCTCGCCGGCCGCCAGGACGTCGATCGGCCCGCGCCCGCTCCATTCCCGGTCCTTCAGCCGGAAAGCCCAGGTGGGGAGCCGGCCGTCCGGCTTCGCCGCTCCCTGGAGCACGAGCCAGGGCGCTCCCGACTCGTCGTAGGTCGGCGCGAGGTTCGAGGCGGTCGGCGTGCGCAGCGGCTCGCCAACGGGATCCCAGGAGCCTCTATGCCACTGCATGGGCTGGACGCAGTTCTCGCCGCAGGGGACGACCGAGAGGACCGGTCCGGGTCCCACCGAGCCGGAGAACAGCCCCTTGGGAGGATCGGGATACGCCCGCGCCTCGCGGCCGGCGGCGTCGATCTCCACCAGCCAGCCCGTGCCCGTGCTCCCGTGGAGCGGCGGCACGGAGAAGAGCATGCTGCCGGTCGTGGTGTCGATCCCGATCAGCGTCAAGGGGGTGTTCTGGTCGCAGATCGTGGGCGCGGCGGCCTGGGCGGCTGGAGGAAAGCAAAAGACGAAAAGGACCAGAGGGACCCAAAGGACGGAGAAGGGACGAGACGGTGGGGTCTTCATGGGTGGTCTCCTCCGAGGCGGCGGGCGGGGACGCCGGCGACCACGGCTCCAGGCGGGACGTCGGACACCACCACGGAGCCGGCCCCGATCAGTACATCATCGCCGATCGTGATGCCTCCGAGCACGATGGCTCCCGCGCCGACCGTGACGCGGTCGCCCAGGCGCGGGCAGTCGAGCTCGTCGGAGCGGGCTTCGCCCAGGGTCACGCCGTGCAGCAGCGTGCAGTCCTCGCCGATCACCGTCCGGCCGCCGACGACCAGGCCGATGCCGTGGGCGATGATGCAGCCGCCGCCCAGGTCCGCCCGCGGCAGGATGTCGACCCCGCAGGCGCCGATCGCCCAGCGGCGGCAGAGGGCGGGGAGCACCGGGATGCCGTGGCGGGCCAGGGCGTGCGCCATGCGGTGGGCGAGGAGGGCCTGGAAGCCGGAGTCGAAGAGGAGCGCGTCGGCGAGCGCCATCCAGAAGCCCCGCCCCTTGACCTGCCGCAGGCGCCGGAAATCGCGGCTCAGGCGCTTCCACATCACGCGGCGGTCCTCCTGCGCAGTCCGGCGAGGACGCCGAGGCGGGGGAGCCGGCTCCACAGAGGATAGAGGCCGCTCACCTTGAGCCGCCGCTCGAAGCGGCTCTCCCCGGGGTTGATGATCATGCGCGGCAGGGACCACGGATCGCCGGCCTGCGCCCCGGGCTGCGCGTGGATGCTCACCGCCGCCAGATATCCGGCCGCGCGGGCCGCCGTCCGAGCGCGTTCGTCCACATGGCCGTAGGGATAGCAGAAGGTCCGGACCGGCGCGCCGAGCACCCCTTCGAGGTCGGCGCGGGAGCCCGCGAGCTCCTCGTCGAGCTCCGCCTCGGAGCACTTCGTCAGGTCGCGGTGATGCCGGCTGTGCGAGCCGATCTCGATCCCCGCCTGCGCGAGCCGGCACAGGTCTTCCGCGCCGAGCAGCTCCTCCGTCCGCTCGCCCGCTTCCCGGTCCCAATGATTGGTGCCTCCCAGCGCGCCGCTCACGGTGAACAGGGTCGCCGTCATGCCGCGGGCCTGGAGCTCGGGCAGAGCATGATCGCGGAAGCAGCGGCAGCCGTCATCGAAGGTGAGGACCACGCTGCGGCGGGGCGGCTTTCCCTGGAGGGCCTCGGCGAGGGTGAGCGTGCGGATGCCGCGCGCCGCGAGATCGTCGAGGAGGCCGGCGAAATCCTGCCGCGAAAGATAGCTGTCCGGGTGCAACGGGGGAGGATCGAGCGGCCCGGGCTCGACGTGGTGGAGCATGAGGACGGGGAGGCCCCTCACCCCCTGGCCCCCTCTCCCACCCCCTCCCTCCCACCGGGAGAGGGGGGACCTTCCCGATCGGACCGTGGCCAGCCCATCGCAGCCAGCAGTTTCCCCCTCTCCCGGCGAACGTGAGGGGGTGGGAGAGGGGGCCAGGGGGTGAGGGGCTTCATTTCAGCTCCCGCAAGAGCGTGGCATACGCATCGATCGTGGCGGTCACCGGGAAGCGCTCGGCGCGCCGCCGGGGAGTCTCTCCCCAAGCCCGCGCCAGCGCGGCGGCGAGGGCTCCGGCGTAGGCCTCCGGGTCGGTGACGTCGCAGCAGATTCCGGCTTCGCCGATCACCTCCCGCCGGACCTCGTCGTCCGGAGCCACACAGGGCCGGCCGCAGGCGAGCGCTTCGAGATAGGTCAGCCCGAAAGACTCCGCCCGTGAGGGTAGCGTAAAACAATCCGCCGCGGCGTACCAACCGGGCATCTCCTCTCGCGGCACGGTGGACCGCAGGTAGCGTCCCGGCAGCCGAGCGGCCGCGAGCCGGTCGACGCGCTCTCCTTCCGGCCCTTCGCCGAGGATCACCAGGCTCGCCCCGGCCCGCGCCGCGGCCTCGACCGCCAGGTCCATCCGCTTGTGGGCGTCGACCGCTCCCGCACAGAGCACGACCGGCCGCGGCAGGTCCAGGGGCACGGGCGTCGCGTCCGGCCGGAAGCGGTCCAGATCCACCCCGTGGGGGATGACGACGACCCGCGCCCGCGGCGCCCGGGAGAGGATCATCCGTCGGGCCGCCTCGGTGAAGGCCACCACCCGGTCCGGACACTGGCGCGCGAACGCTCCTTCCCACTTGGAGTCCTGCCCGTGCGCGATGTCCACGAACGGCACGCCTTTCAGACGGCGGAGCAGGCGGCAGCACCAGGCGCCCACCAGCCCTCCTTCCATCACCACCGCGTCGTAGCCGCCGCGCCAGAGCGCGGGCAGCGCCGAGAGCGCCGCGGTATACCACTCCAGGCTCAGGGGATCGAGGAAGAGCGTGTCGAAGACCTTGCGTCCGAGCCGGTTGGCCGAATAGATGGCGTTCACCCACCGCGCGTCGCGGGAGACGGCGCGAATCCGCCGGTGGGGCACCGGCGCCGGCCCGCGGCAGAAGAGCGTCACCTCGAACCCATGGCGCTCCGCGAGAGCCGCGCACAGCTCCACCACGAACGCCTCGGCGCCGCGCCCGACGATGCCGACCCCGGGCATGACGAAGGCGACTCTCATGCTCGAAAGAACTCCCGGAACGGCTTGTGGAACCGCCAGAAGTACACCCCGGCAACCAGCGCGCCGGCCACCACCGAAGCCCCCAGCCGCGGCCACGACTCCGCCGGGAAGAGCCACGCGACACCCAGGAACAGGGGGAGCGGCAGCAGATAGACGAACAGCAGGTCGCGCGCCAGCTTCCAGAACTCCGCGCCGCAGACGCGCCAGACCCGCCACGCGAGCACCCAGTTGCCGAGGAGCAGATAGCTCGCCCAGGCCATCCCCGCCACCCCCAGCAGCCGGGTCAGGACGATGCCGAACCCCACCAGCGAGACGAAGTTGAGCACCACGGCCGCCAGCCAGGCGCGATCCTCCCCTTCGGTCTTGAGGACCTCGCCGCCCAGCCGCGAGAACGGATCGGTCAGCGGCACGAAGCAGAGGATCTTGAGCAGAGGCACTGCCGGAGCCCATTGCGGGCCGATCAGGATCCGCAGCAGCACGATCTCGGTGTTGAAGAAGAGGAAGTAGGCGGCCAGCGTCTCCAGGGCGAGGATCGACAGCGTGCCGATCCGGTAGGCGCCGACGAACCGGTCCCGCTCTCCGCGATAGGCCACCAGGGCGGGGTAGAGGACCCGCGCCACGGCCGGCTGGATCAGCTCCTGCAGGCGGAAGCCCCAGTCCCGCGCCTTGCCGTACTGCCCGACCTGGAAGGTCCCCTGTCTCCCGGGGAGCATCCCGCCGATGACGAACCGCGAGACATAGGGCACGGGGAGCGCCATCAGGGCGATGAAGAAGAGGGTCATCGAGCGGCTGATCAGATCCGGAATCAGCCGCGGCTGGAAGTCGAGCGGCATGTGCCCGCGCGCCCGCGCCCAGAGCATCGCCGCGAACAGGGCCGCGCCCGCGAGCTGGCCGGCCACCAGGCTCCACACCCCGAAATGGAGGACCGCCAGGGTGATCGACACCGCCGCCATGGTCAGCCCGCGCAACACCTCCGGCACCACCAGCCGGCCCACCTCCAGCTCCCGCTCGAAGAAGACCTTGGGGACGACCGAGAGGCCGTCCAGGAGGACGAACAACGAGTAGATCCGCAGCACCTCCGGCAGGCCCGGATCGAGGCCCGCGAAGAGCGGCGCACCCAGGGCCAGGCCGAGGGTCAGGGCCAGGCCGGCGCCGGACGTCCACAGGAACACCGTGCCATACGGCCGGCGCTCGTCGCGCACCAGCTGATAGGGGAGCCCGAGATCGCGGAAGATGCCGGCGATGAGGACGATCCCGTAAGCGAGGTCGAACAGCCCATAGCGGGTCGGCAGGATGAGCCGCGCCAAGAGCAGGTCGCCCGCGATGCGGATGAGCACCCGCGCGAGCTGGCTGCCATAGGCCGCCACGGTGGAGTGGAGGAAGCGGCGCTCGGTGGATCTCATGGCGCCCACCCCCAAAGACCACCGCCCACCCGGGACCTCACCCCCTCGATCCCCCTCTCCCATCTCCCACCCAACCCCGGGAGAGGGGGAGGCCGCCCCGTTCACGGGGCGGGGGCACGTAGCCCCGGGTTTCAACCCGGGGTGGCTCGGTGGATCTCATCACTCCCATCCCTCCACCACCGCCCGGTACCACGCCCGCCGGAACGCCACCACTCCCGGGAACGCCCGCCAGCAGCCGGAGAGCGACGGATGCTTCCGGAAGATCGAGAGCGCGCCGGTCACGGCCTTGAGCGGTGCGCTGGCGCGCAGCACGGCTCTGCTCCGCCAGGTCGGTCCGCGGTCGAACACCCCGGGGTGGAGCGTGCGGAAACGGTGGAAGTGGCGACCGTACCAGGCGGCGTGGCCTTGGAGCTCGGCCCGTGAGCGGCGCACCGCCGCGTGCTCCACGACCGCGTCGGGCACGAAAGCGGTGGCCAGGCCGGCGCGGCGGGCGCGCAGGATCCAGTCGAAATCCTCGCTCGTGGGGAGCGTCTCGTCGAACGGGCCGACCGTCTCCCAGGCCTCGCGCCGCAGCCCCAAGTTCAGGCTGCCGATCGCGCCGCGCGTATCGCGCTCCGCGGGCCGGTCGGTCAGCAGCTCGTGAAACGAGGCGATGTTGTCGGCCAGGGCCCAGACGCTGGTCGCCGCGGGATCGCGCGGGAAGGTCACGCCGCCCCCGGCCACCGGAGTGTCGTCCAGGGCTGCCCGGAGCTTCTCGATCCAGCCGGAGAGGGGACGGCAGTCGGCATCTATAAAGAGGAAGCGGTCGCCCTGGGCGGCGGCGACCGCACGGTTGCGGGCCGCCGCGGGGCTCAACCGCTCCGCGGTCTCCAGGAAACGGACCGCGGAATCGCGCGGGACGAGGCCGGGGGCGTCCCGGCCCACCACCAGCACCTCGATCTCCGGACCCGGCGCTCCCTGGGCGGCGAGGGCCGCGAGCGTGCGGTCCACGAGGGGAGAGTCGAGGTTCGGAATGAGGATGCTGACGGTGGGCCGCAACGGTGGGGCCTATGTGCCGTTCCGCGGCAGGGCGCGCTCGCGGATCGTCTTCTTCCAGTGCTGGCCCCAGTGCTGCGGGGCCATCCGCTTCATCCGGTCGATGCGCTCCTCCGCGAGGCGGTCGGCGGCCTGGTAGGTCGGCATCGACTGGTCGCGGGAGATCTCGTAGACACGGATCATGTTGTGGTAGATGCCGCGGGCCGCGCGCATCGCCCGCTCGCGGTCGTATCCCGTCAGCTCATGGTAGACGTTGATCAAGCCGCCCGCGTTGATCACGAAGTCCGGTGCGTACAGGATGCCGCGCTCGTGGAGAGCCTGGCCGTCCCGCTTGTCGTCGGCGAGCTGGTTGTTGGCGGCGCCCGCCACGATCTTGCACTTCAGGTCCGGGATGGTCTTCTCGTTGAGGATCGCACCGAGGGCGCACGGAGCGACCACATCGCACTCGACGCCGAGGATCTCGTCCTTCCCGACGATCTCGACGCCGAGACCCTCGGCGCGCGCGATCCGTTCGGCATCCACGTCCGCGCCGAAGACCTTGGCTTTCTCGTCTTCGATGAGGAACTTCGCCAGGTGATAGCCGACGCTGCCGAGCCCCTGGATCGCCACCGCGCGGCCGGCGAGGGAGTCGGTGTCGTACAGGAAGCGGGCGCTGGCCTTGATTCCCTGGAGGACGCCGAACGCCGTGACCGGGGAGGGATCGCCGCTGCCGCCGTGCGCGGCGGAGACGCCGGTGACCCAGGGCGTCTCGGTGTAGATCCACTCCATGTCGCCGACGTCGGTGCCCACGTCCTCGGCCGTGATGTAGAGGCCGCCGAGCGAGTCGACGAAGCGCCCGAAGGTGCGGAACAGGGCCTCGTTTTTGTCCGTCTTGGGATCGCCGAGGATCACCGCCTTGCCGCCGCCCAGGTTGAGGCCGGTGGCTGCCGCCTTGTAGGTCATGCCGCGGGAGAGGCGGAGAACGTCGGTGAGCGCCTCGTCCATGCTCTTGTAGGGCCACATCCGCACCCCCCCGAGACCGGGGCCGAGCACGGTGGAATGAACGGCAATGATGGCTCGGAGACCCACCTCGGGGCTGGAGCAGAACAGAATCCGCTCGTGCCCCATGTCCGCCATCTGCTGGAAGAGCTCCATGATGTTCCTTTCTGGCTTTTCTGGAAAAAACGGCGGCGGAAGTCTAACCGAAGGAGGGCGATTTCCGCACCCTGGCACCCCTACAATGCCGCCAGGGCTTCCAGGACCTGCTCGTCGTGACCGTCGACGTTGACCTTCTTCCAGACCTTGCGCACCTTGCCGTCGCTGCCGATCAGGAAGGTCGAGCGCTGGATGCCCATTGAGGTCTTCCCGTACATGTTCTTCTCCCGCCAGGCGCCGTAGGCGTCGGCCACCTGGTGGCCGGTGTCGGCAAGGAGGGGAAAGTTGAGGCTGTACTTGTCGCGGAACTTGCCGTGGCTCGCCACGTCGTCCGGGGAGACGCCGAGGAGGACCGCGCCGCGGTCCTTGATCTCCTGGCTGCGGTCGCGGAACGCGCACGCCTCCTTGGTGCAGCCCGGGGTATCGTCCTTGGGATAGAAGTAGAGCACCACGGGCTTGCCGCGGAAATCAGACAGGCGCACATCCCGTCCGTCGTCAGCTTTGAGCGTGAAGTCGGGCGCGGCGGCGCCCTCCTCGATCCAATCAGCCATCGAAAGTTCCTCCTGGAGAGAAGAAGTGGCGGGCCGGCGGAGCTGGCCCGAACCGCGCGGAAGCATATCGCAGGACGGGGCGGGCCGGGTTTTGGCTCGCGAGAAGTAACTGTCGTGGCATAGAATCATGGCAGGAGACATGTCATGAGCCGAGCGACCTACAATTTCCATCTCCCCCTTCCCCCTGAGATCCACGAGATGCTCCGGCAGGAAGTGGAATCATCAGGGCAACCTGCGACCACCTTGGCCCGAGAGGCCCTACACGACTGGCTGGTCCACAGAAAGAGACAGCGGCTGCATGAGGAGATCGCCGCCTTCGCCGAAGCCCACGCCGGAACGGATCTCGATCTCGACGAAGACCTCGAACGGGCCGGCATTGAAGCGATCTTGAGCGAGGATCACCGGTGAAACGGGGCGACGTCTATTGGGCGGAGCTCCGGCCGCGGTCGGGCTCCGAGCAACAGGGGCGTCGTCCCGTCATCATCCTGTCGCACGACGGTTTCAACGCGGCCCCCGCATGGCGGTCCGTGATCGTCGTCCCCTGCACGACCTCTGAGGCTCAGAGGCGCAGAGGTCCCACCGTTGTTTTCCTCCCCGCAGGAACAGGGAGTCTGAAGGAAGACTGCTTCGCAGCCTGCCACCAGATCACCACCCTCGATCGCTCAAAGCTCGATCAACGAATCGGCTCCCTTCCGGAAATTTCGCTGAGCGCTGTCGAGGAGGGAATCCGAGCTGCCATTGACCTCGGTCGTTAACCCAACTTCGTCGGTCTCCTGCTCAAAAGAGGCTAGATCTGGCGATTCACGCTCGTAAGTCATTGATCCCAAAGGGGCGGCCCTGCCGTCCGGCGAGAATAGTGACGAAAACCGCGGAGTGAAGTTTGTGGTAAGAGAGCC
>DASPXX010000335.1:0-8751 GCA_035637095.1 Thermoanaerobaculia bacterium
GGACCGGCTCCGCCCGGACCCGCCTGGCGCGGAGCCCCGGGGCCAGCCCCCCCAGGGACATCGCGGCGCGGCGGCAGGCCGCCGCCCCCCTGATCGCGGCGCGCTCCTCCCGGCGCTCCCGGTCCACTCTGGTCGCGGCGGGGCGGCAGTCCCCCACCCCCCTGATCGCTGCGGCGCGGCGGCAGACCGATACCTCCCTGATCACCGCGGCGCGGTGGGGGAGGAGCCGTCGCCGGCCGGCTCGGGGTGGCCGGCAGGGCCGTGGCCGGAGGCGCGGGAGCCGGCGTCGCCGCGGCCAGGACAGGCGCGAGCTCCGGCTCCTCGACGTGCGGCGGCTCGGCGGTGACCGGCGCGGGCAGCGGCTCCTCCTGATGGAGAGGGGCCGGTGCGACAGGTGCCTCGGGCACGGCCTCGGCGACCGAGAGCGAGCCTTCCTGCGCCAGGAACGATGCGAGCGGAGACGCGCCGCGCTCCGAGGGCGGCAGCGTCTGGATCCGCGGCTCGACCTTCTGGATCAGAGTCCGTGGCCGGTTCGGACGCAGCGGGTTCGCCGCCGGACGGCGGGCCGCGGGCGCAGCCGGGGCCGGCGCCCTGCGGCGGGCGGGATCGGACACCGGGGTCGGCGCCGCCGGCTCGTCGCGCAGGATGACCTCGCGCGGATGCGGGAGCTTCTTGCCCTGCAAGATCGCCTGGATGATGTCGGTGTCGATGGCGGCGTCATCGCCTTCGACCCGCACACCGATGGACTTCAGCTTGAAGACGAGGTCCTGGTTGGAGATCCCCATCATCTTCGCGAGGTCCTGGACTCGAATCTTTCCCATATGTGTCTCTCAATACTCCTAAATTGGATCCCTACCTCCGGCTGATCCATGCCCTCCGGGTTGATCCGATGCCCCCGGTCGATCCCATGCCCGCCTGCGCCGTCCTACTCGGTCTCGCGAGGCTCCTCTTCGGAGGTGGCGGGCTGCGCCTCGCCCTCCGCCTCGTCCGCTTCCCCCGGCCACTGCACCGCCGTGGTCCGCTGCTGCTCGCTCTCCTGGAACGCCCGGCTGAGCGCCGCCATGAAGTCCTCGTCGGCCATCGAGGCGCCGCCGGCGGCTTCGGGCGCGCGGAACGCCTTGCCGATCTCGGCGGCGTCGGCCTCGCGCTTCGCCGACTGCTCCTGCGCCCAGTCGCCCAGCCGGTCGGCGAGCGCCTCGTCGACGCCCGGGACCGCCAGGAGCTGGCTGCGCGAGGCGTCGAGGAGAGCCTCCACCGTGTCGAGGCCGGCGTCGATGAGACCGCTCGCGACCTCCGGCGTGACCCCGGCGACGGCGGTGACGTCATCCGGCTTCGCGGGCGCCGCGGCCTCCGCACCGCTGATCGCGGTCTGGAGCATGCGGGCCAGCGCGTCGGCCACCTCGTCCTTGACGTCGCTCTCGCTCTTGATGTCGATGCGGCAGCCGATCAGCTCGGAGGCGAGGCGGACGTTCTGGCCGCGCTTGCCGATGGCGAGCGACAGCTGCTCGTCCTCGACGATGACGTCCAGATGCGGCACCTCGCCGTGGTGGGTCACCGAGACGCGGGTGATCTTGGCCGGCGCGAGAGCGCTCTGGGCGAAGGTCACCAGGTCGTCGCTGTACTCGATGATGTCGATCTTCTCCCCCCTGAGCTCGCGGATGATCGACTGCACGCGCGAGCCTTTCATGCCGACGCAGGCGCCGACCGGATCGACGTCGCGCTCGCGGCTGTAGACCGCCACCTTGGCGCGCTCGCCGGGGGCGCGGACCGCGTGCTTGATCACCACGGTGCCGTCGTAGATCTCCGGAACCTCGGTCTCGAAGAGCTTGACCAGGAGGCGCGGGTCGGTCCGCGAGAGGACGATCTGCGGTCCCTTCGGCTGCTTGTGCACGTCGACGATGACGGCGCGGATGCGCTCGCCCTGGCTGTAGCGCTCGTGGCGGGCCTGCTCGGAGCGCGGCCCGATCGCCTCGGTGCGCCCGAGGTCGACGATGATGTCGCCGCGCTCGAAGCGCTTCACCGTGCCGTTGACCACCTCGCCGACGCGGTCGATGTATTCGTTGTAGATGTTCTCCCGCTCGGCCTCGCGCACCCGCTGGTAGAGCACCTGCTTGGCGGACTGCGCCGCGATCCGGCCGAGACCGTCGGTCGGAATCGGCAGGTGGACCTCGTCGCCCACCTGGGCGTTCGGCTTGTGGTCCTGCGCCTCGTCCACGGTCCACTCGGCGAGCGGATCCTCGACCTCCTCGACGACCTTCTTGACGATGAAGGCCTCGAACTTCCCGCTCTCGCGGTCGAGATGCGCGCGCACCGGCTCCTTGATGCGGTGCTGCTTCTTGGCCGCGGACGCCATGGCATCTTCCAGGGCCGCGATCCAGCGGTCGAGATCGATGTCCTTCTCGCGCGCGACCTGGCGCAGGATCTCGTTCAAGTTCACGTCTGCCGTCTGTGCTTGAGGCATGGGCTTCTTCTTCCTTCCCCGTATCGTCTGTCTACAGCTCGATCTCCAACCGAGCCTGCTTGATGTCGCGCCAGCTCACTGTGAGGCGCTCGTCCCCGGGCTCCGTGACCACCACCACGCGCGCGTCCTCTTCAGGAGCCTCCTCCCCGGCGGGCCGCTCGAACGCCTCCAGGCGGCCGACCACCGTCCTGCGCCTCCCCGTCCCGGGGTCCTCCAGGGTCACCCGCACCTTGCTTCCGACGAACCGCTCGGCGTGACGCGGCCGGTGGAGCTGGCGGTCGAGACCCGGTGAGGAGACTTCGAGCACGTACCTGCTCTTGCCGAAGTCCACCACATCGAGGTAGGCCGAGACCTGCTTGGAGACGTGCTCGCAGTCGGAGAGCGTGACGCCTTCCGGCTTGTCGAGGAACAGGCGCAACGTCCCGCCTTTGAGCTCGACATGCCAGAGCTCGCTGCCGGCGGCTTCGGCGATCCGCGCGATCTCGGGCTCGAGCTCGGCGAGTCTACCGGATGTGATCCTGGCGCCTGTGGTGCCCTCTCCCATCGTCCTCCCGTAAGGGTCTCGAACGCGCCGGCTGCCCCCGTACAACAAAAAGAGTGGGCAGAACATGCCCACTCCGTACCGACCGATCGCCGGTCGGGGCAAGCTGGCTCGTCGCATTATAGGACAGCGCGGGTCATCCTTCAACTTCCTTCATGCTGGTGATGCCAGGCGGGAGGCGTGTTTTGGGCCGGTTTGTGCCAAAATGGCGCAAGTGGAGCGGGAGCGGGAGCGGCTCTCCTCGGTTATGCTGGTGGCAGGCGCTTTGCTTAAGACGGCACGTGAGAGGCAAGAAAGGAGATCTCAGCAGTCATGAGCACGACCCGTAAACGTCACCTGGCCACGTTCCTGTTGGTCCTGGGCGCGGTCCTGTTCGGCATGGTACTCGCCGGCGGGCTTCAGCTGACCCTGCCCGGCATGGCGGAGCCGCAGGCCCCGCTCTCGGCGACCCAGGTCGCCGCCTCGAAGCCGGCCGTCGCAGCGATTCCGAGCTTCGCGGATCTGGCCCAGGCGGTCGATCCCGCCGTGGTGTCGATCCAGGCGGCGACGATCGAGAAGGGGCAGCAGCGCGATCGCAGTGGGGGTATCGATCCGTTCGAGTTCTTCTTCGGTCCGCGCCGGCGTGGACCCGGCGGCGACCAGCAGCAGCAGCAGCAACCGCAGCAGCAGGAGCCCGAGGACTTCCGCTCCGATGCCGGCGGCAGCGGCTTCGTGATCAGCCGCGATGGGCTCGTCGTCACCAACTATCACGTCGTCGAGGGAGCGAGCGAGGTGAAGGTCCATCTCGGCGACCGGGACTATACGGCCCAGGTCAAGGGGACCGATCCCGCCACCGACATCGCGCTGCTCAAGATCGATGCCGGCAACAGCCTGCGCTATCTCGAGCTCGGCGACAGCGATCAGGTGCGCGTCGGCGACTGGGTCATGGTCATCGGCAATCCGCTGAACCTGGACAAGACGGTCACCACCGGCGTGGTAAGCGCCAAGGGGCGCTCGATCGGGATCAGCGATGTGTCGTTCGAGAACTTCATCCAGACCGATGCGGCGATCAACTTCGGCAATTCGGGTGGCCCGCTGGTCGACATGCAGGGCCGGGTGGTGGGCATCGCCACGGCGATCAACTACGGTGCCGAGAACATCGGCTTCGCCGTGCCGGTCAACACCTTGAAGCAGATCCTGCCCCAGCTGCGCGAGAAGGGCTCGGTCAGCCGCGGCTACCTGGGCGTCCAGATCGGCAACCTCAGCTATGAGCAGGCCCAGGCCTTCGGCCTCGAGGCGGGAGAGGGCGCCCTGGTGGGCTCGGTCGAGTCGGGCACGCCGGCCGACAAGTCGGGCCTGCGCCACGGCGACATCATCCTCTCCGTCGACGGGATCAAGGTGAAGCAGACCCGCGACCTGATCAACTACGTCTCGGCCAAGGGCCCCAACACCTCGGTCGGCCTGGAGGTCTGGCGCGACGGCAAGACGATGCACAAGGACGTCAAGCTGGGCGAGCGGCCGGGCGACGAGGAGGTGGCGGAGACCCGCCCCGCCAGCAACGAGTCCGGGATCGACTGGCTCGGCCTGCAGTACCAGGACCTGTCGCCGAGCCTGCGCTCGCTGCACGGGGTGCCCGAAGACGTCGAAGGCGTCCTGATCAGCAACGTGGCGCCGACCAGCCCGCTCTACGAGCAGGCGGTGCGACCCGGCAGCATCATCACCGAGGTCAACGGCCGCGAGGTCAAGAACGTCGAGCAGTTCGAGGAGGCCGTCAAGTCCGCGAAGGCCAAGTCGTACCTGCGCTTCTACGTCCAGAACATCGGCCGCAACGGCCAGAGCCAGCCCTTCTTCGCGGTCGTGCAAGTGCCGTAGGGCCCTCACCCCCAACCCCCTCTCCCACCCGCACTCACGCCCGCCCGGGAGAGGGGGCGCATTCTTTTGTTACACTCCACAGCGATGCCGAGGACTACCGACAGCTTCCGCGCCTCCGTGCTGGTGGTGGATGACGAGGCCGCGATCCGCGACAGCCTGCGCATGATCCTCGAATACGAGGGATACCGGGTCGACGAGGCCGCCGGCGGGCCGCAGGCCCTGTCCAAGGTGGCCGAGCGCCTCCCCGACGCCGTGCTCCTCGACATCAAGATGCCGGAGATGGACGGTCTCGAGCTCCTGCGCGCCTTCCGCGAGCGGGGCTACGACATGCCGGTCCTGATGATCAGCGGCCACGCCGACGTGCAGACCGCGGTCGAGGCCACCCGCCGCGGCGCCTACGACTTCTTCGAAAAGCCCCTGCAGCGCGAGCGCGTGCTCGTCGCCCTGCGCAACGCCGTGGAGACGCAGCGTCTGCGCACGGACGCCACGGTCGTCCGCCCGGAACAGGACGAGTACATCGGCAGCGCGCCGGCGGTGCGCCGCCTGCGCGAGACGATCGAGAAGGCCGCTCCCACGCCGGCCACCGTCCTCATCACCGGCGAGAGCGGCACCGGCAAGGAGCTGGTGGCGCGGGCCATCCATCGCCAATCGCCGCGGCGCGACCGGCCCCTGGTGCAGGTCAACTGCGCCGCCATCCCCGAGGACCTGATCGAGTCCGAGCTGTTCGGGCACGAGAAGGGGAGCTTCACGGGCGCGCTGCGCCGGCAGATCGGCAAGTTCGTGGCCGCCGACGGCGGCACCATCTTCCTCGACGAGATCGGCGATATGTCGGCGCGCACCCAGGCCAAGGTGCTGCGCGTGCTGCAGAGCGGCGAGGTGGAGCCCGTGGGGGCCGAGCGCACGGCGACGGTGGACGTCCGGGTGGTGGCCGCGACCCACCGCAACCTGGAGGAGGAGATCGCGGCCGGGCGCTTCCGCGAGGACCTCTTCTATCGTCTCAACGTGATCCCGATCCGCACTCCGGCGCTGCGCGAGCACCTGGAAGATGTCTCCGTGCTGGTCGATTACTTCGTGCGCCGCTACGCCGAGCAGAACAACTACCGGCCGAAGGAGTTTGTGCCCGAGGCCCTGGCGCACCTCAAGTCGTTGCCGTGGAAGGGGAACGTGCGGGAGCTCAAGAACCTGGTCGAGCGCCTGCTGATCCTCTCGCCCGGGGACAAGGTGGCCCGCGAGGACGTGATCACCGCCACCGGCGGCACCCGGCCCGAGCTGTCGAGCGCTCTTATGGCCGTGGAGACCTTGCGCGAGTTCCGCGACCTGTCGGAGCGCATGTTCATCCTCTACAAGCTGGAGGAGAACAACTGGAACGTGACCCAGACCGCGGCGGCGATCGACACGCCGCGCAGCAACCTCTACAAGAAGCTCGACCAGTACGAGATCCATCGAGAGGAGCCACCCCGTGAACCTTGATGAACGGAGGGAGCTGATCCTGCGTCTGCTCGAGCAGAGCGGCGCCTTGCGCCGCGGGCATTTCCTGCTCTCCTCGGGCCTCCATTCCGGGGCGTACGTGCAGTGCGCCCTGCTGCTCGAAGATCCGGTGCGCTCCCGGCGGGTGGGGGATGAGCTCGCGGAGGAGCTGCGGCAGTTCCATCCCGACTCGGTCCTCGCCCCGGCGCTGGGCGGAGTGATTATCGGCCACGAGGTGGCGACCTCGCTGGGCGTCCCCTTCCGTTTCACCGAGCGCAAGGGGGAGGAGATGGGGCTGCGCCGCGGCTTCACCCTGCGCCAGGGGGAGCGGGTGGTGATCGTCGAGGACGTGGTCACCACCGGACGCTCGACCCTGGAGACCGCGGCCCTCGCCACCGGCCGGGGAGCCCGCGTCGTGGCGATCGGAGCGATCATCGACCGCACGGTCGGAAGGGACCCCTTCGACATCCCCTTCCGCTCCCTCCTGGAGCTCGACCTCCCCTCGTTCCTCCCCTCAGAATGCCCCGCCTGCCAGTCCGGCGCCGCGCCGCCCGAAAAACCGGGCAGCCGGCCCGAGCCGGCCGGAGCGGAGGAGACGGCGGATACCGAGGCGGCGCGGTAGGGAAAGCCAAGGACTTCAAGGACACCAGGGACATCAAGGACGAAGAAACAGTCTGTGTTTCTGTCCTTGCCGTCCTTGCCGTCCATTTGGTCCTTGTGACTTTGCCCCCCTCACGACAACAGCAGCTCCAGATCCTCCCGGCTCAAATTGGCCATCACGCTCTGGTCGGCCTGGACGATGGCGTCGGCCAGGGCTCTTTTTCCGGCCTGGAGCTCCAGGATCTTCTCTTCCACGGTGTCGCGGGCGACCAGCCGGTAGGCGAAGACGGTCCGCGTCTGGCCGATGCGGTGGGCGCGGTCGACGGCCTGGGCTTCGACCGCGGGGTTCCACCAGGGATCGAGGAGGTAGACGTAGTCGGCGGCGGTCAGGTTGAGGCCGAGCCCGCCGGCTTTGAGGCTGATCAGGAAGAGCGTGCTCCCCGCGTCCGACTGGAATTTCTCCACCAGCTCCTGGCGGTTGCGGGTCTTGCCATCCAGATAAAGGTAGGAGAGACCGGCGGCATCGAGCCGGCGGCGGAGCAGGCCGAGGAAGCTGGTGAACTGGGAGAAGACCAGCGCCTTGTGCCCCTCCTCGAGAACCTCGGCGAGCTGAGGGAGCAGGAGGTCGAGCTTGGCGCACGGGTCGTCTGCGTGCCCGCGGTCCAGCAGGGCGGGATGGCAAGCGGCCTGGCGCAGGCGCAATAGGGCTTCGAGCACCAGGAGCTTGGCGCGGCCCAACCCCTGGGCACTGATGCTCTTGTCGAGGACCGCGCGGTAGTAGTCGCGCAGCTCGTCGTAGAGCTTGCGCTGCCTCGCGGGAAGCTCGCAGACCAGGGTCTGCTCGACCCGGGTGGGGAGCTCCGGCGCCACCTGGTCTTTGGTCCGGCGCAGGATGAGCGGGCGCACCGCGCGGGCCAGGGTCTGGCGGGCCGCGGTGTCCGGATTGCGCAGCTCGGCCGCGCGGGTGTGGAACGTCGAAGAGCCGAGAAATCCGGGATTGAGGAACTCGAGCAGGCTCCAGAGCTCGCCCAGATGGTTTTCGACCGGGGTGCCGGTGAGCGCCAGCCGGTGGCGTCCGCGGAGCAGGCGGGCCGCTTTGGCCGTCTGGCTGCCGGCGTTCTTGATCGCCTGCGCCTCGTCGAGGATCACATAGTCGAGCTCCGTCGCTTTGAGGACCCCGACGTCCCGGCGCAGCGTGCCGTAGGTGATCAGCACCACGTCATGGCCGGCGAACGACTCGGCTGCCTGCGTGCGGCCCGCGCCGGTGTGGTCGAGCACCCGCAGCGCGGGGGTGAACTGCGCCGCCTCGGCCAGCCAGTTGAACACCAGGGAGCGGGGGACCACGACGAGCGAAGGCGGAAGGCCCTCGGTGGCGCGCTTCTCCCGCCGGGATTCGAGGAGCGCCAGCACCTGCACGGTCTTGCCGAGCCCCATGTCGTCGGCGAGACAGCCGCCGAGGCCGAAATCGCGGAGGAAGCCGAGCCAGCCGAGACCGAGCCGTTGATACGGGCGGAGGGCGCCGCGGAACCCGGCCGGCGCGTCGGCTGGGACGATCCCGGAGAAGCTCTGCAGGCGCTCGCGGGCGCGGGCGAAGGCCTCGTCGCAGCTCGCGGTGGGCTCGTCGGCCAGCCAGGCGTCGAGGAGAACCGCCTGCGGCACCTCGAACCGCAGGTGATCCCCTTCGGTCTGGCCGAGCCCGGCGAGCGGCGCCCACCGCTGCAGCCACTCTTCGGGGAGCAGGCCGACGCTGCCGTCGCCCAGCGGGACGAATCCCTCGCCGCGGCGGAGAGCTGCGAGGAGCCGGGGCAGGCCGACGAGCTCGCCTGCGAAC
>DASPXX010000336.1:0-3298 GCA_035637095.1 Thermoanaerobaculia bacterium
GCCGACCTCACCCCCTGGCCCCCTCTCCCATCGCCCCCCCTTCCGCCGGGAGAGGGGGAAACTGGCTTCAGGTTTGCCGTCGCTACGATGGGCATCAGGGGACCTCGGTCTCGACGAGGGTGATGCGGCGGGGTTCTCGGATCGGGTCTCGGTAGCGGCGGGTCTGGTCTTCGGCGGCGGTGACCATGTGGAAGAGGGGGACGACCTGGACGATGAGGCGCGTACCCTCGGCGGGCGGGGCGCTGAGCTGGAAGCGGGGGGTTTCTGGGTCGAACGCGGCTTCGGTGGGGGCGGAGCCCCAGCCGAGGCGGATGGTCGGTTGGAAGCGCTCGGGCGGGGCTCCGGCCGGGGGTGTGAGTAGGTGCGGGGCGAGCCTCCACGGGAGAGACCACTCGGTGCGGGTGCCGTCGGCGAGGTAGCCGAGGGTGACGTGCTTCCAGAGGGTGAGGTCGTGGGGGCCGGGGAAGGCGAGGCGGGCTTCGACTTCCTCGGTGAGGGGGCCGAGGTGGCGGTAGTCGAGGGTGACTCCGTACCAGCGGCGGATGACGGGGGCCCCGGGCTCGGGGGCAAGACGCTGCTCTCTCGTGGAGCCGTTGGCCATGCGGATGGTTCCGACGATCTCGGTCTCGACGATCTCCCAGGAGTCGGCGGATGCCCCGATCAGGTGGAGGCCGTCGAGGGTCGGGGGTGTCGAGGCTCCGGCGGTCTGCATCAGCTGTTCCTCAGAGCGTCGTAGAGGGCCTGAGCGAGATCGGAGAACTCGCTGTCGGGGAAGGCTTGCTTCACCTGGCGGACGATTTCCTCGACGCGCTTCAGGGTGACGGCGCCCTGGCGGAAGAGATCGATCACGTCCGAGAGCTGCTTTGCGAAGAGGAGCTGGGTCTGGCCGAGGTAGTCCTGGACCTGTGCGATCTCGACGGAGCCGTCGTGCAGGCCTCGGATCAGCTCGTTGACCTGGTCGCGGTAGAAAGTGAAGTCGAGACCTTTCAGGTATTCGGTGAGGCGTTGGCCGCCGATCTGGGCGTCGCCGTAGAGATCGATCAGTTGTTGGATGGGGACGGCTCCGATCTTGACGGCGTCGATCAGCTCGGAGACCGCTTTGTTCCAGAGATTCGAGTGGTCGGCGACGGCGTTTTGCAGGTCGTCCAGGCGGGTGGTGATCTGAGTGTGGGTCTGATCGGCAGAGCGGCTGAGGTCGGTGAGGGTGGTTTGGACGGATTGCGCGGTCTGGGTGGCTTTCTCGGACGTCGAGGACATCAGGGACGACAGGGACGACAAGGACGAAGAGGCGCCCCCGGCGGACGTGGTGAGGCGCTGCGTGGCTTCGTGCGCCTGGTTGGCGCCCTGGGTCACCTTTTCGAGCAGAGCGACGATGGCTTCGAGATCGGCTCGCATGGCGGATTACTGGCCTGTGACCTGGGCGACGGCGTTGGCTGCCTCGTTGGCTTTGGCGATCAGCTGATCGAGCTGGGCGAGAAGCGGTGCGATGGAGACGGCGCCGGCGGATTGCAGGCTCTGGAGGGCGGCGGTGAGGTCGCGGACGGCGTTCGCGGCGTCTCGGAAGACTTGCGGATCGCCGTCTTGCTCGATGACCAGTCGGGTTTTGACGTCTGCGTCGGCCATGGGGGCTATCTCCGGCCTCGCCCACCCCACCCCGGCATAAATGCCGGGGCTATGGGAAGAGGGCGCCCCGTGAACGGGGCTTGAAGACCGATCATGTGGAGGGGCTCCAGTCTCGGGTGGTGATTACCTCCACGGTGAGCGGAGGGGCTACGGCGTCGGTGGTTTCTCCCACCAGGGTGATTTCCTCGGGGATGGTGCGGGCGTCCTTGGCGGTGCGTTTCGCGGAGTCGATGCGCGCAGAGGCGAAGGTGAAGGTGATCGACTCGCGGAAGGCGGCGGCGAGCTGGCGGCCGGTGAAGGCGAGCTGGGCTTCGAGGCGGGCGGCCCCCTCGGCGCGGTCGGCGAAGAAGGGATCGACCAGCGCGCGCTCCAGCTTCAGGGACGGCGCGAAGAGGCCGTCGCGCAGCAGGGCGTAGGGGTAGCGGCTGCCGTTGCCGCGCTCCTCGGAGATGGGCCAGGAAAGGGCCAGCTCGCCTTTGCGGCAGCTCATCGGGGACCAGGCGGGGGCGCCGGCGGTACGGAGGGCGATCGTCCAATGGGCGCTGGTGAAGCGCTGGAAGCCGCTCAGGCCGGGGATGTCGGGGTCGGTCCACTGGCCGGGCGGCTGGAAGGTATAGACGTCGCCAACGGCGAGGGCGGCGTGATCGGCGGCGGTGCCGGGCCAGACGATCTCCAAGGGGTCTCGGTTCTCTTCCCAGAAGCCCAGATCAAAGCCGTCGGCTCCCTGGAGGTTCTGCCAGATCGCCTCGCCGGCGGCGTCGAGGGCGACGTCCACCGCGGCGCCGGGGAAGGTGGGGGCGACGGGGGTCTGCTCGGTCGTGAACTGGAGGCCGCCGGCGACTCTCGTGACCTGGACGTGGACGGGGCCGGCGGCGGTGTTGCGGAGGGTGCCTCGCAGGTGGGGGCCGAGCTGGTAGGCGCCGGCGTTGGTTGCGGCGGGGACGGGCGGGCCCATGCGGGTGCCGTGGCTGATGAGGCCTTCGAGCTTCACCGGGATTTCGGTGTTGTCGCCGATCGCGAGGGAAAGCTTGCTGAACTTCATGGCATAGAGCCACGACCGCAGGACGGGGCTCTTCGAGAGGAGGGCGTAGAAGGAGGTGTCGGCGCCCTGGCGCGAGGGCTCGAAAAGGTATCTGTAGATCCCGGCGGTGAGTGGAGTCTTCGTGACCTGGCCGAGGAGGTGTTCGAGGAATTCGAGAATCGAACCGGTGGTGAGGCTGAGGGACCAGATTGATTTTCCGCCTTTCGGCCCGGGGACTCCTCGCTCCAGAAAACCGCTCTGATTGACGGCGGCGCCTTCGGATGCGGAATCGAGCAGATCGGAGTCGATCGGCAGGACGGCCTTGTAGGCGGTCAGACCGCCCCCGCCTGGGATACCGAAGGATCGTTCGCGGCCCACGGCCCAGAGGACGGCCGAGCCGCTGGCTCCGAGCTGGTTCATGGGAGGACCTCCTGCTCCAGCAGGTCGATGGCGGAGCGGTACTCGATATTGATCACGGTCAGGAGGAGGTTCGACGGCAGGGGCGTGGCATCGAGCTGCACGCGCTGGATGCGGGTCACGCCTTCTGTGAGCAGGCGGCCGTCTGGGTCGTGGAGGACTCCGGCGTTGCGGCGGACGATGCGGCGGACCTGGGCGACGATGCGGGAACGGAGGAGGTCGGCGGTGTCGCCCCAG
>DASPXX010000337.1:0-37259 GCA_035637095.1 Thermoanaerobaculia bacterium
CTTTGGCGGTCGAAGGGGGACGGGCAATGACGGGAAAAAGGCGTCCGCCCTTCTCGTTACGCCCAGATCGCGCCTTCGTCCAGACGCTGGTGCCTGGGCCGGAAGTCAATCTGACAAAGTAGAAGTAGGGCGTCACCTCGAAGCGCCGCACGCGGGCCGGCGCCGGCACGCGCAGGTCGTTGAAGTTCGAGACGATGCCGCCCAGGCTGCTGTAGCGGGGAGACCAGTTCGACGACTCGCCGCGCGACGGGTTGTAGCGGTAGAAGTTGATCCCCCAGGTGAGCTCCTCGGCGCCGGGAGGCAGGCTGAAGGCGAGCTGCGAGAAGGGAATGCGGAATTCCGCCGTCCAGCCGCGCTCGTCCGTGTGCGCCGCGCCCTCCCAGACCGCGTTCCACGATGGGTCGTACACCGTGTCGCTCAGCCACAGGCCGTCGACCTGCAGGCCGCGCGGGTTGATCCCGAAGGAGAAGCCCGTCCGGCGGTCGTGCCGGCTGTCGATCTCGACGAACGCCCAGTCCGAGGTCGTCTCGTCGTCGCGCCGGGCGAGCGGCGCCTGGATCTTCGCGGGATCGGGATCGAAGTACCGCAGCCCCACGTACAAGGCCTCCTCGTCGACCATCACGCGCGCCTCCGAGGGCAGCGTGGCCGGTGCGGCCGGACGCGGCCGGCTCTGGACGAAGCCCGTGGCCCGGGAGGCCGTCTCCCACACCGGCTCGTCCAGCCGGCCGTCGATCACCGGCGGGCTCCCCAGAAGGCGCGGCGCATCGAGGATCCGGCGTGCCAGGAGCGCGGGGTCGCAGTCGGCGGTCGGGCATTGCGCCAGGGACGGAACCGGAGCCAGCAACAGTCCTCCAGCGATGAGGCTCGCGGCCCCTCCTCGAATCGTGATCATCGTTCTCTCCCCCTCGTTCCAGGCTTCGCCGCCGGGGGGCGAAAGGTGTCACCGGTGTTAGCATCGAAAACGATGGCGCCCGGATCAGGAGAGCCGCGAGACGAGGAGGAGCTGGTCCGCCTCATGATCGCGTACCAGAGCGGCGAGCTGGCGGCCTTCGAACGCCTGTACGCGCTGTTGCAGGCCGATCTGCGGCGCTATCTCGCGGCAGCCATCCGGGAGGACAGCAGCGCCGTCCAGGATCTCGTCCAGGAGACCTTCCTGGAGGTCCACCGCTCGCGCCGCACCTACCTGCCGCCCCTCCCGGTGCGCCCCTGGCTGTTCGGCATCGCCCGGAACGTGCTCGGACGGCATCGCCGGAAGGCATGGCGGAGGGCGCGCCACGAGGACCGGACGATCGAGCCGTCCGATGAGCAGACGTGGTCCACGGCGCCGGCGCGATCGCCGGCCGTCGAGCCGCTGGACATCGAGGACGCCCTGCGGCGCCTTCCGGCCGGGCGGCGCGACGCCTGGCTGCTTCACCACGTACACGGATTCAGCTTCGAGCAGATCGCCCAACGGTTCCGGATCGGCGTCGGCGCCGCGAAGCTGCGGTCGAGCCGGGCGATGAAGACGCTCCGCGCAACCCTGGGCATCGAGCCGGGAGGTCGGGATGAGTAACGTGCAAGTCCCCGAGGAGATCCTCGCCACGGTCCGGCGCGACCTGCGGCCGGTGCGGCCGTTCGCCTCCCCCAGCCGGAGGGCGCTCGCGCTCCTGCCCCTCGGCCTGGCGCTCCTCCTCGCCGTTCCGGCCGTCTGGGGCTGGCGCAACAATCTCTCCAGCCTGGGGGCGCTCGGCGCCTGGGGCCTGTCGGCCCTGCAGACGCTCGCCGGGCTGCTGGTCGTCGGAGCGGCCCTCCGCGAGGCGATCCCGGGTCGGGAGCTGTCGGCCCGCTTCGTTCTCGGCACCGTGGGAGCGGCGCTCGCCCTCTTTGTCGGCCTGACCCTGGTGACGGAGCACGCCGTCCCGTTCGTCATCCCGCCCCACGTGTTCCGGCGCTGGATCTGGGAGTGCTACTGGATCGCTGCACTGTCCGGTCTGCCGCCCCTGGCGGCGATCGCCTGGCTCGCCTCCCGGGCCCTGCCGAACCGGCCGGCGGTCGCCGGATTCCTGTACGGCCTCGGGGCAGGGCTCATGGCGGACGCCGGAATCCGCCTCTTCTGCCGGGTCTCCACCCCCTCACACGTCCTCCTTGCCCACGGGGGGGCCATCCTTTCGCTCGCGATCGCGGGCGCCCTGGTCGCGATGCTCGTCGAACGGATCAGAACCGGACGCTCCCATGGCCTCTGAGATCATGGGTCGATCCGGCTGGCGCCGTCTCGGGCTGATTCTCGGAATCGTCGTGCTCGGGCTCGGGGCCTGCTGGGTGCTCCTGCCCCTGGTGATCGTCTGGGCCTACTTCCTGGCGTCCCCGTTCGTCGACTTCACCTTCACGGATCTCCCCGACTTCGTCTTCGCCGGGCTGATCGTGTTCACTCTCGCGGCTCTGCTCGTGCGGCACCGGACGACGCCCTACCCAGCGGATTGGATCACGGCAGCCTCCATCGCCGCCCTGGTCCTTGCGCTCGTGTCTCCCTTCGTCCCCATGGCGGCGTTACACCTGCTGTCCCGCCGCGGACAGGAGCTCCTCGGCCACTGGCCGCGGCCGATGAGGGATGACCCCAAGTACATCGGGCTCGACGATCCGACCTACCAAAGGCTGAGCATCGTCGTCATCTACGCCTTCTGCTTCACCGGCTGGTGCCTCTATACCTGGGGCGGCCTCATGCTTCACCTGCGCAAGAGCCTGACCACCCGGAAGGTGCTCTGGCTGGTCGCCCTCTTCGTGCTCACCTGGCTGGTCTTCTCCTACGATCCAGGCAAGCGCTTCGAGTGGTGGTTGGACTGAGGCCCAGGGGCGGGATCTCTACCAAACGTCAGGATGACTGCCCGTTATCCTTACTAACTGTCAGGCAGCCTGACGATTAGCCTGGATAATTGCTCAGCTACTCCTGGGGCGGAGGCCGGTACCGACAGGACGAACGCCGGTCCCTCTCGGGGCGAAGGCCGTCACTGCACGGGCGAAGGTCCTCCTCATCAGGCGAAGGCAGGAACGGACAGGGCAAACGCCGGGGCTGTCGGGGCGAACGTCAGGAATGAAAGGGCGAAGCTCATCCCTGCGAGGGGAACGGCTCCCCCTCGAGGGATGACCTCATCCCCATCGGGGAGGGGCTCGTCCCCAGAAGGGAAGGCCTCCTCCCCACAAGGGGCGGCCGTCATCCCTGCTGGGGGAGCCGTTCCTCTCGCAGGGATGGGCTCGTCCCCAAGAGGGATGAGGTCATCCCCACGAGGAATGGGCTCGTCCCCGTCGGGGAGGGCCTCTCCTCATTTGGTGACGGACGTCATCCCTCGAGGGGGAATGTCTCCCCCGGGAGGGATGACGACAACACCTGTTCCGCTGGCCGGCGCCGCCCCTTCCCGAGGCCGTGCGAAAATAGGAGGCCATGCCTCAGAACCGCCCCCGCGGTCTGCGCCGGCGTGCCGCTCGCGCCCTCCGCCAAGCGGCAGGCACCCTCGCCGAGCGGCCCGATCTCTCCCCGGCCTCGTATGCCTCCCGTCTGGAGAGCGGAACAGCGAAGCTAGGGCTGATCGAGGCCTCGCTCCGCCTCTCCTACGATCTCCTATCGGGAGAGCTGGCGGGCCGCTGGCGGACCCTGTCCTTCTTTCCCTCGAGCTTCGACGCTCCCGCGGCGGCCGCGGTCTGGGAGCTGGAGCCGGAGCCGGCGGACACGGCGCTCGGCGAGCTGGTCCGGAGGAGCCTTGTGGACGGAGACGACGGCCGGTATCGCCTCCATGACCTCGCGCGGGACTTCGCGGACAGCCATTGCAGCGAGGAGGAACGCACCGGAGCGCAGCACCGGCATGCCGACCACTACCGGGGTGTTCTGGCGCAGGCTGACAACCTCTATCTCCAAGGCGTCCCGGAGTTGCTCCGCGGCTTGCAGCTTGTCGATCTGGAGTGGGCCAACATCCGTGCGGGCCAAGCCTGGGCGGCGGGCCACGCTGCCGGCGATCAGGCCAGTGCCGAGTTGGCCTGGAGGTACCCTCATACTGGGTTCGACTGCCTCTTCCTCCGGCTCCGGCCCCCGGAGTTTATCGGTTGGCTCGAACCCGCTCTCCAGGCGGCGCGGCAGCTCGGCCGGCGAGATTGGGAAGGGATCGCTTTCTGCAACCTCGGCCTCGCCTACGCGGACCTCGGCGAGACCCGCCGCGCTATCGAGCTCTACGAGCAACACCTCGCCATCGCCCGAGAGATCGGCGACCGGCTCGGAGAGACAAGGGCTTGCTGGAATCTCGGGCTGGCGCTCGAAGAACTGGGAGAGCTGGGCCGGGCCGTCGCGCTGATGCAGGTTCGCGTCGACTATCTGCGGGAGATCGGCCACCCGGACGCCGAAGAGGCTGCGGCCGAAGTCGAGGCCCTGCGTGCCCGCATGGGCGCAGGATAGCTAGTCAGCCCAGAGAATCTCCACGTCGTAATCAGCCAGGTGGCGATCAACCGTGACCAGCTTCAGCTTCTCGACCTGGGCTTGAGCGACCAGCAATCGATCGAAGGGATCCTTGTGAAAGAGCGGAAGCGCCGCGGCTCGCAAGGCGTGTTGGTGCAGGATCGGAAGCGGTCTCACCCCGTTGTCGACCATTCGGAGCGGGATGTATTCTTCCGGAGCCACGGGGAGGGTGAGCTTGCCCGTCGAGACCTTGATCCCGATTTCCCAGGCGCTTGCGGCAGACAGGTAGATGTCCGCCGAGGGCACAGACAAAAGGTCCAGGACTTCTGGAGAAAGACGCTCCACGGCCCCGTTGAGCCAGAGCCAGACGTGCGTGTCAAGCAGCATCATCCGGGCTGCCGTAGAGGCTCTGCTCCAGATCCTGGAGAGGCTCGTCGAAGTCGTCCCGGATGACGATCTTCCCTTGATCCAGCCCGAACTTCCTTTGCCGTAACACAGGGACCGGCGCAAGCCGGACGAGCGGAGCTCCCGCTTCAGAGATGACGATGTCCTCCCCGGTCAGGGCCTCGTCGACCAGTTGACTCAGGTGTGTCTTGGCGTAATCGAGCTCTACTGCCCGCATGTCATAACGCTACCGGCGAAGGCTTCCCCTCGTCAAGGCGACGCTCAAAGCTCATGCAGGGATCGCCTGGTACCGCTCCTTCACGCTGCCCTGGCCGAACAGTTGCTCGATCGAGGAGGCGAGGGCGGGGCTGTGCTCGATCTTGTAGGTCTCCTGGGCGGTGATGTGGACCACCCGGTCCGGCAGCTGGACCTGCAGAGTGACCGGCACCTCTCCCGGGTGCTCGACCAGCAGGTCGCGAAGCCGCAGCATGCTGTTCGTCGAGATCGCGGAGGCCTTGAGGAGGACATCGATCCCGGCGAGCGGTCGCATGCCCAACTTGTCGAGGAGTGAAACCTCCTCCACCGTCATCTCCATCTCGCCGCCCCGCTCGCGCACCTGCCCCTTGACGAGGACCACCGCGTCGTCGGCGATCAGGTGGCTGTACTGCTGGAGCTGGTTGGCGAAGAGGGTGACCGGGATGCTGCCGGTCAGGTCCTCCAGCACGAAGCGGCCCATGAAACGGCCGGCGTTCGCTCCGGTCTTGATCTTCACCCGGTTGAAGCCGTTGACGACGCCGCCCAGTGTGGCCGATCCCTCGACGCCCTCCTTGAGGTCGGCCGTGGTGTGGGAGATCAGCCGCTCGATCTCGGCCTGGTGCTCGGCGAGCGGATTGCCGGTGAGGAAGAAACCCAGCGCCTCCTTCTCGAAGCGCAGCCGCTCCTTCTCCGGCCAGGGAGGCGTCGAGCGGTCGGGCGCCGGCTCCATGGCGGAGTCCCCGGCGGCGGTGCCGCCACCGAGGAGGGCGAGGAGGCTCCCCTGCCCTTCGTCCCGATCCTTCCGGCGTTTCTGGCCGAACTCCAGGACCGCGTCGAGCGAGGCGCAGAGCGCCGCCCGGTGGATGCCGAAGCCGTCGAACGCTCCGGCCTTGGTCAGGCACTCGAAGACCTTCCGGTTGGCCACCCGCAGGTCCACCTCGGTCGCGACCTGGGCGAGGCTGCGGAACCGGCCCAGGCGGCGCCGCGCCTCCAGGATCGACTCGATCGCCGACTCGCCGACCCCCTTGACCGCGCCGAGGCCGAAGCGGATCTGGTTGTCCACCACGGTGAAGAAGTAGCTGCTCTCGTTGATGTCGACCGGCAGCAGGCCGATCCCCATGTTCCTGGTTTCGCCGATGTATTTGGCGATCGCGTCGGAGGACGAGAGCTCGGAGTTGAGCATGGCCGCCATGAAGGCCACCGGATAGTGAGCCTTCAGGTAGGCGGTCTTGTAGGCGAGGTTCGCGTAGGCGACGCTGTGGCTCTTGTTGAAGCCGTAGCCGGCGAAGGGCTCGATCTTGTCCCAGAGGTCCGACGCCTTCTCCCGCGGCATGCCGCGACCGGCGGCGCCGTCGACGAACTGCGCCTTCATCTTGGCCATGACGTCCTTCTTCTTCTTCCCCATGGCCTTGCGCAGCGTGTCCGCCTCGGCCATCGAGAAGCCCGCCACCGCAACGGCGATCAGCATCACCTGCTCCTGGTAGACGATGATGCCGTAGGTCTCTTCGAGGATCGGCTGCATCTCGGGAGCGAGAAAGGCAAACTTCTTGCCCTGCTTGCGCTGGACGTACTCGTCGATCAGCGTCATGGCGCCCGGCCGGTAGAGGGCGTTCAATGCCGCGAGCTCGTCGAAGCGCGAGGGCCTGACCCGCCGCAGCAGGTCGGTCATGCCGCGCGACTCGAACTGGAAGATGCCGCTCGTACGTCCGTCGCAGAAGACCTTGAAGGTCTCGGGGTCGTCCAGCGGCACGTCGTCGAGGTCGAGATCGATCCCCTGCCGGCGCACGATCTTGACCGCGTCGTCGAGGACGGTCAGGGTGCGCAGACCCAGGAAGTCCATCTTCAAGAGCCCGAGGCTCTCGATGATGTTCATGTCCCACTGGGTCATGACCTGCTCTTCGTCCCCCTTGGTGACCTTGTAGAGGGGGACCAGGTCGTCGAGCGGGCGCGGCGTGATGACGACGCCGGCGGCGTGGACCGAGGCGTGGCGGGTCAGCCCTTCGAGCCGCTGGCCGACCTCGATGACCTGCTTGACCTCGGGGTCCTTCATCTCGGCGGCGAGGGCGTCGTTGTCCTTGACCGCGTCCTTGAGCGACTTGGTCATGTCGGGGATCAGCTTGGCGACGCGGTCCACCTTGGAATACGGGAGCCCCATGACGCGGCCGACGTCGCGGATGACCGCCTTGGCGGCGAGGGTTCCGAAGGTGATGATCTGGGCCACGCGGTCGCGGCCGTACTTCTCGCCGACGTAGTTGATGACCTTGCCCCGCCCGCGCATGCAGAAGTCGATGTCGATGTCGGGCATGCTGATGCGGTCGGGGTTCAGGAAGCGCTCGAACAGCAGGTCGTACTGGAGCGGATCGATGTTGGTGATGCGCAGCGAATAGGCCACCAGAGAGCCGGCGGCCGAGCCGCGGCCCGGACCGACCGGGACGTCGTTTTCCCGGGAGTAGCGGATGAAGTCCCAGACGACCAGGAAGTAGCCCGGGAAGCCCATCTTCTCGATGACCTGGATCTCGTGCTCCAGGCGCTGGCGGTAGACCTCCTCGCCATGACGGACCAGGCCCTGCGCCTGCCGCCGGCGGAGCTCCGCGAGCCGCTCCTCCAACCCGTCGCGGACGACCTTCTCGAAGTAGGACTGGAGCGTGTACCCCTCCGGCACCGGGAACTCGGGGAGGTGGAACGTGCCGGTGGGGATGACCAGGTCGCACCGCTCGGCGATGGCGAGCGTGTTCTCCAGCGCCTGGTGGTCGTCGGGGAAGAGCGCGTGCATCTCGTCCGCGCTCTTCACGTAGAAGTTGTCGGAGTAGTAGCGCAGCCGGTCGGGATCCGAGTGGTTCTTCTGGGTGCCGATGCAGAGCAGGATGTCATGCGCGAAGGCGTCGTCCTTGCGGAGATAGTGGGCGTCGTTGGAGGCCACGAGAGGGATGCCGAGCTTCCGGGAGAGGCGGCGCACGACGTCGTTGGCCAGCCGCTGCTCGGGAATTCCGTGGTCCTGCATTTCGAGGTAGAAGTTCCCCTCGCCGAAGATCTCCAGAAAATCGCGCGCGGCGGCTTCGGCCTCGCGCTCGCGGTTGTGGACGATGTTCTCGTTGATCTCCCCCTTCAAGCAGGCGGAGAGGCAGATGAGCCCTTCGCTGTGCTTGCGCAGCAGCGCCTTGTCGATCCGCGGCTTGTAGTAGAACCCTTCGAGATAGGCCGTCGAGGTGAGCTTGAGGAGGTTCCGGTAGCCGGTCTCGTCCCTGGCGAGGAGCACGAGATGGTTGCTGCTTCCCCTGCCGGGAGTGCGGTCGCGCAGGTCTCCCTGCGCCACGTAGGCTTCCATGCCGACGATGGGCTTGATGCCCGCGGTCCGGGCGGTGTTGTAGAGCTCGATGGCGCCGAACATGTTGCCATGGTCGGTCAGCGCCACCGCCGGCATCCCGGCTTCCTTGACCGTGCTGATCACGTCCGGGAGGCGGTTGGCCCCGTCGAGCAGGCTGAACTGGCTGTGCAGATGGAGGTGGACGAAGTCGGACATCCTGGGGAGGATGTTACCAGAAACGGAGACGGGGGTCCCAGGTGTGTTAGCGTCTTGGACATGGACCTGCACCGGCTGGCGGAGGAGAGGAGCGTCGCCTACCACACCGTCATCGCCGAGCGCCTGCGGCACCAGCCGGAGGTTCTCGAGCGGGCACGCCGTCGCGTCCAGGAGTGGCTGATATCCGGCGCGCCGTTCTATGCGCGGAAGTGGGCGGAGATCCTCGCGGGCGACATCTCCTCGATCGCAGCCTTCCTGGTGGAACGCAGCGAGCTCGCCGACGAGCTCCGCCAGTCGAGCCCATTCGCCGGAGCCCTGCAGCCCCAGGAGCGCTGGAGGATCTGGCGCGAGACCCGAGACCGCTTCTCCCAACGGCCGTGACCCGCGAGCAGCTCGAGCACCTCATCCGCGCCGCCGCGGATATCGCCAATGACGATGAGATCGTCGTCATCGGCAGCCAGGCGATCCTCGGACAGTTCCCCGACGCCCCGGCGTCCATGCGCGTCTCGATGGAAGCGGATCTTTTCCCGCTGAACCATCCGGAGCGCACGGATGTCATTGACGGCTCCATCGGCGAGCTCTCTCCGTTCCACGAGACCTTCGGCTACTACGCCCACGGAGTGGGTGAGGAAACGGCTTGCCTTCCGCATGGCTGGAGGCAGCGCCTCGTCGTCGTCCGGAACGAGAACACGCGTGGAGTCAAAGGCTTGTGCCTCGAGGCCCACGACCTGATCGTGGCCAAGGCGATCGCCGGACGAGAGAAGGATCTCCTCTTCCTGGAGGACGCTGCGAGGCACCGCATGGTGGAGGCCGAGACCCTCCTTCGTCGTCTGGACACGGTGGAGGCGGATCCGGCGGCCCTGAGGAACGCCCGCGCCATGATCGAGAGGGCCTTCGCGCGCCCCGAGGATTCCCTGACCTCTGACGTGTTCTGAGAGCCTTCTCGCAATTGCGGGCTGCAGAACTGTCCACGGTATATCCCCAGCCCCCGCCATTCATCCGGAATCGCTCCGCCTTCTTGACCTCTCCAATCCGGAGATCCGCTGGACGGTGCTGGATCTCTGGTGGCGGAGCCTCGCTTCGAGGAAGGACGGATCGAGGTCCAGCCCGGCCACGGCATCGGGGTTCTTTTCCAGGCGGGTCAGCCACCGCTCGAGAAGCTCCCTCTCCTTCTCCAGGCCCCAGATCTCCCGGACTCGCTCCATCTCGCGGGTCACCGCAGAGCCGATCACTCTCATCTGGTCGCGCTCGATCACCTCGCTCTGCCACTCTTCCCCTTCCGCTGCTACCGCTGCTACCCAGCGTGCCTCCTCCTCCGGTACGTCGCCCGAACCCATCGCTCTGAGCTCATCGACGATGGTCTTCGCCTGCTTGCGGAGAAAGCTCCTTCGCGATCCGCGCTCGGCCGCCTCCACTCCCCAGTCGGTCTGTGCTTGCGAGTCGGAGAGCAGGCTCTGAATGATCTTGAGCTGTTCCCTCAGGTAAAGTTCTTTTTGCCTCTCCTCCAGCTCCGTCTTGAGCTCGTCCTTGATCCGGTCACGGAGACGTTGAAAGCTGATTTCCTTGCGCAGGAGCTCCGCCAGGTGGAGGCGGTGAACCATCTCTCCGGGCTCCAGCTCGATGGCGATACGGTAGGTCGATTCGGCTTCTGCGAGCTTGCCCGACGCGCGCAGGACATCAGCCAACTCCGCCTGGTACCAAGCTGAGTCGGGCTCAACGTCCACCGCCCGTCGCAGAGCCTCCTCCACGTCCTCGGCTCGCCCCGGCCTGGCACGGTACAGGCGTGCGAGCCCCCACCACAGATGTGCAGAAGCCGGGCTCGCGGCGACCGCGCGCCGGAAGCTGGCCTCCGCTTTGTCAAAGTCCCCTTGCTCGGCCAGGAAATGGCCGAGACCGGTCCAGATGTCCGCAGAAGCAGGCGCCAGGTCGGCAGCCTGCTCGTAGGCTAGCCCGACCTCCTCGGGGCCGCGCTCTCCCCGGTGCATGCACACGGCCAGGCCGAACCACGCAGGCGCAGAGGCGGACCGGCGGCTGATCGCGGTCCGGTAGGCCTCTTCGGCTTCGGCCAACCTGTCCTGCAGGAGCAGGAGGTTGCCCAGACCGATAGCGGGAAAGGGATCGTGGGAGTCGAGAGGCAACATCTCTCTGTGCTCGCGCTCGGCTTGCTCAAGACGGCCCAGCCCGACATGCAGGTTCGCGAGCCCCCGGTGAGCCGTAGGGTCCGCCGGCTGCAGATCCAGGGCGTCGGAGTAAGCCTCCTCAGCTTCCCCTGGTCGCCCCAGATGGAATTGCAGCAGATCGGCCAAGCGAACCCACAGGCCCGGCCAGAGCCCACGAAGGTTCAGGGCCCGGCGGTAGGAATGCTCGGCCTCGCCGGGAAATCCCGAACGCGACAGGGCGTCACCGTAGCGGAGCCAGCAATTGACGTTGTCGGGATCTCTCTGCGTCCCCTCCCGGAATGCTGCGACCGCTTCCGGCAGGCGATCCGGCTGGCGCAGCAGCACCTCGCACCGTGGCGTGGAGATCACCGTCGCCGATCAAAGAATAGCGCCGGCCGAGGCGCTGAAGGCGCCCGCGAACGTCGCCCGTCGTCCACATCCTGGAGAGGATGGCGGAGGAGGTCTGGCGCAGCGAGCCAGCTCTTCCCCATCCCGCCGAAGCCGTGGAGCCAGATCAGGTGCACCCGGACGTCATCTTTGGCCGTGAGGGCGTGAAGCGCATCCTCCACATCCCTGAGGATTCGTGTGCGCCCGAAAAAGCGCTGTCCGATCGTGGCCTTGAACGCAGGGAAGGGGGGAGGGCCGACCTCGGGTGGGTGCCATGTCAAAAGGGCTCGCGGGACGGGCTCGGCGGTGCTCTCCTGCTCCCGCAGCCAGTTTCCAAGATTCGTCGCAACCTTCCGCCCGAGGTCGTCCGCCGTGGTGAAGGTGGCGCACAGCCAGCGGCTCAGCGTCTCCTTGAAGAGCTTGAGGCCTTGGACCCGGAGATGAATGACGTTCAGCGCCTCGGCCGAGGCGTCAAGCAGGGCGTCCTGCTCCTTGTTGTGAGGCCAGGGAAATGCCGGGTCAACCAGATAAGCAAAAATCGGCCGGCCGGCCGACTCTGCTGCATCGACCTCGAGCCAGGTGATGGATTTTTCCTGACCAGGGGGTACCCAGCCATAGCGATGGGCGACAATGACGATCAGCGCGTCGGCCTCCGCGGCCTGCCGGCGACATTCTTCGAGCGGAGTATGGGGACCGGCCCCCATGGTCTCCATCCGAACCGGATAGGAATTCAGCCTCTCCACCGTGTCGGCGACGACCTGTCTGTAAGACCGCAGGTCCTCGGCCGTCGACGAGAGAAAGATGCGGAAGACCTTCATCAGAGCTGATCCGGGACAGCAGGGACTTCAAGGACGACGAAGCCCCGATCTCGTCGGTGTCCCTGGTTATCCCTGGTGTTTCTGACGTCCTTTACGTCCTTTCCGGCGGGGCCTGAGGCAGCCGGTTGACCCGTCGCACGTAGTCGAGGCCCGAGGCCAGGGTGAGGCCTCCGACGGCGATCAGGCACCACTCCGCCACCAGCTCGAGCCGCGGGAGGATGGCCGAGACCAGGACCAGCGCCACCGCCGTCACCTGGAGCACCGTGGTGATCTTGCTCAGGACGGTGACCGGAAACCGCCGGACCCCCGCCGCCAGGTAGAGGATCAGGCCCACCACCACCAGCAACACGTCGCGGGCGATGACCAGGACGGTCACCCAGATCGGGATCTCGGCGCCATGGTTCAGATGCGGGAACGACAGCATGACGTAGGCCGAGGTCAGGAGGAGCTTGTCCGCGATCGGATCGAGATAGGCGCCGAGCGGCGACTGCTGGTTCCAGAAGCGGGCGATCGCCCCGTCCATGGCATCGGTCAGCCCGGCGATCGCGAAGATGAGGAGGGCCCGGCGCGACTCGCCGTCGATCACCGCGATGATGAACAGGGGGATGAGCCCCATGCGGAGCAGCGACAGGAAGTTGGGGATGGTGAATTTCACGACGCGCCCAGGAGCTTCAAGGCCCGGCGGATCAGCTCCACCGCGTCAGCGCCCGACAGGGGGTCGCCCGGCCGGCACTCTTCCCCGTCCACCAGGAGGCCGCAGCCCGCCGCGGTGGAGCACGCCTGCGCCCTGGCGTCCCCGAGGCAGGTCAGGTTCTGCCCGAAGCCCGACAAGGTGCGGACCAGGACGCGCAGCGCGGCTCCCCGGCGCAGGGTGGCGGACGGCGAAAAGCGGTGGAGGGTCGAATCCACGTCCATCAGGCCGAGATTGACCACCCGCACGATCTCCTCCTGGTGCGGATGGTCGATCACGTCGGTGGCGATGCGCCCCGCGGACGGCCGCGCGTACCGCACGTTGGGCACCAGCCAGTAGAGCAGCACGGCGAAGTCGGCCTTGTCGAGGTCCGGTTTGGCGGCCACGTCCTGCACGGCCTGCGGAAGCATGGAGAGACGCCAGCGGAAACGGGCCGCCTCGAGGAGGCGGGCCGCGTCCGGATCGTCCGGCTGCCGCGCCGCCAGGTCCTGCGCGATCTGCAGGGCCGCGCTGGGATCCCCTACCGCCAGCTCGAGCTCCACCCGGCGCTCGAGGAGCTTCCGGTCCGCGGGCTGGCGGGCCGCCAGCGCCTGCACGGCGGCCAGCTCGGCATGCTGGTCGCCTCGCGCGACCGCCACGGCACGAGCGCCTTCCAGCGTCAGGACCTCGGAAGGCGCCCAGCTCTGGAGGAGAGAGAGGTTCTTCTGCGCCTCCTCCAGGTTGCTGGTGCGCAACGCCTCCTGCAGCCGGTGGGAGAGGATCTCGACGGCGCGCGGGTGCATCTCGCCCAGACGCTGCAGCGCGAGCGGGCTGCGCGTCGCGACGGCCCGGTAGGCGGCATAGGCGAGGGGGATGTCCCCCAGGCCCTCCGCGGCACGGCCGAGCAGGAGCTGGCTCGCCACGTAGCCGGGCGCCTGATCGCCGAGCGGCACCAGACGGCTCACGATCTCCCGGAAGCGTCCCTCGGCGAAGTCGGCCTGCGCGGCCAGCACCTGCGCCGGAGCGAGCGCGGTGTCGACCTCCAGCAGCTCAGCCGCGGCCGCGCGGGCTCCCGCCACGTCACCGCGCTCCAGGAGGTCGCGGTGCGCACGGCGGATCCGTTCGGCCCGGGCCGGGTCGACCTCCTGGCCGTATCCCTCCAGGGGATCGAGCAGGTAGGCGCGCGCCTCCCGCGAGAGGGCGAGCTCGGGCTCTCGCGCGGGGCCAGGCTCCCGCACGGGCGTGGCCGGGCGGCCGGACGCGCAGGCTCCCAGCCAGAGGCCGCCGACGAGCAACGCCGCCGCGACGGCCCGACCGCGTCCTCCCCCGCCTCTACGCCGCAGGATGAGGCGCTGCGGCAATCGTCGCAATGGCATGCTTGTAGATGAGGATCTCTTTCCCTTCGCTCTCGATCACGACGGCGAAACGGTCGAAGCGCTTCAGACGCCCCAAGAGAGACTTGCTCGTGATGAGCTCGACGTACATCGTCTGCCCTTCCTTCAAGCTCTGGAAGAGATAACCGTCTTGAATGTTGATGTTGTGCTTAGGCATCGGACGCCCTCCCGGCACTGGGCTTGGCATAATCAAGTACTCTATTAAAAAGAAGACGGTTGTTTTCCTGGGCCGAGAACCAGGCGATATGGGGCTCTTTGCGAAACCAGGTCTCCTGCCGTTTGGCAAAACGACGAGTCGATCGGATCGTCTCGGCGATGGCGCGATCGAGAGACCATGTCCCCTCCAGGTACTGTACGAGCTGACGATAGCCGATAGCCTGGAAGGCGGGAAGGTCCGGGCTCAACCCCCTCGACAGCAGGAGGGAGACCTCCTCGACCCAGCCCTTCTCGACCATCTGGGCAACGCGGCCCGCGATTTGATCGTATAGGATGCTGCGGGGAAGCGTCAATCCGACACGGATCGCTGCAATGCGCTCTGCGCCAAAGGGTTGCCGGGAAATATAGGCGGAGAGCGGCTCTCCGGCGACCAGCGCCACCTCCAGAGCGCGCAGGATCCGCTGGGTGTCCCCGGGGCTCAACCGGGCCGCGGTCTGCGGATCGCGCATGCGGAGCTCGGCCGCCAGAGCCGCCAGCCCTTCCGTTTCCAGGCGCTCGCGCAACCGTTGCCGGACCTCCGGGTCGCCCGGCGGAACCGGGCTCAACCCTGCGAACAGCGCACGCAGGTAGAGCCCGCTGCCTCCCACCACGATGGGCCGCCGGCCGCGCCGCCGGATCTCCTCCACCGCCTCCGCGGCCCGCCGGGCGAAGTCTCCCGCCGAGTAGCGCTCGTGCGGCTCCAGGATGTCGACCAGGTGGTGCGGGATGCGCGCCCTCTCCTCCGGGCTCGGCTTGGCCGTGCCGATGTCGAAGCCGCGGTAGACCTGGAGGGCGTCGGCGTTGACGATCTCGCCGTCCAGGTGCTCGGCGAGAGCCAGCCCCAGGGCGCTCTTGCCCGTGGCCGTGGCGCCCACGATGGCAAGGACGGGGGGCGTCATCCCCGTCCGGCCAGCGAAGCCACGGCGGCGATCACCTCGGAGGGATCGATCGGCTTCGGCAGATGCTTCTGGAACCCGGCGGCGAGGGCGCGGACCCGGTCCTCCGTCCGCGCATAGGCGGTCAGGGCGGCGGCCGGGACCATACCTCCCCGGCCGGCGTCGCGGGAGCGGATCTTGCGGATCAGCGAGAAGCCGTCCTCGTCCGGCATGGCCAGGTCGGAGACCAGCACGTCCGGAGGCGCGCGGTCGAGGCTCGCCAGGGCGTCCGCCACCGAAGCGACGGCGGTGACCTGGGCACCGCACTGCTCGAGCGCGATGGTCAGCAGCTCGCGCGTGTCGTCCTCGTCCTCGACCACCAGGACCCGCACGCCCGCGAGCATACTCTTCGAATCCCACACCCGCGCGGTGAAATCGATGGTGTCCTCCAGGGCCGAGGTATCGTCGACGATCGTCTGCCGCACCGGCAGCCGCACCGTGAACGCCGCCCCCTTCCCTTCCCCTTCGCTGTGCACGGCGACCGAGCCGCCGTGCAGCTCGACCAGGTGGCGGACGATCGACAGGCCCAGGCCCAGCCCGCCGTGCGAGCGGGTGATCGTGCTCTCGGCCTGGCGGAACCGGTCGAACACATAGGGAAGGAAGTCCGGCCGGATCCCGGCCCCGGTGTCCACCACCCGGATCTCGGCGTTGCCGCCGCTCTCCTGCAGGCGGACCATCACGATCCCTCCCGGAGGCGTGAACTTGATGGCGTTCGACAGGAGGTTCCAGATCACCTGCTGCAGGCGGTCGGCATCGCCGAGCACCGGGCTGGTCAGGCGGTCGAGCGAGACGTCCAGCCGGATCCCCTTGGCATCCGCTCCCGGCCGCGCGCTGTCCAGCGTCGCCTCGATGATCCGCGGCAGCTCCACGGGCTGGAGATCGAGGCGGAGCTTTCCGGTGATGATCCGCGACACGTCCAGGAGGTCGGCGATCAGCTGGGCCTGGGCGCGGGCGTTCCTCTCGATGGTCTCCAGGGCGCGGGCCGCGGCCTCGCTGTCCAGCTTGCCCAGGCGCAGCACCTGGGCCCAGCCGAGCATGGCGTTGAGCGGTGTGCGCAGCTCGTGGGAGAGGGTGGCGAGGAACTCGTCCTTCATCCGGTTGGCCTCTTCGGCCTGCCGGCGCAGCTCCTGCCGCACCACGACCTCGCTCTTGAGCTCCTCGTTGGCGCGCGACAGCTCGGCCGTGCGCTGGCGCACCAGCGTCTCCAACTCGCTGTACATCGTCTGCAGCTCGGCGTTGGCGCGGGCCAGCTCGGCTGTGCGCGCTTCGACCTCGCGCTGCAAGGAGACCTTTTCGATCGCATTGCGCACGGCGCTCTGCAGTCCCTGGCGGGTCACCGCTCCCTTGAGGAGATAGTCCTGCGCCCCTCCCTTCATGGCTTCGACCGCCACCTCCTCGTTCCCCTGCCCGGTCAAGACGATCACCGGCACGCGCTCGCGCTCGCGCAGCCGGGTCAGGAACTCGAGCCCGTCCACGTCCGGCAGGCGGTAGTCGAGGAGGAGGCAGTCCGGAGGCTCGGCGAACGCCATCGCCAGACCCTCGTCGCCCAGCTCCGCCTCGACGAACTGGTACTCGTGCTCGGGGTCCTGCGACAGCAGCCGGCGGTAGAGCTCGCGGTCCTCCGGGCTGTCTTCGATGATCAGGATGCGCAGCGCGGCCATGCTCAATCCCCCCGCGGCAGCACGACCACCTCGAACCAATAGCCGTTGAGCCGCTCGATCGCGCGGATGAATCCGTCCATGTCGACCGGCTTCTGGATGTAGCTGTTGGCTCCCGCCTGGTAGCAGGCTTCCACGTCCCGCTCGTCGGTCGAGGTGGTGAGGACGATGACCGGGATCTGCCGCAGCTGCTCGTCGCGCTTGATCTCCTGCAGGACCTCCCGGCCGTCGGTGCCGGGAAGGTTCAGGTCGAGCAGGATCACCCCCGGCCGCGGCGCCGCGTCCGGAGCGGCGTAGCTGCCGCGGCGGTGGAGGTAGTCGAGGGCCGAGTCGCCGTCCTCGCAGCGGACGATCGGGTTCTTGAGACCGGAGCGGTCGAAGGCGCGCACCGTGGCCTCGTAGTCCTCCGGGCTGTCCTCGACGAGCAGGATCGGCTGGTTGGGTGTGCGCAAGCTCATTCCTCCTTCTCCAGGGTGAAATGGATCGTCGTGCCTTCGCCGACCGCCGAGTCCACCCAGATCCGTCCGTTGTGGCGCTCGACGATCTTCTTCACGATGGTCAGCCCGGCGCCGGTGCCACCGCCGAACTTGTCCCGCCCGTGCAGCCGTTTGAAGATACGGAAAATCGCGTCGCGGTGTTTTTCCTGGATGCCGATGCCGTTGTCGCGGACGTAGAAGGCCCGGGGGCCGGCGCCGTTGCCCTCCCAGCCGATCTCGATCCACTTCTCCGGCTTGTCGTTGTACTTCATCCCGTTGACGACCAGGTTGTGGTACAGCTCGCGCACCCGCACCCGGTCGCAGCGCACCACCGGCAGCGGGCGCGGAATCCGCACCTCCACCCGGTTCTCGCGCAGACCGATGTCGATGGAGTCCAGCACCTCGCTCACCGTCTCGTTCAAATCGACGTTCTCGATCGCCAGGTCGACCCGGCCGAGGCGGGAGTACTGGAGGAGGGAGTCGATCAGGATCTCCATGCGCCGGCTGAGCCGGGTGAGGGTCTCGAGCTTGGCGCGACCCTCCGCATCGAGCTTGTCGGCGTAATCCTCCAGGAGGAACGAGGCGAAGTTGTGGATGCCGCGCAGCGGCTCTTTCAAGTCGTGGGAGGCGATGTAGGCGAAGTCGTCGAGCTCCTGGTTGCTGCGCTGGAGCTCGGTGTTGCGCTCCTCCAGCTCGCGTTCGGCGCGCAGCCGCTCGCCGAGCTCCTGGCGCAGGGCCTCGGTGCGGTCCTCCACCCGGCGCTCCAGTTGCGCCTTGATCTCGAGCAGGTCGGAATCGCGGCGCTGGATCTGGCCGAGCATCTCGTTGAACGCTTCGACCAGCTCTCCCAGCTCGTCGGAGCCCTGGCGGACCGCCCGGATCTCGTAGTCCTTGCGCTCGGAGACCGCGCGCGCGGTCTCCGCCAGGCGCAGAATCGGCCGGGAGATCACCCGCTGGAGCGCCGAGGAGAACAGCAGGGCCGCGAGGCTGGCCAGCAGGAGGACCACACCGACGGTCAGGACCTGGAGCCGCAGGCGCCCGAACAGCTCGCTCAGGTCGCTGCGCAGGTACACCGTGCCGATCCGCCCTCCGTTGAAGCGGATCGGATGGAAGATCTCGAGGAAGCCTTCCCTGAAGGCCGCGCCGCTCTCCCCCGGACGCTGCGGGATCCGGACCTTCCAGGCAGCCTCGTCGCGCCGGTAGGTGGCCAGGACCTCTCCCGTCTGCCGGTAGATGGCGGCGACGACGACCGGGCGCTGGGCGGCGAGCGTATCCAAGGTCTCCCCGGCCGCCTCGGCGTCGCCGAAGGTCACGGCCGCGGTGCTGTTGCGCGCCACGATCTCCGCCAGCGTCGCGAGGTCGGCCTTCATCTCGCGGCGGAAGCTCAGCAGGTCGAGAGCGATCAGGATCGCACCGGCCAGGCCCAGAGCTCCGGCCGTGGTCAGCATGATGATCAGGATCACCTTCTGGCGGATCGGGAGATCGCGGACGAGCCGGTCGGGCAAGCCTCACCCCCCCTGGCCCGGCAGCTGCGAATAGACCGTGCGCGCCAGGCTGAGCAGCTTGGAGCTCAGCTTCAGCCGGTTGTCCTGCGCCGCACCGAGGTTGATCTCGAAGCGGACCCGGTGGTGGTCGAGGACGAAGCGGATGATCCCGCCGCCGGTGAGGAAGCCGTCGTCCTCGCCGATGGTCAGGACCCCTGACCCCTGCAGGGAGGAAAGGATGTCGGATTGGCGCCTTCCTTCGGAGCGCGGCACGAAGACCAGGTGGCACTCGCGGAGCTTCGAGAGGCTCCGCGTCCGCTGTACGGTCAGCCGCCGGCCGCTCACGGTCTCGCCGTGCACGGCGTCGTCGAGGCTGGCTCCGAAAGGGTCCTCCCCCGCCACGCAGATCCTGATCGGGTCCTCGGGTCCCTTGAAGGCATCGGCCGGCCACTCGACGAACTTGGCGAAGTTGAAGAGGAAGGCCGCCTTGACCTGGTACTCCAGGTCGTCCTGGGCATCCGCCCGGACGCCTGCCGCGGCGACCATGAGCAGGACGAGATACGCCCTCAGAACGACCACGTCATTCTCCCATACACGCTGCGCTCCACCACCTCCCGGCCGGGACCGGGCGGCCCGAACTCCTCGTGCGCGCCGTGCAGCAGGTTGCGGCCGATGAGAGCCAGCTCCAGCGGCGGGCGGGGGTGCCAGCCCAGGTGGAGATCGAGATCGAAGTAGCTCGGCACCTCCGGCGCCGGGAGCCGGTCGACCCAGCGGAGCCAGCCGTCGAGCTCGACGTTGCCCGGCAGGTCGATCAAGGAGCGCAGGAGGGCGCGGTTCTCCGGATCGTTCCCCTGCGGCTGGGGTTTGGAGCGGCTCGCCGGGTCGACCGAGAAATGTCCATCCAGCCAGGCATAGGCCAGGTGCCAGCTCCACCAGGGCACGGGCTCCCAGGTGACCCGGCTCTCGATCCCCCAGGTCTCGGCGTTCGCCAGGTTCCTGAAGGTGACCGGGAGACCGGCCGGCGGCGAAGGCTCCAGGCTGCGCAGGTCGTCGTAGACGTTGTAGAAGACCGCGTTGTCGAGGATGAGCTGAGGGCTCAGCTGGATGCGGTGGCCGAGCTCGTAGGCCAGCAGCTTCTCGGATTCGAAATCGGGATTCCCCACGAACGCCACCACCCCGGGGAGCTGCCGGAAGAAGAGGACCACGTCCTCGTCGAGCCGGTTGGGGGTGCGCACCGCCCGCGAGACGGCGCCCCAGAGCATGCGCCGCTCGCTGAGCAAAAGGGAGAAGCGGACATTCGGCTGCACCTCCAGGCCGGTCCATTGGTTGTGCTCCAGCTTGCTTCCCAGCGTCACGCGCAGCCGCCCGTCCCGCAGCGAGATCTCGTCCTGCAGGAAGCCGCTGAACAGACTCTGCGACCGCCGGGCCGGCACGAACTCGACCTGGCCGCCGATGCCCGTCCGATCACTGGTGTAGCGATATCCCAGACCCCACATCACGGCCTGCCGTTCCCCCAGGCGGCGGTTCCTCTGGAAGTCCACGTCCCAGGTGTCGCGGTGCTCCTCGTAGGCGGTGGGGACCGACCGGTGCGTACGGTCCCAATAGACCTGGAGCTCGTATCCCTTGCTCGGAGACGGGTGATGGGACCAGCGGCCGAGCAGGTTGCCGCCGTCGCGGTCCGAATCGTCGATTCCGGGCTCGCCGATCCGCCCCGAGTAGACGTCGCCCTGAACTGTGACGGCATCGTCCCCAGCGGTCTTCCAATCGGAACGGAAGCCACCCTGCCCCAGCCACATGTCGTTGCCCAGGTCGCGGCCGTCGAGCGCATCCAGACCGTCGCGGTTGGTGTACTTGCCGTACAACCGGTAGTGGCCGCTCTCGCCCACGGCGCCTCCCCAGCGCACCGCACCGAAAGCCCTCTCCTCGTTACCCCCACCCGCCGTCACCAGCCCGCCCTGGGTGGCCGAGGCCGGTTTGGTGATGATGTTGATCACGCCGTTCACCGCGTTGGCTCCCCAGATGGTGGCGCCGGGGCCGCGGATGACCTCGATGCGGTCCACGTCCTCCAGGAGCACGTCCTGCACGTCCCAGAACACGCCCGAGAACAGAGGGGTGTAGACGCTGCGGCCGTCGATCAGCACCAGCAGCTTGTCGGCGGTCCCCGAGTTGAAACCGCGGGCGCTGATCGCCCAGAGGCTCTGGCTCTGGCGCGCGACGTGGATGGCGTTGACCAGCCGCAGGGCCTCGGGGAGGCTGGTGACCCCCGACCGGCGGAGCTCCTCGCCGGTGATCACCGCAACCGCCGAGGCGGCGGTGAAGAAGGGCTCGACCCGCCGCGACACCGAGGTGACGTCGATCTGCATCAGCTCCTCGATGCTGAGCTTCGTCAGCTCGTTACTGGCGAGGACGGTCTGCTGCGCCTGGAGTGGCGCGATGCAGAAGGCGAGCACGGCGAAGACGAAGAAGGACAAAAAGGACCTAGAGGATCTAAAGAGGATCTGTTTTTCCCTGTCCTTTTGGTCCTTTGGGTCCCTTGGGTCCTTTTTCCTTGTCGTGCGCATCGGGTCACCCCGCCAGCAGGCGTTGCAGGGTTTCGAGATCGGCCGGCTTCGTCAGGTGGAGGTCGAAGCCGGCGTCGCGGGCGCGCCGCTGATCCTCCTCCTGGCCGTAGCCGGTCAAGGCGATCAGGCGGGCGGAGCGCAGGTGCGGATCCTCGCGGAAGGCGCGCGCCACAGCATAGCCGTCGAGGGCCCCCGGCAGACCGATGTCGCAGAGGACCACGTGCGGCCGCAGCTGCCGCGCCTTGTCCAGCCCCTCCTGTCCGGTGTGCGCCACGGCCACCTCGTGGCCGTGGAGCTGCAGCAGGAGAGCCATGCTCTCGGCGGCATCGACGCTGTCCTCGATGATCAGACAGCGGCGCGGCTCCCCCGCCGCCGGCTCCTCGTCGCCCGCGGGCGACGCGGCGGGCGGCTCCACCGTCGGCAGCCGCAGGCGGATCTCGGTCCCCTGGCCGCTGCCGCCGCTCATCGCCTCGACGACGCCGCCGTGGAGCTCGATGAGGCGGCGAACCAGGGCCAGGCCGAGCCCGAGTCCGCCCCGGCTGCGGTCGATCCCCGGCGGCGCCTGGCTGAACGGCTCGAACAGCCGCCCCAGAACGTCCAGCTCGATGCCGATGCCGGTGTCCTCCACGACGATCACCGCGGTACCCGCAGGCTCGGCTTTCACGGTCACCCGGACCCGGCCGCCGCGGTCGGTGAACTTCAAGGCATTGTGCAGGATGTTCCCCACCGACTGCGAGAGGCGGGTGGGATCGCCGCTCACCCACAGGGCTTCGGCAGGGAGCTCGACCTCCAGGCCCAGGCCGGCCGCGGTCAGCGCGCCGCGGTGGTCCTCGACCGTCGAGCGCACCAGCTCGACCAGGTCGAGGCGCTCCTTGCGCAGCAGGATCTTCCCCTGCGAGATCCGCGACACGTCGAGCAGGTCGTCCACCAGGCGGGTGAGGTGGACGACCTGGCGGTCGAGCGTGGCGAGGGCGCGCTGGGTCTGCGCCTCGTTGACGTTGGGCATGTTGAGCACGAACAGGCAGTTGCGGATCGGCGCCAGCGGATTGCGCAGCTCATGGCCGAGCATGGCCAGGAACTCGTCCTTGTGGCGCGCCGCCTCGCGCAGCGCGTTCTCGGCCTGCTCGCGGTCCGTGATGTCGCGGGCGATGGCCGAGACGCCTACCACCTGCCCGTCGCTGCCGAAGACCGGCGACATGGTGACGAGAACGCGGAGACGACGGCCGTCCTTGCGCACCCGCACGGTCTCGAACGGCGCCGCCTGCTCGCCCCGGCGCAGCGCCGCAAACACAGGATCCAGCTCCGACCGCCGCTCCGGCGGAACCAGCACGTCTATCGGATGCCCGATCATCTCGCGCGCAGCATAGCCGTACATTTGCTCCGCCCCGGCGTTCCAGCTGGTCACCACCCCGTCGAGCGTCTTGCCCAGGATGGCGTCCTGCGACGACTCGACGATGCGCGCCAGCTGATCGCGCTGCTCCTGCGCCTTGCGGGTACTCTCGACGAGGTTGACCAGATCGCTGTTGATCCGGTCGAGCTCTTCGATCTTCTTCTTGAGCTCGGTGTTGATCGTCTCGAGCTCTTCGTTGACCGACTGCAGCTCCTCCTTGGAGGTCTGCAGCTCCTCGTTGGCGGACTGCAGCTCCTCGTTGATCGAGAGGAGCTCCTCGTTGGAAGAGATCAGCTCCTCGTTCGAGCTCTCGAGCTCCTCCAGGGTCGCCTGCAGGTGGTCCTTGGTGATGCGCAGCTCGCTCTCCAGCCGGTGGATGACTCCGGCGGCCTCGGCCGGAACCTCGCGGTCGGCGGCCTCGGCCGGAAGCGTGCCGGACGCCCTCCGTTCCCGCTCCTCAAAGACGATCATGTAGAGCCCGGTGTCCTCCCCCAGCTCGAACATCGGCCGCACCGTGAGATCGATCGCGTGGACGGCGCTGTCGGACTCGAAGGCGACGTTCTCATGGGTGACCGCCGTGCGGCTGGTCATCGCCTTGTGGAGAGCCGTGCGCAGATCGAGCCGCAGCCCCTGCCGCGCCAGCTCCAGGATGCGCAGCGTCGGAGTGCCGCCCGGCGGCTCGAGGTACTTGCCCGTGCGCGGCGAGAAATAGAGGACCTCGCCCCGCTCATTGACCAGGACGCAGGCCGGCGAGTAGTTCTCCAGGAGGACCCGCTCGAAGGCGCGGGCGACTCCCTGCTCGCCGAAGTCCGCCGGCGGCCTGTCGCTCGGCGGGCGCGGCGCGGAGAAACGGAACCGGTCGGCCAGCGGGAAGCTCACCGGCGGCCGCAGCACCACGTCCTTGCATTGGTAGATCCGGTACCGCTTGTCGACCGTCCGGAACAGGTCCGGCCACCCCGCCACACTCTCCGAGGGCCCCAGGAAGAGGAAGCCGCCCGAGCGCAGCGCATAGTGGAGCAGCGGGATCAGCTTCTTCTGGAAATCGCTCTCCAGGTAGATGAGCAGGTTGCGGCAGGAGACCAGGTCGAGGCGCGAGAACGGCGGGTCGGCGATGAAGTTGTGCGACGAGAACAGGCACATCTCCCGGATCTCTTTGGTGACCTGGTAGAGATTGCCGTGGCGCACGAAGAAGCGCGCCAGCCGCTCGGCCGAGACCTGCTCGGCGATGCGCTCCGGGTACCAGCCCTGGCGCGCCGCCTCCAGGGCCTGGGCGTCGATGTCGGTGGCAAAGATCAGGATGTGCGGCGGCTCGGGGAGGGTGAGGGCGTGCTCGCGCAGGAGGATGGCGAGCGAATAGGCCTCCTCGCCGGTGGCGCAGCCGGGGACCCAGACCCGCACCTGGCCGTCCGGCCCTTTGTTGTCGAACAGCTTCGGCACCACCTTGCGCGCCAGCGCCACGAACGCCTCCGGGTCGCGGAAGAAGTCGGTGACGCCGATGAGCAGGTCGCGGAAGAGCTGGTCGATCTCGCGCGGATCCTGCTGCAGCGAGTCCACGTACTCGGCGACCGAGCCGCCCTGGCTCTCGGTGATCCGCCGCCTTATGCGGCGCACCAGCGTGCTCCGCTTGTAGCGGCTGAAGTCGTGGCCGGTCTTGGAGCGCAGGAGCGTCGAGATGCGGCCGAGAAAGCTCTCCACCTCGCCGCGCAGCCCTTCGGCGCCGTCGCCGCCGCGCAGCGTGGTCAGTCGCCGCACATGCTCGACCAGCTTCGCCGGTATCTCCTCCACCGGCAGGACGTGATCGGCCATGCCGGTGACGATCGCCGCCCGCGGCATGCTGTCGTAGCGGGCCGACGCGGGCGCCTGGACGAGGGTCAGGCCGCCATGCTCCTTGATCATCTTGAGCCCCAGCGCGCCGTCCGTCCCGGTCCCGGAGAGGATGATGCCGACGGCGTCGTCCCCCTGGTCCTCGGCGAGCGACCGGAAGAAACCGTCGATCGGCGAGCGGCGGCCGCGCATCCGCTCCGGCCGCGACACCCGCAGCATGCAGTCGTCGATGGTCAGCGTGGCGTTCGGCGGCAGGACGAAGATCGAGTTGGCCGCGAGCGGCGTGTCCTCCGTCACCAGGCTCACCGGCATCGACGTATGGCGGGCGAGCAGCTCGGGCATCAGCGTCTCGTGCTCGGGGTCGAGATGCTGGATGATCACGAATGCCATCCCGGTATCCACCGGCATCCGCTCGAAAAACGCCTGGAGCGCCTCGAGCCCGCCGGCGGAAGCGCCGATCCCGACGACCGGACACGGGCGCTGCGCGGCCTCTTCCCTCACTCCTCGATCCTGGACTTCCATGGCTGTCCTTCAGACGAAATAGACTTCTCGCTTGGACCATGCGCTGCGCTGCACGCTTTGCGAGGTCGATGCCAGCGTATTTCCGTGCTCATGCAAAATGGACGACACTCGGGAAAACCCTGAAAAGACGCGAGTTCTCGCGGCCGTCGTCGAACGCGGCGGCCGCATCCTCCTCGCCCGGAGGCCTGCCGGCAAGCGCCACGCCGGCCTGTGGGAGCTGCCCGGAGGGAAATTTCTACCCGGAGAGACCCCGTTCGAGGCGGCAAGGCGGGAGCTCGCCGAGGAGCTCGGAGTCGAAGTGGTCACCGCTGGCGCCCTGCTCTGGGAGGCACCCGACCCCGGATCGCCGTTCGTCGTCGAGTTCTATGCCGTGGAGAGCCGCGGCGAGCCCGCCGCCCTGGAGCACGACGCCCTCGCCTGGGTCCTCCCGGAAGAGCTGCCGCTCTACCCGCTCGCGCCGAGCGACCGCACCTTCGCGGAGGGGCTGCAGAATGGGCGAGTGCAAAAACGGGATGAAGGCGGAGTGGAGGGCGGGTAAGAAGGAAAACCCTCACCCCTAACCCCCTCTCCCACACGCACTCACACCCTCACGGGAGAGGGGGAACCTACTCCCCTGAAGGCGGCTGGAATCCAGGCAGAATCTCCGCCCGCTCCAGCTCGTGGGCGATCTCCAGGAGACGCAGCTCGGACCAGCGGGGTCCGACGATCTGAAGGCCGATGGGCAGGCCGTTGCCGTCGAGGCCCGCCGGGACCGCGAGCGGGGAAGCTGGCAAGCGGGTGACAATCGTGTACACTTTGAGGAGCACAGGGGGGCACACGATGAAGTTTCTTTCCGTCCGAGATCTCAGAAGCAAGTCAGCTGATGTCTGGAAAGGCCTCGCGGCGGAGCGTGAGATGGTCGTGACGTCCAACGGCCGGCCCATCGCCATCCTCTCGGCGGTGACAGAGGAGACGCTTGAGGAGACCCTGACCACGATCCGCCGATCGCGGGCGGTCGCAGCGGTATCGGAAATCCAACGGCGATCGGTCGAGCGAGGCACAGACGCCATCACCGACGCGGAAATCGATGCCGAAGTCAGAGCCGTCCGGCAAGCCCGCCGGCAGCGGGCCGACTCCTCGCAATGAAGATCGTCCTGGACACGAACGTCCTCGTGTCCGGCTTGCTTCAACCTTTCGGCCCCTCCGGCCAGATCGTGCGCCTGGTCGCTTCCGGCGAGCTGGTGTTGTGCCACGACCCGAGGATCCTGGCCGAGTACCAGGAAGTCCTGTTCCGCGAGAAATTCAGCTTCGATCGCGAACGCGTCGATGCCCTGCTGGAGGAGATCAGAGCCGGTGGCATCCCGGTCGCAGCCCGTCCTCTTGCGGTCAGGCTGCCTGACCCCGATGACGAGCCCTTTCTGGAGGTCGCCCTGGCAGGTGGCGCCCAGTGCCTCGTCACGGGAAACTCCAAGCACTACCCCGCCGAGGCACGGCAGGGAGCCAAAGTGCTCTCGCCCCGGTCGTTCATCGAGCTCTATCGAGTCGCCTAGGACGCCGGGAGCTGTGGCAGCCGACAACAGCACCGTCCGCCTCGATCTCGACAACGAGCTCGGACGGATCTCGCGACTCGATCTGCTCCCCGCGCTCGCCGAGCAGGTTGTCGTTCCCCAGGCTGTCCTCCAGGAGCTGCGGGCCGGTGCGAATCTCGCTCCCGAGCGTGCAGTCGGCACCAGGCAGTGGGAGGGATTCCTCGCGGATCACCTGTCGCAACCTGCGTGAGCTTCGTTGAGACCACTTACGAGCAAGCCGCCACTCACGAACGAGGATATACTTCAGATGGATGCAGCGGAGTCGACCATGCCTGAAAGAGCCACACTCGAGACCGACATTCTCACCAAAGTGCTCCGAGAACAGGCCGACGGAGAAGTCCACGATCGCGGCTTGATCGTAGAGCGCCTCGGCTGGACACCAGACCAGCGCCTGGAAGCCAACGCTGCCTTCATCCGTTTCTACCTGAGCGTCCGCCCTGAGGGCCCGCTGATTCGCGAATAGGATGACTCCCCTCTTCAGCGATCTCGCTCCCCGCTCGCTCACGATGGAGATCCGCGGCTGCCAGGTCGCCGTAGCGACCCTTGAAGACGTGATTCGTTCCAAAGAGGCCGCAAACCGGCCCAAAGACCAAAGGGCGCTTCCGATCCTGCGTCAACTTCTGGATGAGATCAGAAAACAGAATGCCTGACCGATCCCTGCTTCCCGTTGCCGAGCCACCGGTCGCCCTCCGTGAGGTACCGCCGCTCGAGCCGGGCGATCGGCTCACCCGGGTCGAGTTCGAGCGCCGCTATACGGCGATGCCGCAGTTGCACAAGGCGGAGCTGATCGAAGGAGTGGTCTATATGCCATCCCCCGCACGCCTGCGGCTCCACTCCAGACCGCATCTCCAGCTCGCCACCTGGCTGGGAGCCTATGAGGCCGAGACGCCGGGAGCTGTGGCAGCCGACAACAGCACCGTCCGCCTCGATCTCGACAACGAGCCGCAGCCGGACCTCCTGCTTCTCATCGATCCCGCTGCCGGAGGCCAGACGCGCGTCAGCGAGGACGACTACGTCGAGGGTGCCCCCGAGCTGTTGGCGGAGATCGCCTCCTCCTCCGTGAGCTATGATCTCAACGCCAAGCTCAACGTCTACCGCCGCAACGGCGTGCGCGAGTACATCGTCTGGCGCGTGCTGGACCGCGAGATCGACTGGTTCACTCTCCGAGACGAGCGCTACGAGGAGCTGCCTCGCGATGCTTCCGGCCTGTACAAGAGCTCGGTATTTCCCGGCCTGTGGCTCGATCCTGCGGCGATGGTGCGCGGCGAGCTGGCAGGCGTCCTGGACACCCTGCGCCAGGGGCTCGCCACTCCCGAACATTCCGCCTTCGTCGACCGGCTGAAAACGTCCCGACAAACGAAGTAGGGCTCGAAAGGGTGGCGCCCCTCCCTCCTCTACATCTTCCCGTCCCAGCCTGGTGCCGATGAAGGACGAGCGGATCGAGGTGGAACGCCGACGGGCCGACGAGGCTGAGGTGGAGCTCGCCCGCTTGCGGGCTCTGCTCGAAGAAAGCGGCCGGAGCTACCCTGAAAGAACGCGGGTTCTCGCGGCCGTGGTGGAGCGCGGCGGCCGCGTTCTCCTCGCCCGGAGGCCCGCGGGCAAGCGCCATGCCGGCCTGTGGGAGCTGCCGGGAGGGAAATTTCTACCCGGAGAGAGCCCGCTCGAAGCGGCGCGGCGGGAGCTGGCCGAGGAGCTCGGAGTCGAGGTGGCCACCGCCGGCGCCCTGCTCTGGGAGGCACCCGACCCCGGCTCGCCGTTCGTCGTCGAGTTCTATGCCGTGGAGATCCGCGGCGAGCCCGCCGCTCTGGAGCACGACGCCCTCGCCTGGGTGCTGCCGGAGGAGCTGCCCCTCTATCCGCTCGCGCCAAGCGACCGCGCCTTTGCGGAAGGCCTGCGGGATGGGCGAGTGAAAAAAGGGGACGGCGGCGGGAGGGAAGGAGGGTAAGAAGGGGAAGGCCGCGAGTGCCCGAAGCCAGTCGGACGGATACGGCCCGACCCTGGGCAGGACAAGAGAGGTGGGGATATACTCTCGTCATGGGTAAAGGAGCACGCCGTTGAGATCAAACGCCTGATCGAAGGGGCCGATGCTGTCGTCTCGATTCTGACGCCCGAAGCAGCCCTTCCCGACGGCACCTACCAGCCGACCCTCTGGGTGTATCGTGAGTTGGAGTACGCTCGACAGGTCAGGAAGCCGAACATCGCGATCAAGCACCATCAGGTCCAGGCCGTACCAGGTGAGCACGAATTCATCAGCTGGGATCCGCAGAGCTCCTGCCCCACCCTGTTGCGCCTCAACAGCACCATCGCCGCTTGGAAACGCTCCGTGGGACGCCGTGTGAAGGTCCGCATTTTTCCAGCCGAGATCGAGTCCGTCATCGGCACAAATGCCCAAACCAGGTACCGGCTCAGTCGCGCGGAAAGAGGCGAGGTCGGGAGGTGGAAGCCAGCCCTGCTTCAGTCCGAGCCCGGCGGCACCTTCGCCCATCTGCCGGGCGTCTGGACGGACGCCTTCATCGAGATCATGATTGAAGCTGGAGGCAGACGCTGGTCTTCCAAGGCGACACCCCAGTCGCTGCACGTCGTGCTTACGGAAGGAGGCTGACCATGAAACTGGCTCAGCACGTGGAGTCGAAAGCCGAAGGATGGTGGGCCTGGTCGGTCTGGCTCGAAGGAGACCCGGCCGCTCTCGACGGAGTGGAGGCTGTGACGTATTTTCTTCATCCCACATTCCCTTCTCCTGTCCAGACCCGAACCAACCGCGAAGACGGGTTTCTCATCCAGGGGAACGGCTGGGGAGAGTTCATCGTCCGCGCTCGCGTGGCCTTCAAGGATGGCCGGGAGGAGATCTTGAAGCTGCCGCTCCACTTCGACGGCGCGCAGCCCCACCCTCCTCGGTTGCCCACGTTCTTCATCTCGCACTCCCTGGCGGATACTGGAACGGCCGAGGCCGTCCGGCAAGCGCTGGAAAACGACCTCCACCTCGAGTTCGTGGAGCCCACCTCTGCCGAGCCCGGCCTGCCGCTCTCGGTCGAGAACCTCATTCAGGACAGCGATGCGCTGATCGCCATCGTCTCGGACAAGGAGAGCCTCTGGGTCCAGCGCGAGATCGACATGGCCGAGAAGCTCCATGTTCCCGTCGTCTCGATCGTCGTCGGTTCCGCGGAGCTCCCAGCCAATCTGAGCTCCAGACAGGTCATCCGGTTGGACGAGGTCGGCCAGGGACCTCGATTCGCCAAATCGCTCGAAGAGGCATTGAGCCTGAGCCACGTTCTTGCAGAGCGAGACTTGGTCTGACGAGGAAGACCCTGCCGACGATCCGCAGCTCCAGGGCGGTCGCAGCCGAGGTACCAGAGGCCTGATCACACGGATTTATTCACTCAATTCCCCAGTCTCGTCCAGACTCCAGCCTTCTCCAGGTGTTGCCTTGCCGAGGGGGCGCCATCCCACTGCTCGGGTGTGATCCTGGCGTCGCGGCGGCGTTCGAAGGAATAGACGAGCGCCAGGACTTCCTTGTTTCCGAACGGCTTCGCGGCAAGCTCGTCCGGCATCCCGGGTGCTCCCTTTTCGGGCTCGGGCAGGCTGGCGTCCGGGTCCTCTCTCGGCATCAGGTCGCTGGTGACGGCGAAGACGATGACGCGGAAGTATCCGGGATTTTCGAAGAACAGATCGGCTAGGAAATCCAGCAGGCTGAGCTTGGGCGAGCCTTCCTTCATCCAGCGCGCCGGCTCGGGCAACGGTGTGCCGTCGCGCTCGATGCGCTCCATGCGAGCCACCAGAACGAAGCCGTCGGGAGGGCCGAGGAAGAGACCATGCTCGAACCCATGACTCGGGCTTGCCGCTTCGATAGCACCAGCTCGGAGTCTTCCTCGGCCTCTGGCACGGTGTCTTCGAAGGACGAGAAGGCGACTGGGTGCGGCTCTTCCGCCCCGACGGCAGCTTGGTGCCGATGAAGGACGAGCGGATCGAGGCGGCCGAGGCGGAGCTCGCCCGCTTGAGGACCCTGCTCGATGAGCGCGGCCCGGGCTGATCCCATCCTTTCCAGCAGATTTCGTCGCAACTCACGGCCTCTCCGTCGCAGGGAATGGAGAGCGCGTCTCAGGGGATGTCCTACTCGCGATAAGACTTCAGAGAACGTCGCAAATAAGAGGTACTTCGTCAACCGTGTCGGGTTGCTTGCTATAAGGCAAATCTATTTTGTCGCGGCATCTCCGTGAACCAGTGCAATCAAGGTCTCTGATGCGACATTCAAAAGGCTCACATTGATCGCGGCCTTTCTCGTTATCGCAAGATAGGGACTCGGTGTCGCGAGGTACCCTCACATCGTCGCATCCATCGTAAACTTTAGCGCAAGTCAAGGCAAATTTGTCGCAACATTCCAGGAATAGCAGCCAGGCGTCTCCGCCATTGTCGCATCCATTTGCGTAAATCTCCCGGGCGAGCGCTCTCAGCACTTGGGAGAGCCTGCACTTGTCGCAAGTTGCCCCTTCTCCGAGGGCAAGGGGAATAGAGAGGAGCGCAAGAGGTGCTATACTGTCGCGAGCGTCGCCGTCGTTGTTACAGATTGGATCATCCAGCAGACCGCTTGGCCGAGATTGTCACGACATCGGCAGGCAAGGAGGTCGGTCCGATGAGCCAGCAGCTTTCCGTCGCCCGTATCCTGTCCGAGCTGAGGGGCCGGGTCGGGTACCACCGCAGCCGCGAGGCGTTTCATGCGCAGCAGGAGGCTCTCCATCAGCAGGAGAAGGCGCGTCATGCCACGGAGCTGCAGACTGCCCTCGAGCACCTCGAGAGCTTTCAAGCCGCAGCGGACGCCGCCAGTCGGCTCGTGGCAAGACCCCGGGAGGAGAAGGCAATCGACGACTCGATCCCGGACGGCAAGGGAGCTGTGCTGAGCAAGCTGGTGATGCGCGTGGTCGCCGCCAAGGGTCCGATCGAGGCGTTCGGCGCCAGCGCCGTCACCCGGGAGATCGAGGAGCGCTATGGCTCCCGGCTCGGACGCAAGATCGACGTCCGCACCGTCGCCGCCAAGCTCCGCCGCATGGCGCGAGCCCGGAGGATCCATCCGCTCCGCAAGGGGAGGGCGTTCCACGAGACCCTGTACAGCCGGACTCCGATGCCCGCGTCCGAGGACTAGAACCTCTCGCCGAACCGTGCGATCCGCGCCTCGAGCTCGGCGACGAGCTTCCGCAGGGCGGCGAGATCCGTCTCACTCACGTGTGGGGCGAGCTCCTGGAACAACGGCTCGAGCTTCGGCTGATACCCGTGGATCAGGGTGAGGATGTCCGTCTCATAGAGCGCGGCGCGGACCAGATCTCCCTGCCGGTAGAGCGAGGGCAAGGCGTAGAGCTTCAACAGGATGATCCCCTCCACCGTGGCGCAAGGGATCTCGCGCTCCACGAAGGGCTGAGTCGTCCCATACCGCCGCTGAACGATCTCGAAGAGGGGGTTGCTGGTCAGCAGGAGGTCGACCCGGAGCCCTTCGAAGAGCCCGCGGAGGAAGCCTTCCTCCCGACCGGTGACCATGATCTCCGGCCGATGGGCGATCCCCTCCACCAGCAGATAGTCGATTCGCCGCTCGGCGAGCAGTGTGAAGAGACGATCCACCGGCTCCAGGATCGAGCTGTCGCTCAAGGTTGCTCCCCGGGGATTTCCGAAAACGAGGGCGCTTCGGACCACGTTGCCGATATGGACCGGCCTCAGGCCTCGATCGTCTTCAGGGCCGGAGGTCAACTCTTCAGCTCTCGGTACCTTCCAGCTGCGCCCGCAGCCGTGCCAGCTCAGCCTCGGCAGTTTCGGCCCGCTGGCGCTCGGCTTCGGCCCGCCGGTGCTCAGCCTCGGCTCTCGCGTCCGCAGCTTCGGCCCTCGCGTCCGCGGCCTCGGCTCTCCGGTGTTCGGCTTCCGCCCGCTGACGCTCGGCCTCTTCGGCGGTTGGAATCAGGCGGCCAGAGGGTTCGAAAAGCCGGACCCAGGTGGTCTCCACTCCAGTCCGGAGCCCGCGCCACAGGCCCAGCTTCAGGCCGAGCTTCTCGCTCCAGATCCGCCCCTCGGCATCGGGGAGGAGGGGGACGTAAACGTCGCCGGCCAGGCGGAGACCGTCGAGCTCCTCGGTCCGCGGCTCATAGAGGAAGTATTCCGGAGTCCGGAAGATCCGGGCGTAGAAGTCCCTCTTGGTCGTACGGTCGATCTTGGCGGTCGACGGCGAGAGGAGCTCGACGATGACCTCCGGGAGACGCCCCCCCTCCCGCCAGGAGGTCCAGACGTTGCGGTCGTGGTCCTCGACCCCGCCGACGAAGAAGACGTCCGGGCCCCGGAGATACGGCCGGCCCCGGGCGACGTCCCGCGCCTGCTCGAGCGAGTGGTAGATGAACATGTTCCCGCCGGTGAAGAAGTCCGTCCGCCCGCGCTCCGCCATCGCCTGGCGGATCACGTCGATGAGCAGGTTCATCTGGATGCGTTCCCAGTTGCTGTCCAACGGCTCCCCGTCGCTTTCGACGAGATCGAAGGAGAGGTCGTCGAGGGCCTGTGCGGCTGGCTGACTCATGGAAATCCCCCTTCGGATCGTTCCTCTGCGAAAGATAGCGCGTTCGGGCGGAAAAGGGAAGGAAGCCTCCAGAGCCCCAGAGCCGCCGGCCCCGGTTACATCCGGGCGGGCTCGAACGCCTAAGATTGGAGCGGAGCTCCCGGATGCCCTTCAAAGCCTTCATCTCCTACAGCCACGGCGCGGACTCCCTGTTTGCGCAGGCGCTCCAGTCGGCTCTGCACCGGTTCGCCAAGCCGTTCTACCGGCCGCGGGCCATCCACGTCTTCCGGGACAAGACCGAGCTGTCCGCCAATCCCGCGCTCTGGCCTTCGATCGAAAAGGCCCTGCGCGAGTCTGAATGGCTGATCCTCCTCGCTTCCGCCGGAGCCGCCCGCTCGGTCTGGGTGCAGCGCGAGATCGCGACCTGGCTCGAGCTGCACCAGGGGCCCAGCGCAGGTCCAGAAAGAACGGCTCCTGCCGGAACTTCCCACGCAGGCTCTGGCGGCCGTCGTCCAGGCTCGCCGGCAGAGCGGTCGTCCACTGCCAGTCGAAGTCGCTGGCCTCCATGTCCCAAACGAGCTCGCCGTCGGTCCAGAGGATCAGGAATCGGTCGACCGACCCCTGACCTCTGCCCGACGCATCGACTGCCAGGTTTTGGCCGAAGAGCTGGCGCCTGGACGCCTGGTCCGCCACGGCCCCGCCGCCGTCACCGGGCTGGGGATCGAGACCGCTCGAAATGTTTCTCCCTCCAAAGACACTCATGGCAGAAGGCGTTCGGCAGCACGTGTGTCCAGGCTGCGGTGATAGACTCAAGGATGATCCTGCTATCTAACCCTGGGAGATCGCGATGAGATTTCTTGGCCGCTCGCTCCTGATTCTTCTCGCGCTGTATGGGTTGGTGTTCGCGGTCGGTGACGCATTTCTGGCGCGCGAGCATGTTTCGCTTTGGATTGCGCTCGCCTTCCCCGTGGTCCTCGTCGGGCTTCAGTACCTGATCGGACCCTGGCTCATCGAAGTGCTCCTGTCCATCCGCTGGGACGGTCAGGGAGCGGAGCTGCCGGCGCGGAACCGCGAGTTCATCGAGCGGCTTTGCCGGGAGCGCGGTCTCAAAGTACCGCGGATCGGCGTGATCCAGAGCGGTACGCCCAACGCGTTCACGTTTGGCCATGTGCCGGGCAATGCCCGCGTCGTGGTCACGACCGGCCTGCTGGAGGTGCTCACTCCCGAGGAAACGAACTCGGTTCTGGCTCACGAGATCGGACACGTCGAGCACTGGGACTTCGTGGTGATGACGGTCGCCGCCCTGGCGCCGCTCCTGCTGTACCAGATCTATATCTTCACCCGGAGCAACAACAAGACGCGGGCGGTCGCGTACTCCGCCTATCTCTGCTACTGGGTGAGCCGGTTCGTCGTCTTGACGTTGAACCGTACCCGCGAGTACTTCGCGGATCACTACTGCGCCGAGGTGACCGGGGCGCCGGACGTGCTCGCCTCGGCTCTCGTGAAGGTCGCCTATGGCATGGTGAGAGCCGAAGGGGCGACCAACGTGGCTCTGCAAAGCAAGGAGAGCCGGGGCGCAGCGCGGCGGGAGCAACGGATCGCCGGCGCCGTGGCTGTCATGGGAATTTCCAACCTGCGCTCGGGCGCCGCTCTGGTCCTCGGCGGCGCAGACGCCAAGGCCGCGGCGGCGGTCATGCGCTGGGATCTGGTGAATCCATGGGCGCGGCTCTATGAGCTGAGCTCGACCCACCCGCTGACCGCGCTTCGCGTGCGCGCCCTGAACCAGGACGCGACGGAGATGCACCAGGCCGTGCAATATCCGCTGCCCGAAGACCGGCGCATCCAGTGGGGTCGATTCCCGCTCGAAGTCCTGCTCTGGGGCATGCCCTGGGTGTGCGGAGCGGCGTTGATGACGGTCCTGTGGCGGCCGGAATGGCTCGCCGCTCTCGGCCTCGGGTCGGCGGCGGGAACGATCGAGCCGCTCCTGCTCATCGTCCTCGGCGTCACCTGGACCCTGCGGATCTCCTACCGGTACCGCGGGAGGTTCGAGGACGCCTCCGTCGGACTGCTCCTCGAAGACCTGGTCGTCTCGGAGATGCGGCCGCGTGCGGTGCGTCTCAAGGGGGAGATCCTCGGGCGCGGAGTGCCTGGCGCCTTCTGGAGCTCCGACCTGGTGCTGCGCGACGCGACCGGCATCCTCTTCATTCTCTATCGCCAATCGATACCGTTCGCGCGGTTCCTCTTCGCCTTGACCGAGGCCGAAGGCTATGTCGGCCAGCAAGTCGAAATCGAGGGTTGGTTCCGGCGCGGATTGACTCCCTATGTCGAGATGTCGCGCCTGACCGGCAAGAGCGGGGCCACGCATCGCGCGTACTCCCGCTGGATTCAGTACGCGGTCGCGGCAGCGACCCTCGTCGCCGGATTCCTCTGGCTGTACCGCTGATCCGGGCCTGTGGGAGGACTTCCGGCGAGGGGCATGGGATCAGATGTTCCCCCTCTCCCGGCGGGGGAATGGGTGGGAGAGGGGGTCAGGGGGTGAGGACTCCGCGCGCCGAAGATCTCGGACTTCGAGATGCTGGTTCCCGTCCCGCTCAGCACGGCCCCTGGCTGTCCCCCCACGGACAGGCCCAGGTGCACCAGCCGGAGCAGAGGTCGTGGTAGTACCAGCAGGTGCCGTCGTAGAACGACTCGGTGCAGGGGTCCGACGCCGAGGGCTTCGCCGGGAAGACCAGGACGGCCAGCACGACCAGGACGGCGAACAACAGACGGGCGACGTTGCGCATGATGGACCTCCTTGGGAAAGATGGTGGTCGGTCCTCCGATCCTCGAAAGAGGGCCGCGGCCCGCCCTCCTCCGGTCGAGGCGGCGAGCCGCGGAAGCCGGGCGGATCAGGCTACGGGCAGGTATTGAAAGCGCCCGTGTCCTGGATCGGCTGGAAGGCGGTGTTGATCGGGTTCATGTACACCCGGGTCGTCTGGGTTTGGGTATCGGTCACCGCGAGAACCACGCGGACGTTGGTCAGGCCGCCGGCGAAGAACCAGTAGCGGCTATTGACGCCGCAGCCGTCGAGCACCTTGACCACGGCCTCGATGTTCGCCTCGTTGAAGAACCACAGATAGCCGGAATCCACGGTGAGCTTCACTGCATGCGCCTGCCCGCTCGAGGTCCCGGTGGTCTGGAAGAGGGCCTGGACTCGGAATCGGTTGTTGTTCAGGCACATCTCGGTGGCGCTCGGGGCGCACGGCGCGTCGCTGGTGCGGGTGGTGGCGGACGCCTGGTTGGAGTAGGCGGAATTCCCGACGTCGTTCGACGCGCGCACCCGGAAGGTGTAGGTCGTCGAGGGAGCGAGGCCGTTGATGAAGACTCCGAGGGTGTTGGCGGGCGTCGTGCCGATCTCCACGAAGGCGCCGCCGCCGGTGCTCATCTCGATCCGGAAGGCGCTCTCATTGTTGGAGTTGTCCTGCCACACCAGGAAGATCGCATCGGTCCGGACCGCCAGCGCCTGCAGCCGGCTCGGCGCCGCTGGCGCCACGGTCGCCTTCCCGGTGACGACCTGGTCTTGGGAGTCGCCGAGGACCGGATCAATCGTCTGCGCCGCGCCGGAAGCCGCGACGAGGAGCATCAGGGTGAGGCCGAGAATGGTTGTCTGCCAGCTCTTCATTGTAGGGGTCTCCTTGCAACCTGCGGGCTCCACTCGACACGAGGGAGCCCGCCGAGACCCCTTGCAATGATGCTACCAGGGGAGATCAGCCCTCAGCCGAATCGTGTACGCTGGACCCTCTCCCGTACCTTGGCCGCACCCTGGCCCATACCGTGCCGCAGGGTGGGCAGGGGACGCCGCACGCTCTCCAGGCTGATCCCGTTGCGCAGGGCGAGCACGACGCCGGCCGCCTCGAAGTAGTTGCTCACCTCGATCACCTGGTCGAAGCCGAGCTTGCTGCCGGGCACGCCCATGACCGTGCGGTTCTCGTGCACCGCGACGATCGGGATGCCGTGCTTGTCGGCATAGATCGCCGGAATGCCTCCCAGCGAGCTGGCGGGGCAGACCAGCGCCAGCACGTTGTGGACGTTGACGATGTCCGCCGGGCAGAAGCTGTGGTCCGGGCTGATCTGCGGCGCCCG
>DASPXX010000338.1:0-23859 GCA_035637095.1 Thermoanaerobaculia bacterium
CGGCCGCCGCGGGAAATGACCAGCGCTCGCAGAGGCGGGTGGCCAGGGCATGCGTGGCGGCGAGGAGCAGAAAGGCGTAGGTGTGGGGCCGGTCGGCGACGCGCACCTGGAGAGCGAGGATCAGCGCGGCGCCAACCAGAGTCGCGGCGAGCTCCCGGCCCGCCTCCAGAGGCCGGCCGCCCAGCCGCCGCCAGTGGCGGAGCGCCACCACGACCGCGCCGCCGAACGCGAGAGCGCGCAGGAGCACCAACCCGAGCGGGCCGGCGGCCGACCATGCCAGGTGCATGACCACGCCGGCGAGCCACTCCCAGTTGGTCCAGGGGGCGCCGTGGAAGGTGAAGCTGAACGGATCGGCGGCGGGCACCCTGCCGGTCGCGAGGACCAGGCGGCCGGTGAGCATGTGCCACCAGTGGTCGTCGCAGTGTATCCAGAAACAGACGGCGTAGAGCACGATTCCGCACAGGAGGAGCTCGGTGCGGAGACGCCCTCGCGGGGAGGCCTGGGGGAGGACGGAAGTCGGGAGCACAGCCGGATTCTCGCGCGCGGATCGCGGGAGGAGAATAACCGGAAAGGGGGAGCGCTGGAATCAGTGCTGGCGCGAGTGGATCTCGAAACGGCGGATCCGCTCCAGGAGAGAGACATCGGCGGAGGGACGGACAGGCTGCCGCCACGGCTGGCGGTGCAGGAGCCGCTTCTGCCCCAGGCAGAGGTCGACCTGGCGAAAGGCGGTATCGGCGGAGCGCAGCTCGCCCAGGGAGTCGGCGTTCGGCTCCAGGTGGACTTTCGGCGGAGACGCCGGGGGACGGCGGGATGAGGGTCGGGACGTGGAAGGGCGCATCGGATCCTCCATGATCATCTACTACGGATGAGAGGCCCTGGATGTTGAGGTGACTCGCCGGTCGTCCTTCGGTTGTCTTCCTCAGGCGACGCGGCGTCCTCCTCAGGCTTCGTCCAGCGGACGCAGCAACGGTTCTACCGGAGTACTTGCAAATCAGAGGCCGGGCTTGGCCGGTACGCCCTTCAGAACGCTCCGCAGCCGGCCGGTCGCCGGATCGAGGAGGAGCAGCTCTCGGTGGTTCCGGATGAAGAGACCCGAGGGGGGCGATTCGGTCAGCGATCCGGTCCAGGGAAATCTGAGGACCGGCACCATCCGGGGGCCGACCTCCCGCAGCCGTCCAGTGCGCAGGTCGACGAGCCAGGACGTCCAGGTCTCGTCCTCCTGGAAGGAGCCGCGCTCGGTGGTCGCGACGGAGAGGAGGTCCGGCGCCAGGGTCGTTCCGATCCGGAAACGGGAGCCCGGAAGATCGACGTGGAGCTGCTCCACCCCCTCGTCCGTCAGGACGCTCAGCGATTGGTGCGTCCCCTCCCGCCGCTCCAGGAGGAGGCGGCCATCCTCGAGGAAGCTCAATGAGCCTGGATCGGTCGGTACCGGCAGGACGGCCGTCCTCCCGCTGTCCAGATTGGCGATCCGAGCCTCCGCTGATCCCGACCGTCGCAGAAGGGCTCGCCGTCCATCCGTGCTGACCAACCAGAACCACTCATGGTCGGGAAGCTCGATCCGCGAGACGGGAACGATCCGGCGGCTCGCGAGGTCCAGATCGAGAGTGGACAATCGCCAGACCTCCGGCGTTCCCGGCTCTTCGCTGTGAGTGCGCTCGATGAGCCGCACGCGACCTGGCCCAAGGAAGCGCAGGCGTTCCTGGTAACTCGGCTCGATGGACATCGCGACGGCGGCGAGCGTCCGGCCGGTGTCGAGGTCGTCGACGAGGAGCCGGCGATCCACCAGGGCCGCCACGCGGCGGCCGTCCGGTGTCAGCGTGATGCGGGGCTCGCTGGAATAGATCACGTTCGTCCGGCGGACGGCAGGCTCCGGACGCCGCAGATCCACGGTCAGAAGCTGGTAGCTGCTCGCTCCGATCCGCTCCATCCAGACCGCGCGGCTGCCATCCCGGCTGAAGGCAGGCAGGCGCCACCAGTAGGGAGATCCAGTGCTCGGCAGCTTGACGAACCGTCCGGAGTCGATGTCGAGCAGGAACACGGGCGAGTAGCTGCCGCGGCCCCGGGCGTTCCCCCGGAGCGAGATCCAGCTCCCGGAACCGGCCGGTACGACCTCCTCGATGCGCACCAGGTCCCGGGGTGTCACCCGGAGAGCCCAGAGGGCGTAGGCGGCGTGCCCCAGAGCCGCGGCGCCCACCAGGCCCCAGAGCGTGAGCGAGAGCAGTCGATGCCCGCGGCGGAGGTCCGTCCTGCCGCGAGCCACCTGGACGAGGCCGGCCACGGCCAGGGCGACCAGGGAGATCGCGGCAAAGGCGGTCCCTCCCCATTCGATGATGTCCGCCGCTCCTTCCTTCCAGAGCAAGCGGTCGCAGGCCCAGAGGGTCATCGCCACCAGGGTCGCGACGAAGAGATCGACAGCGAGCCAGGGGGAGCGGGAGCGGACCATGACGCTCGCGGCATGGCCGGCGACCAGGAGCAGCAGGATTTCCAGGCTCACCAGGAAGAGGACGGCGGGAGAGGACATTCCCCCCCCGGCCCGTCCGGGGCCGGAGAGCCCCCAGAAGCCCGAGGCATCGACCCTGCCCCCGGCGATCAGCGCAGGCACGAGGACCAGGGCTCCCGCTCCCAGCGAGAGGAGGGCGGCGCCCAGCATCTTGCCGGCCCAGATGGCCCAACCGGGAATCGGACGGGCGAAGTAGAAGCCGAGCCGCCGCTCGCTCAGGTCGCGCGCGATGACCGTGGCCCCGAGGACCAGAGCCAGGAGGGCGCTGGTGATCAAGGCCAGGCCCAGCGCCATGCCGCCGCGCAGCTCGGCGGGATCCTGTCCGCCCGGCCCGGGAAGCCAGGGGATGAAGACCGGGAAGAGACTGGCGAAGGCGGCGCCCAGGAGGAGGAGCCGCCGCTCGGCGATCTCCCGCCCCAGGATGGCGAGGAACGGTTTCATTGCGGACCTCCCATCAGGGCCAGGAAGATCTCTTCGAGCGTCAGGGCCGAGACCTCGGTGGCGCCGCCGGCCGGCAGCACCGAACGCTCCTCATCCCACCCGGAGACCACCGCCTCGACGCGCCAGCCGCGGGACGCCACGGCCACGGGCGCCAGGTCCGCGAGCTGCGGCGGCTCCCCGGCGCCCGGGGGAAAGCTCAGCCGCCGGAACCGTCGCTTCAGAGTCTCGACCTCCTCATCCAGGACGAGCCGCCCCTCCTGCAGGATCCCCACACGGTCGGCGATCCCCTCGACACCGGAGAGGTCGTGGCTGGTCAGGAACACCGTGGTGCCGCGATCCGCCAGATCGCCGATCAGCTCCTCGAAGACCGAGCGGCGCGCCACGGGGTCGAGCCCGAGGGTCGGATCGTCGAGGACCAGGAGGCGCGGCTCCGGGGCGAGGGCGAGCCCGAGGGCCACCTGCCCGCGCTGGCCGCGCGACAGCTTGCCGAAGGGGACGTTCTCGGGCACACCGAACCGCCGCAAGCGCGCGGAGAGGCCGGCTCCATCCCAGCGGAGATAGAGCCGCGAGCAGAAGCGCGAGAGCTGGGTCGCGGTCATGGCCGGGGGAGCGTCGGGTGATTCATGGACGACTCCGACGTCCGCGAGGACGGAGGCGCGCTCCCGCCAGGCATCCCGGCCGAGGAGGAGGCTCCGCCCCGAGTCCGGCCGCTGCTCGCCGAGGAGGCAGCGCACGAGCGACGACTTCCCTGCCCCGTTGCGCCCCAGCAGGGCGTAGACGCTCCCTTCCGGCACCGCGAACGAGACGCCGTCGAGAGCGGTCCGGCGTCCGTAGCAGACGGTCAGGTCTTCGACCTCGATCAGGCTCATTCGACTCCTCCGTCCTTCAGGCTGTTCCAGGCCTCGCGCAGGAACGCGACCGCCTCCTCCTCGGGCACTCCCAGGGTCACGGCGAGCCCTGCATAGCGCACGGCGCCGTCCCGCAGCTTGCGCGTCCGGGTCTCCTGCGGCAGGGCCGGCGGCGACTCGGCGACAAAGGTCCCCTCGCCGCGCCGGACGCACAGCACTCCTGCATCGGTGAGCCGCTGGTAGGCCTTCGAGACCGTGGCGGGATTGATCTGCAGCTCGCGGGCGAGGTCGCGCACCGAGGGAACCGGAGCCCCGGCGGCGAGGGCGCCGCTCGCCACCAGGTGCTGGACTCCCTCTTCGATCTGCCGCCAGATGGGCCTGGGATCGGCGGGCTCGATGCGCAGGGAGGGGGTCATTGGGTGTATCAGGGTCGTGATACACGGTAGGGTGTGAGATCGCGGATGTCAAGCCGGAGGCGCGCCTCCGGCGTAAGTGGAGCGAAAATCGCGGGAACCGGCTCGCTTTTCGACCTGGAAAGCACCATCTCTTGTTGAACCGAAGTATGTTTTCCTGATGATTGTGGGACAATCGCACCCGATGTACGGTGAACATCCGTCGAGGAGGATGCGTATGCACCGGAGGATGAGTCTGGGTCTTGCCTTGGTGTTGCTGTTGGTCTTCCTGGCTGGAGCGGCACCGGCCTCTGCCGCGCCGCTGGCCAAGTCGGAAGCGAGCACAGCTGGAACGTTCGACCTGCTGAACCGGATCTGGGAATGGCTGGTGTCCGTGGTGACCAGCGACTCCACGGGCAGCTCAAACCCGGGGGGCGGGCTGAACAGCTTCGATGGCGGAGGATTCATGGATCCGAACGGAACAGGAGGGAATGGTTGATTTGATCTTCTATGAAGCAACAACGACTTTCTCGGCACCCGCGTTTGTTCCCGTGGGTACTGCGTTGTAGAATGAAGAAAGGTTAGTCACAGGATCTGGAGGGGCTTTCCTATGGAATTTCCTCATGAGAAGAGCGCGGGAGCGCTAGCCCGGGCCCTCGCGCGCAAGATTGGACGAGATTTTAAAGAGCGTAGCGACGAACGCGAGGCGGCGCCGGATGGAGAGATCGACGCCAGCGCGTTGGACCGGTCGCTCGAGTTGGCTCTGAGCTGTGCCGGGCGGGTTCGCGAGGAGCGCGCTACGGCGCCGACGCACTTGGCCGAGTTGCTGGCGCTGCCTGCACTCGACCGGGAGACCGCCGTGGTGGTTAATCCCCGGTACCAAAGCTACACGCTGGCGGCCTACATCCTCGAGCGCTGCGCGAAGGCGGTCTTCCACGATCCGGCGCTGGCGCGCGAGTTGGCGCGTCTGGCGCGTGCCATCGCGGCCCAGACCGATCCCCGGTCGTGCGGTGGCGCGGCGGCGCTTGCGGATCTCGAGGCCTATGCACTGGCCATGGAAGGGAACGCCCTGCGCGTTGCGGGAGAGCTGCGCGACGGGCTTGTGGCGTTCATGCAGGCCAGGGAGATCGAAGAAAAGGGTGGTGCCGATCCCGACCTTGCGGCGCGCATCGACCTTCTGGAGGCTTCACTGCGCCGTGACATTCGCCAATTCGGTGCCGCTCTCACGCTCCTCGACCGTGCTGCGGCGACCTTCGCGACCCTGCGGGACCGCGAGCAGATGGCGCGCGTGCTGATCAACCGCGCCAATGTCTTTCTCGTTCAGCGCGATCTGGACAAAGTACTAACCACGCTCAAGGAGGCCCTGCCATTGGCTGATGACAACTGGCTCGGCCTCTTCATCCGTCACAACCTGATCATGGCCTTCGCCGATTGTGGGAAAGCTCGCGAGGCCGCGGATCTGTACGAGCAGTCGCGGAACCTTTATTTGCAGTTCCCGGATCCTTTGACGACCAGCCGGCGTTTGTGGGCGGAGGGTTTGATAGCGCGCGAGCTCGGTGATCTCGGGACGGCACATCGGTTGCTGTCGGAATCCGCCGAACGCTTGGCCGAGCAGGGCTACGGGTTCGATGCCGCACTTGCCGGCCTCGAATTGGTCGCTGTCTATGCCAAACAGGGAAACGCCGACGAGGTTTTGCGCGTTGCCTCTCACCTTCTCCGGCTCTTCCAGATTCAAAACGTTCAGCCGGAGGCCCTCGCCGCACTGCGGATGGTCCAGGAGGCCGCCGAGCGCAAGGCGGTCGATCAGGCCATTCTCGCCCAGGCCGCCGAGATCGTCCGCGCCAACCAGATCCGCGGTGCCTCGACGGACTGACGGCGTTCCGTGTCGAAAGCACCGGCTCGTCAAGAACCGGTGCTCTTTTCTAGAGCTTCAGAGTAGACTCAACCGACAGGAGGAAACCAATGGGTTCTCTGTCGGCTCAGCGAGCTATCTTCAAAGAACATTTGGAGCACTGTCCCATTTGTCGGGCGCGTCTCTCAAGGTATTTATTGCGCGAGACCGTTTATAGAGAGAGCTTAGACAATGCCATTGCGCATGCTCTGGAGGTCGCACCCAGCATTGCCGCACAGAGAGATGCGGCACCGCTCCTCCTCGCCGAGCTTCTTGAGCTTCCAGACTCCACACACGCTACCGCGGTGGCCACGGAACGCCGGTTTCAGACCTACTCTCTGGCCAGCTACGTTCTGGAGAAGTGCAAGAAGACCGTTTCGTGCAATCTGAAGCTCGCTCTCGCGATGGCACGCCTCGCCCGTGTCATAACGCGCCAGATCGATCCCCGAACCTGTGGCGGCATAGATGCTCTGGCCGATCTGGGGGCGTATGCGTTGGCCATGGAGGGGAACGTGCAGAGAGTCTGCGGTCATTGGCCAGCCGCCATCGCCTCCTTCGCACGAGCGAGAGAGGTTCAAAAACGGGGGGGGACCGATCCCGACCTGATGGCACGAATCAACCTGCTGGAATCTTCGTTACGGCGTGACATGAGACAGTTTAGGGAAGCGCTGCAGCTTCTGGATCGCGTGGCGGAAGTCTGCGCCGCCCTGGATGACGAAGAGCAACTTCTCAGAAGCCAGATTAATCGTGCAAACCTATTCCTGGTTCAGAGGGAGCTCGATGGCGCAGGGGCAATCCTGGAAGAGATTCTCAGCAAGACGAACGATCCGCAGAGCATCCTCTTGATAAGGCACAATCTAGCAACGACCCTCGTCTCGGCTGGTCGGGCTAAGGAAGCGGCTAGGCTCATCGAGGAGAACCGCGGTCTTTATCTCCGCTTTTCCGACCCCTTGCTCAACAACCGACGCCTCTGGCTCGAGGGTAGGGTTGCCAGAGAGTTCGGACAGGACCGGCATGCGAGAAGTCTTCTGCAAGAGGCGAGCAATGACCTGGATGAACGCGGTTATGCGTTTGATGCTGCCCTCGCTCGCCTTGATCTGGCCAAGCTCCAAGCCGAACATGAAGGCGAGCCACTCTATCCTTGTTGATGCCTCTCAAGCCGCCGCGAGCGCCTCGCGGATTCTCTCCGCCCCGGTATTGCTGCCGGACAGCAGGACGCCGACCCGCCGGCCGTGGAACCGGCTGTCCGCGAGGATTCCGGCAAGCGCCGCGGCTCCGGCCGGCTCCACGATGACCTTCAAGTGGCGGATGATGAGCCCCATGGCGGTGAGGATCGCTTCGTCGGGGACGGTCAGGACGTCTGTGATGGAGTGACGGATGATCTCGAAGTTGAGGGCTCCAGGCTTCGGTGCGGTGAGCCCGTCGGCGATCGTGCGGATCGACTCGGGGGCGGTCGGCACGCCGGCGGCCAGCGAGCGGACCAGGCCGGCCGCGCCCGTGGGCTGCACACCGTAGACCCGCGCTCCCGGGGCGAGCCCGCGGACGGCGAGCAGGGCGCCGGCCAGGAGGCCGCCTCCGGAGGTCGGCGACACCAGGTCGTCGAGATCCGGGACGTCTTCGAAGAGCTCCCAGGTGGCCGTGCCGGCACCGGCGATGACGAACGGATCGTCGAAGGGGTGGACGAGGGTGTAGCCGTGCTCCTCGCGCAGGCGCGCAAGACGCTCGAACGCCTGCGTCGCGTTGGTGACCCCCTCCTTCTCGATGCGGCCGCCCAGGGCGGCCACCGCGGCGAGCTTCTCGGGCACCGCCGTCTCGGGCATGACGACAACGAGAGGGGCGCCGGCCACGCGGGCCGCCCAGGCGGCTCCCAGGGCGGCATTGCCGGCGGAGACCGTGATCAGGCCGTGCTCCAGCTCCGGCCGGGTCAGCGAGCGGATCCGGTTGTACGCGCCACGCACCTTGAACGAGCCGGTGATCTGGAGCCCTTCGGCCTTGAAGAAAAGCCGGGCGCCGGCGAGCTCGTCGAGAGCGTCCGAGCGCAGGACCGGCGTGCGCGCCACCACACCGGCCAAGGCGCGCCGCGCCGCGAGGAGATCCGGAAGGTCGGGAAGCTCCATCTTCTCTCCTCCTCTACCCTACTGCTCCAGAAGCTCCACGACCTTGGAGACGGCTTCGGCGACCGGCACCAGCTGCTTGGCACGATCGCTGCGGAGCGAGACCTCGACCTTCCCGTCCTTCAGCGATTTGGCGCCGACCACCAGGCGGACCGGCAGACCGATCAGGTCGGCATCCTTGAACTTGACGCCCGGACGCTCGTCACGGTCGTCATAGAAGACCTCGACGCCCTTCTCCAGGAGCTGGCCGTAGAGCTGCTCCGTGACCCGTCTGACCTCCTCGTCGTCCGGATTGAGCCCGGCCAGGAGCACCTCGAACGGAGCGAGCGGCCGCGGCCAGATGATGCCGTCCTGGTCGTGGTTCTGCTCGATCGCCGCGGCCACGGTCCGGCCGATCCCCAGGCCGTAGCAGCCCATGATCATGGGGTGCTCGGCGCCGGCCTCGTCGGTGTAGTTGCAGCCCATGGCTTGCGAGTACTTGGGGCCCAGCTTGAAGATGTGGCCCACCTCGATACCGCGGAACGCTTCGAGGGTCCCATCACAGCGCGGGCACGGGTCACCGCCCGCGACCAGCAGGAAGTCGGCGAAGTCGGAGAGCTCGACGTCGCGCCCCCAGTTGGCTCCGGTGTAGTGAGCGTCCTCTTTGTTGGCGCCGCAGGCGAAGTTGGTCAGGTGCCGGACGCTCTCGTCCGCCACCAGGCGGATCCCCTGGAGGCCCACCGGCCCGGCGAAGCCCACCGGCGCGCCCGTGGCCTCGCGGACCTTCTCCTCCGCGGCCAGCTCCAGGCGTTCCACGTCCAGGTGATTGGCCAGCTTGACCTCGTTGACCTCGCGGTCGCCGCGGATCAGCGCGGCCACGAGCCCCTTGTCGGTCTCGTAGATCAGCGTCTTGACGATCCGCTTCGGCGAGACCTTGAGGAAGCGGGCCACGTCCTCGACCGCCTTCTTTCCCGGGGTGGCGACTTCCTGCAGCTCCTGCGGCGGGTGCGGCTCGCCGGCACTCTCGCGCCGGGTCTCAGCCTTCTCGACGTTCGCCGCATAACCGCAGGAGGGGCAGCGCACGACCGCGCTCTCCCCCGAGCCGGCGACCACCATGAACTCGTGCGAAGCCGAGCCGCCGATCGTGCCGGTGTCGGCCTCCACCGCACTGTAGTCGAGATGGCAGGCGTCGAAGATCCGGCAGTAGGCGCTCCGCATGGCCTCATAGGAGACGTCGAGCCCCTCGGGCGTCGCGTCGAAGGAGTAGGCGTCCTTCATCAGGAACTCGCGCCCGCGCATCAATCCGAAGCGCGGCCGGATCTCGTCCCGGAACTTGGTCTGGATCTGGTAGAGGTTGAACGGGAGCTGACGATAGCTCTTGACGTCCCGCCGCACCAGGTCGGTAATCACCTCCTCGTGGGTGGGGCCGAAGGCGAACTCGCGCTCGTGGCGGTCCTTGATGCGCAGCAGCTCCTTGCCGTACTTCTGCCAGCGCCCGGACTCCTGCCAGAGCTCGGCCGGCTGGATGCACGGCATGTGGAGCTCCACGGCGCCTGCGGCGTTCATCTCGCGGCGCACGATCGCTCTCAGCTTCTCGAGACTCCGCCAGCCGAACGGCAGATAGGTGTAGATACCGGCCGCGACCTTCTTGATCATGCCGGCGCGCACCATCAGCTGGTGGCTGACCACCTCGGCATCGTTGGGCACCTCGCGGGTGGTGAAAAGATAAAACTGGCTCCAGCGCATTCGGCCTCCAGTCTGAGATCAGGGGGATCAAGCGCGAGACTGCGCGCTATTTCTTCTGGCCCCGGCGCACCCGCTCGAGCAGGCGCGTCGAGTCTTTCATGCATTCCATCATCTTTTCCTGCAGCGCCTCGCCGCGGCTGCCCAGGGCGCGTGCGCGGGCGAGGACGTTGCGCGCCCGGTCCTCCTCGCCCGACGCGAGGAGCGCCATCCCGAGGTGGGTCAGCGTCGTGTGCGACGGCCCCAGCTCGTTCGAGCGGGCGAGGAAGTCGACGGCCTTGTCGAACTCCTTGCGCTTGTAGTGCACCCAGCCGAGAGCCGCCAGCGGGAACTGCTTGATCTCGTCGGGCGACAGCTCCACGGAACGGCGGGCGAAATCGAGCGCCTCGTCCAGGTCTTCCTCCATCTCCGCCAGGTTGTACGCCATCTCATAGTAGGCGATCGACTTGGTGAAGTTGGAGCTCCCCTCGTCCAGGAGCCGCCGGCCGATCCGGTTCCCCTCGCGGAGCTTGCCCTGGCTGCGCAGCGCCTCGATCAAGGCCGCGTAGGCCGTGGCCTTGAGCATCTCGGCCGGGTTCAGGTCGAGCACCTTGCGGGTGACGGCCTCGATCTCCTGGCTGCGGTTCAGGTGCAGGCAGAGGAGCGCATAGGACATGAGGAGCGTCGGGTTGTCCGGATCGAGCGCCAGGGCGCGGCGGTAGCAGGTCAGCGCCTGCTTCAGGTTGTCGCGGGCGAGGAACTCCTCGCCTTTCTTGAACCAGCCCTCGGCCTCGCCGTGCACTCCGGGCAGCGGCGTGCCGGCGGCGCCCGAGAGATAGTGCACCAGGTCCTGGTACTGGAGCTTCTTCGGGTTCAGCCGCTGCGCCTGCCGGAAGGCCTCGAGCGCCTTGCGCGTCCAGTGCCGGTCGAGGTAGGCCATGCCGAGCAGGTGGTAGGCCTCCTCGAAGGCCGGATCGTGGCGCACCGCCTCCTGGAGCGTCTCGATCGCCGGCCCGAGACGGCCCATCTCGTAATAGCAGCTGCCGAGGAGGAACAGGGCCTGCGGCACCGCGTCGAGCTCCACCGCGCGCTCCAGGAAGAGCACGGCCCGGGACAGGTTCCCCTGCCCGGCGTAGACCGCTCCGAGGCTGAAGTGCGGCAGGAAGGTGTCGGGATAGATCGAGACGGCGCGCTTCAGATAGTCCTCGGCGCGGGTGTGGTCCCCCCGCTCATAGAAGATGACCCCGCTGTAGACCAGCCCCTCGTAGTGGTCGGGCTTCACTTCGAGGACGCGCGAGAAGTAGGAGAGAGCCTGCTCGGTGTCTCCCTCGTTGAAATGCGTCTCGCCCAGGAAGTAGGCCAGCTCGTAGTTGTCGCGGTCGAGCTTGTAGGCCCCCTCCAGCGAGGCCACGGCGCGCTCGATGTCGAAGGCGAAGAGGGCGTACTCGGCGTCCTCCAGGTGCTGGAGAAAGGCCTTGCGCTTGTCGCCGTGGTGGAGCGCGGCGATCCGCTCCTTGATGGCCAGGAAGCGCTCGCGCTTCTCCAGAGCGAGGAGCTGGTAGTCCATCTTGGATTCCCAGAGATCGCTCCACTCCTCCCAGCCGATGAAGTGCTTCTGCTCCAGGAGCTCGCGCAGGGCGGAGAGGCCGGTCTGGTTGATGAGGATGTTCTTCTCCTGCTTGTGGAGAGCCCCGAGGAGCTGGCGCACGGTCTCCGCCGTCCGCTTGACCGCCTCCTCGAGAATGGAGATCCGCTCGAGGAGGTGCTCGTCGAACGAGAAGCTCTCCTCGGGGGACTCCTCGTAGGTCTCCTCGTCGTCGCGCAGAGCTCCGGACAAGACCAGGAGCTTCTGGTGACAACGCACGCAGTATTCCTGGTCATCCCGGTTCTGAGCGCCACAGACCTGGCAGTACATCCTCACCTCAACCCGTCAATATTCATAGAAGCCCCGTCCCGACTTGCGGCCGAGATAGCCGGCGTCGACCATCTTGACCAGCAGCGGGCAGGGGCGGTACTTCGGATCGCCGAACCCCTCCTGGAGCACGCGCAGGATGTCGAGGCAGACGTCCAGGCCGATCAGGTCGGCGAGCGCGAGCGGCCCCATCGGGTGGTTCATCCCGAGCTTCATAACCGTGTCGATCGCTTCGGGCTTCCCCACCCCCTCGTACAGGCAGTAGACGGCCTCGTTGATCATCGGCATGAGCACCCGGTTGGAGACGAACCCCGGAGCGTCGTGCACCTCGACGGGGGTCTTGCCCATCCGGCGCGCGGCCGCCTCGACGGCTTCCCAGGTCTCCTGGCTGGTCGCGAGCCCCCGGATCACCTCGATGAGCTGCATCAGCGGCACCGGATTCATGAAGTGCATGCCGATCACCTTGTCCGGCCGCCGGGTCGCCGCTGCCAGCTTGGTGATCGAGATGGAGCTCGTGTTCGTAGCCAGGATCGTGTGCGGCGGGCAGGCGCGGTCGAGCTCGGCGAGCACGTTCTGCTTGACCTCCAGCCTCTCGACCACGGCCTCGACCACCAGCTCGGCTCCGGCCAGGGCGGTCATCGTCGGCTCCGGCCGGATGCGGGCGAGGGTGCGCTGGCGCTCCTCGGCCGTCAGCTTCCCCTTGCTCTCCAGCTTCTCGAGACTCTTGCCGATCTGCGCGATCCCGCGCTCCAGCGCCTGCGGCGCCACGTCGACCAGGACGACGTCGTACCCGCTCGCCGCGGCCACCTGGGCGATCCCATGTCCCATGGTGCCGGCTCCCACGACGCCGACGGTACGGATTTCTTGCATCCAGACCTCTCCCTGGGCCGCGACAGAGGCGGCCGGACCTCAGCGTATTGAACATTCCTGACAACGGTCAAGGCGACGCCGCCGGCACCAGAACCGACAACCTCGGCGGCGCGTTGTCCCGGAGCTCCTCCAGGTCGCGGAGCGCTTGGCCGCGCAACGGATTTCCGGTCTGCCGGTAGCACTGGAAACGCCGGAGCAGGAGGTACTCCTCCCAGGGGACGTGCGGCTCGAAGGGGGCGAAGGCCGAGGCGCAGAGGTCGGCGCGGCCGGTGTCCTGCGCGAGCTCCACCCGTGCGCGCAGGCGGCCGTAGTCGACGAGACGGACCGCAAACGGCTCCGCCAGCGCCTCCTGGAGGATCATGGCCCGGCCGGGGCTCTCCCCTCCGAGCCGCATGGCCAGCTGGATGCCGCGCTCCAGGAGCGGCGGGAAGGTCCAGGGCCGGACGCGGGCTTCGCGGAACGCCGCGGCGAGATGCCGGGCCGCCTCGTCATGGCGGCCGCCGGACCAGTGCCAGATCCCCAGCACGATCTCCGCCTCGACCGCGCGTCCCTGCCGCAGCGCCTCGGCGTGCCCAGGAGCGCGCGGATCGCCACCCGCGGCCAGGCACTCGGCGACCAGCAGGCGGTCCAGATCGAGAACGGGCTGTGCGGGCTGCGAGCTCCAGCGCGCACAGGCCTGGCCGAGATCCGCGCCGGCGTAGGCCTGGCGCGCCAGGATGCGCGCCGCCGCCGCCGGATCGAGCCCCGGCCGGGGACCCGGCACCTTCTGGGACCAGAGCGCCGCACGCACCGCGCGCATCTCCTCGACCCGCGTCCAGTCGAGCGTGCCGCGCACCGCCGGCCGCGCGGCGCCGCGGGCCGCCGCCAGGGCGGCGAGCTCCGGCAGCCTGAACAGGCCCGCGCGCCCCAGGTTGCGGGCGAAGCCGAACTCCAGGAGCGGCCGGTCGTCGGTGTTGATCCACCCCGCCTCGTGCGCCGCCACCTCCCGCGCGAAGCCGCCGGAGGCCAGGAACCCGGAATAGAAGCCCTCGGCGCCCGCGACCCCCCAGGTCCGCGCCAGGGCGGTGCGCCAGGGCTCCGTCGCGGAGCGCGCGCGCACCCGCGCCACGTCGTGCAGCGGCGTCCGCTCGCCCGCCATCAGCAGCAGGTCGCCGCTGTTCACCTCCCAGGTCTCGACCGACGGGAAGACCGACCCCAGGGTCGCGTAGGCGATCCCCACGGCGCGGGCGTCCAGCTCGTACCCCTGGAGCCACTGCAGGAAGACGCCTCCCGGGCGCAGCCGCGCGCGGACAGCCCGATAGAAGTCGGCGGTGAACAGGCTGGCGATCCCCGCGCGGTAGGGGTTCGAAGGCTCGGAGAAGATGATGTCGTAGCGTTCGTCCGTGGCGAGCAGCACCTCGCGGCCGTCGCCCAGGATCAGGCGCACCTTGGGATTGCGCAAGACGTCGTGATTGACCGGCGTGAACGCTCGCGCGACGTGGACGATCGAGGGCTCGAGCTCGACGACGTCGACCCGCTCCATGGTAGGGACGGCGGCGAGCCAGCCGGCCGTGCTCCCCGTGCCGAGACCGATGACCAGGGACCGCCGCGGCTCGGGATGGAGCAGCGCGCCGATGAGCCCTCCCATGATCTGCGTCGGAGCGTCCGTGCGGGCGCTGCCGTCGGCCTTGCCGTTGACCAGGAAGGAGAGCTCCTTCCCGGCGTCGAGCGCCACGCTGCTCTCCACCCCGTCGGCCTCCCAGAGGATGCCCTGCCGCCGCAGCCTCTGCTCGGCTTCCACGTCGTTCGGTCCCCGCCACTGCGTCACGTCGACGCGGCCGGCGCCGATCGGGCTGTGCCGCCAGAAGGCGGTGGGTCCCGGCGCCAGGGTCAGCAGCAGGGCGGCCGCCGCGGTCGCCAGGGAGAAGACGGCGGCGCGGCGCGGCCCCCCCTGGCGCAAGCCGAGGAACGCGGAGAAGACGGCCAGGACCACCAGCACGCCAGCCGAGAGGCGCCAGAGGCCGGGCGCCGTCAGGAGCGGCATCAGCCCAAAGCCGCCGGCGACCGAGCCGAGGATCGCGCCCGCTGTGTTCGCCGCATAGGTCACTCCCACCTCGCGCCCCACCCGCTCGCGCCCGCTCCCCAGGAGAGCGATCAGGAGAGGGAATTGATAGCCCGCGATGGCGGCTGCCGGCAGGACGGCGATCACGGTCACCGCGGACCAGCCGAGGACGAGCGGCAGGAAACCGGCTCCCACCAGGGGCCGCAACAGCGCCGCAATCACCGCCAGCCGGTCGCCGAGAGCGAACGGGAGGGCCAGGAACGCCGCTTCGAGCGCACAGGTGGCGGCGAACGCGGTGAGCGTCGGGCGCCGTCCCGCTTCTCCCGCGGCGTACAGCAGGCCGCCGAGGCCGATCCCCAGGAGAGCCACGGCCAGGATGAGACCGAAGGTGTACGAGGAGCCGCCCAGGAGGGGGGAGAGCATGCGGTACCAGACGAGCTCCATCAAGAGGAAGACGAAGCCCACCAGTCCGGCCGCGACGGGCACGATCGAGCCCGCACCGCGCCGATCGACTGCCGGATCGGTCCCCGGGGTGGCCGCCTCCATTCTCCGGGCCAGGCTGCGGGCCGCCAATGCCACCAGCAGGTTGAGGAGCGCCGCCTCCCAGATGGTCTTGCGGACGCCGAGGGCCTCGAGAGCGACGAAGGTGGCCAGCAGGATGCCGACGACGGCGCCCAGGGTGTTGACCGCGTAGAGGAGGCCGACGGCGCGGCGCCCGGCGTCCGTGCTCCGCTCGACCGCGCGGGCGGCGGCCGGGAGGGTTCCGCCCATGAGGAAGGTCGGCAGGGCGAGAACCAGGGTGGCCAGGACGAGGCGGACCGCGGTGCCGCCGGCGAGCCCCAGGCGGGCGGTCCCGCCCAGCCCGAGGTAGATCATCTGGACGAGCTTCACCAGCACCGGTGAGAGCGCCGCGGCGAGGGCGACCCCCATCTCCAGCCGGGCATAGAAGCCGAGCGGCGACGGCTCGCGGTCGGCCCGGCGTCCCAGGATGAGGCCGCCCAGACCGAGACCGCCCATGAAGATCGCCAGCACCGCCGCCGATGCCAGGGTCGAGGCCCCGAAAATGTCCCGCAGCATGCGCAGCCAGGAGATCTGATAGATGAGCGCGCAGAGCCCGGACGCGAAGAGGAGGAGCGCGATGCGCGCGGCGGCGGAGCGCATCTCTCTCCTACGCCAGCTCGAACCAGGGCTCGCGCCGGCCGAACTTCGAGGAGAGGGAGGCTCCGATCCCGATCAGGGAGGCGGCCGTCCAGGCCCAGACGCCCACCCAGGGGAGGAACTTGAGGGCGCCCATGAGGAGCAGGCCGAGCGTCGCCGCGTTGAGCGGGCGCGGCCGGCGGCGGACGGTGCGGGCCAGCCATTCGCCCAGGGCGTAGAAGACGGCGATCATCCCCCAGAGCTTGAGGAGCAGGGCGAGGAGGACCACCAGGACGAGGAGAGGAAGCGCCACCAGGCCGCCGGTGAAGGCGCTGAACAGGAGACCGGTGAGCACCAGGGCGAGGAGGCCGGTGAGCCCGACGAAAAAGCTGCGGAACGGCTCGCGGCGGACCTCGTCGGCCGTCTCCAGGACCTGCCGGCCGCTGGCCGCGAAAAGGAGGAGCAGGAGCGCCGCCCAGGCGGCGAGGAGGGCGAGCTTGGTCCCCAGCACCAGAGGGGAGGAGAAGCTGAGACCCAGGCTGGGACCCTCGAGGAGCGTGACCGCCGCCGCCGAGGCCGTGGGATACGACACCATGCGGCCGAGGACGCGCGCTCCCGGCGAAGCGCGGATGATTCCGCCCAGCACATGGACGTCGCCGCCGATCCGCGCCGAGGACAACAGCCGCGCGTCGCCGCCGAGGACCACCACGTCGCCCTCGACTTGGCCGGAGACCTCCACCGACCCGTTCACGGCGGCGACGTCCTCGAGCGCCTCGCCGGCCACGATCAGGTCGCGGCCGATCGCCACGAGCTGGTGCCGCGCGGAGCTCCCGGCGTCGAGCCGGAGCGCCGGCAGGGGCTCCGCCGGAGCCGGCGAGGCGAGCAGCAGGAAGGCCGCGAGGACAGCGTTCACGGACCGACTCTAGCGCACGGACGAGCACGGACCAACAGGGACGGAAAGGAAAAACGCGCGCGCTTCGAGTCTGTGCAGGTCCGTGTAAGTCCGAGCTCGTCCGCGGCTTCTTCTACCGGCGCCCGCGCACCGCCGCGCCCGCCGCCCGCCGCCGGCGCAGAAGGCTGAAGAGAAGGAGATTGAGCGAGATCACCAGCACCGCCAGGACTCCCAGACTCACGGGTGAGGCGATCACCTCGCCGACGGCCATGCCGAGACCCTTCCAGGTGGCGGCGAGCAGGCCGGCGCCCGCCTGCACAGTCGAGCCCAGCATGTCGGCCATCGCCAGGAGAGCCGACGCTCCCGGGCCCGCTTCGCTCAGCCGGGCCGACCCGAACAGGGCGGCGGCAATCCCGGCGAGGAGCACGAAGACCGCGGCCGGGAAGGCCCAGGTCTTCGGATGCCGGTTCTCCCAGCCGGTCGTCGGCAGGGCCGCGAGGACGTCGTCCTTGAAGGACGCGCGGACGGAGACGCGGTTCTTCTGCAACAGGGCTCCGAGGGCCAGCAGGTCCTCGCGCTCGGCACGGCATTCCGCGCAGCCGGCCAGATGCTCTCCCAGCTCGGCGCGCCGGGACGGCGGCAGCTGGCCGTCGACCTCCAGGTTCAACCATTCGCGGTAGGTGTTGTGGTCCGGCCTCTTCATGGCAGCGCCCCCGGCTTCGATCTCCACGTCAATCGGTAAGAAAGTCCTGCAATTTTTCCTTCAGCATCTGCCGCCCGCGGAACAGCTTGTTCTTCACCGTCCCGAGAGGCATCTGCTTGAGCTGGGCGATCTCCTCGTAGGGAAGCTCACCCTGGTGACGCAGGAGGATCAGCTCGCGGTACTCCCAGGGCAGCGAATCGATCGCCTCCTGGATCGCATCGGCCCGCTCCCGGTTCCGCATCTCGCCATACGGGCCGCGCTCCAGAGAGGGGAGGTCCCAATCCCGTCCCTCGCCCTCGTCGTCGTCCTGCCGCAGCGAGACCAGCTTCAGGCGCCGTCTCCGAATCTGGTCGATCGCCGCGTTCTGCGCCACCCGGAAGAGCCAGGTCGAGAACTTGTACTGCGGGTCGTACCGGTCCAACACCTGATAGACCTTCACCAGGACCTCCTGGGCCAGGTCGTGCGCGTCGTCCACGTTGCGCAGCAACCGGAACAGGTAGTTGACCAGGCGCCCCTGGTAGCGGTCGACCAGATCGCCGAAGCGGTCCCGGTCGCCACCGAGGACCGCCGCAACCAGATCCTCGTCCGTCGGCTGCTCGGCTCCCAGCGTCATGGCTGCATACGCAGACCGGTGACCAAGGTTGCACAGGCGGGCGCCGGCGCGCCGGCAGCGGTCATCGGGAGGTCACCGGAAAGTCACCGCGACGGCGGCGGAGCGGTTTCGCCGGCCTGCGTGGCGGAGAGGACACCCCTGGCCTTGCCGGAGAGGAGCGCGAGCAGGTCCCGCTCCACGCCGTTCGGGGATTGCTCGACGATCCGCCCCACCTCGCGCCCCTGCCGGGAGACGATGATGGTGGGCACGAACTCGATCTCATAGTTCGCGATGGGGGCGGCCGGCTCTTTCTTCTGGCGGTCGACCCCGATGTAGTGGACCTGGAAGGGTGGGCTGCCGCCCGCCGCGGTCGCCGCATCGAGGGCGCGCCATAGACGCGGCACCTCGCGCCGGCTGTCGCCGCACCAGGTGCCGAGGAAGACGGTCACCTCGGCGCCGGGCCTGACCGTGGCCAGAGACCGCGCCGCCCCGAGATCGGGAGCGGCCGCGTCTTCCGCCTGCTTCCAATCCGGCTGGGTGGATTCGATCTGCTCACGGGTCACCGTCCCGACGAGCGCCTCATGCGCCTGAGGGGCGCCACCGGTCTCGCCCGCCGGGGGCTGCGCGGGTTGGGCGGCGCCGAGGGAGGTCAGCGCCAGGAAGAGGAGAAAGGAGAGCAGCATCCGCATGGTGAACATGGCGCAATAGTCTATCGCACCTCCGTCGTCTCCTCGATCCGCTCGATCCGGTCGTCGGCCTGGATGCGGTCGAGCACGTCGTCCCCCGCCACGACCTGGCCGAAGACGGTGTAGCCGCCGTCGAGGTGCGGCTGCGGCGCGAGAGTGATGAAGAACTGGCTGCCCCCGGTGTCCGGCCCCGCCAGCGCCATGCCCACGGTCCCCCGCTCGTAGCGCAGGCGATTGATCTCGTCGCGGATGTCGTACTCCGGCCCGCCGTAGCCGTCCCCGCGCGGGTCCCCCGCCTGGATCACGAAGTCGGGGACCACGCGGTGGAAGGTCAGGCCATTGTAGAAGCCCTGATCGGCGAGCTGCAGGAAGTTGAGGCAGGTGAGCGGCGCCTCCTGGCAGGCCAGCCGCACCTTGATGGTCCCCCGCGTCGTGCGGATCTCCACGGTGCGCGGCCGCCAGGTGCGCTGCACGATCTCGCGGTAGCCGTCCAGATCCCGGCCGGTCGCGACCGGCTGGAGTTGCGGCACCGGCTGGCCGAGCCGGCCGAGAGCTTCTCCCGAAGTCCGCCGCAGCACATAGCTCCCGTTGGCCGCGGTCCTGGCGAGGAGGGCCAACGCCGCGTTCCGCTCGCTTGCCTGCGCCTCGGCGCGGGCGGCGAGGGCGTTCACCCCCGCGATGGCCGCCTCGTCGTTGTGCAGGTCCAGGACCTCGGTGAGGGCTTTTTGGAGATCCGGGACAGGGGCCACCGGGTGGCTCCCGAGCCAATCGAGGACGGTGGCGCGCACCCCCACGTCCGGATCGGCCAGAGACTCGCGAGCGACCACCGCGGCTTTCGCAGGATCTCCTTCGACCGCGGCGAGGCGCGCGCCCACCGCCGCCGACCGGACCTCGGCGCTCGGATCGCCGGCCAGGCGGGTCAGCAGGTCGGCCGTGCCCAGGAGGGCCGCCGCCTCGGCCGCCCGCGACCGCACGTCGGGGTCCGGAGCACCAACAGCGGCCACGGCGAGCTCGCGCGCCCGCGGATGCCCGCCGGCCGCGAGCGCGACCAGGGCCACACCGCTGTCGCGACCGCGGCGTTCCGTGGCCCGGGTCACCAGGACCGAGGCCAGGGCCGCCGCCTCGGGGCTCCCGAGCGGCCAGGCCCCCGCGGCTTCGAGCGCGGTCACGCGCACCCCCGGCCGCGGATCGGCGGCGAGCTCTGCGAGCCGGGGGAGCCATGCGGCCGGCGCCGTCCCCTTCTTCTCGTCGATCAGCCGCTTCGCCGCGCGCAAAGCCTGGATCACCGGTCCTGCCGCGGGCTCGTCGAGGAGCGGCCGCAGAGCTGCCAGATCCTCGCCGGAGCCGACGATCCCCAACCCGCGGGCCACCCAGTCGCGCACCTGCGGATCGGGATCGGCGATCAGACCGCGCAAGATGGAAGCGGCCTGCGGGAACGGCTCGCGCGCCAGGGCATAGGCGGCGCGGGAGTGCAGCCCCGGCTCCGTCCGCGCGAGCCCCCGCTCGGCGACCTGCACCACGGCCTCTTCATGGAAGCGGAACAGGTACGGCACCACGCGCATCCAACGCTCGCTCTCGTCCAGCGGCAGGAGAGCCTCCAGCACCTCGACGACCGGCACCTTCAGCTTGCCGAGAGCCTCGACCGCCAGCGTGCCGACCTCGCGGTCCGGATCGCGCACCGCCGTGAGGAGGGGCTCCTTCGCTTCCGGATCCTCCAGCTCGCCCAGGGAGAACGCCGCGGCCCGGCGCACGGCGGGGACGTCATCCAAAAGCAGTCCCACGAGGGGGGAGCGCGCCTGGGGGTCCGAAATGCGGCCGAGCGCCACCGCCAGCGCCTCGCGCAGCTCGGGACCTCCCTGAAGTGCCCGCTGCACCCCGAACGATTCGGTCTCCTGGCGGTCGACCAGGAGGAGGAGCAGGGCGCGCTCGTCGAGGTTGGGGACTGTCAGAGTCGGGAGGTCCGGGGCTTTGGAGGCTGTGGCGCAGCCGGCGGCGACGAGGTAACCAGCAAGGAGGAGACGGCTCCGCTGAAAGGACGAAGACACAGGCCGTTGCATGGGAAGCCGATGTTACTGCGATTCGCCTCTGTTCCCTCGAGCTGATTCCCGACACCACGCCGATGCCCGCAGGCGCGCCGCACCGTCCCCTCCGCTCCCCCCCGCCCCCCTGACGACAAAACGACTACCCTATCGGGCGGTTGTCTTCACACCCTGTTCGAGTAGAGTGCGCCCGTGCCGAGTACGCGACTCGACTTCGAGAACGTCCGCCGCCGCTTCGGGCGCCTTTCGGTCCTCCAGGGGGTCTCAGGCAGCGTCCTGCCCGGCGGGGCGCTGCTGGTGACCGGACCCAACGGGTCGGGGAAGAGCACTCTGCTGCGCTGCCTGGCCGGGATCCTCTCGCCGGACGGCGGACGGATCGACTACCGCGAAGGCGAGCAGGACCTCGGGGTGGCGGAACGCCGGTTGCGCATCGGCTACGTCGCCCCGGACCTCGCCTTCTACAGCGAGCTCACGGTGGCCGAGAACCTCAACTTCTTCGCCCGCCTGCGCCGGGTCAGCCCGGCGTGGGGGTTCGAGATCCTCGACCGTCTTGCGCTCCCCACCGACCGCATGGTCGGCGCGCTGTCGTCCGGCATGCGGCAGCGGCTGCGCTGGGCCTGGGCCCTGCTCCACCGGCCGCGTCTCCTGCTTCTCGACGAGCCGTTCCAGAACCTCGACGCCCCCGGCGAAGAGGGCACCCGAGCCCTTCTCGCCGAGCACCTCGGCGAAGGCCCCGGCGGGCTCGCCGTCATCGCCAACCCGGCCTCGCTGGAGATCGACCGTGTCACTGCCCGTCTCGACCTGGGCCGCTGAGGCGCTGGCGGTGTTCGCCAAGGAGTGGCGGTGCGAGCTCCGTACCCAGGTCGCGCTCTCCACGCTCGGCCTGTTCGCCGTCACCACGCTCGTCGTGGCCAGCGTCAGCCTCGGCCCGCTCGGCGTCGCCAAGGCTCAGGGCTCGGCCCTGCTGCCCGTACTGCTCTGGCTGATCCTCCTTTTTTCGATCGCCGCCGGCCTGCCCCGCGCCTTCGTCCAGGAGGAAGAGAGCCAGACGGCCACGGCGCTCCGGCTCTCCGCCACGCCGTCGGCGCTCTTCTGCGGCAAGCTCCTTTACTCGCTCACCCTCGTGGCCGCCCTGGAGGCCCTGATCACGCCGATCTACGTGACGATCATGAACCTCAAGGTCGAGTCGCCCGGGCTGCTGGTTCTGGCGCTCACCGCGGGCGGCTACGGACTGGCCGCGGGGAGCACGCTGGTGGCGGCGATCATCGCGCAGGCGCGGAGCAAGGGGACCCTCTTCTCGGTCCTCTCGTTTCCCATCCTGCTGCCGCTCCTCATCCTGGTCATCGAGCTGACCCGCAACGCGGTGCTGGGCGATCCCGCGGGGATGGCTCTGGCCCAGCTCCTCCTGTATGATGCATCTGTCTCTATCTTCGGTCTCATGTTGTTTCCTGTGGTGTGGAATCCATGAAGAAGACTCTCCCCTGGCTCCTCTGGCTCTGGATCTCCGCCGTCATCGTCGGCGCGTTCTACTACGCCCCTCTGGCCAAAGGGTTCATCGGCAAGTCGAGCCGCATCCTGTTCTTCCATGTACCGATGGCCTGGGTCTCGTTCTTCGCCTTCATCGCCGGCGCGGTGTGGAGCCTGCTCTATCTGGTGCGGGGGCGCCAGGAGCGGCATGACCGCGCCGCCGCGGTGTCGATCCAGCTCGGCATGCTGTTCGGCGTGCTGGCCACCGTGACCGGGGCGCTGTGGGCGCGCATCATGTGGGGCGCCTACTGGAACTGGGACCCCCGGCAGACCTCTCTTCTCATCTCGCTCCTCTTCTACGCCGCCTACCTGGCTCTCCGAGGAGCCGTGGACGATCCCGAGAAACGGGCGCGTCTCGCCGCCGCCTACGCACTCTTGGGAGTAGTGGTGACGCCGTTTCTGTTCTGGGTGATGCCGCGGCTCACCTACACCCTGCATCCGGAGCCGGTGGTCAACGCCGAGGGGAAGTTCGACATGGACAATCGGATGGGGATCGTGCTGTTCGCCAGCACATTCGCCTTCACGGTCCTCTTTTTCTGGATGCACAACCTGCAGTGCCGCCTCCAGGCTCTCCTGGCGCGGCAGGCGGAGAACCGGGAGTGACGCCATGAATGCCAGCGGTGGCGACGGGTGGATCGTCGCGGTGAACCTGATCATCTGGACCGGCCTGTTCCTCTACCTGCTCCGCCTCGACCGGCGGCTGCGGGAGATGGAGAAAGAACAATGAACAAGAAGAGCTATTACTTCCTCGGCGTGGTCCTCCTCCTGGCCTTCGCGGGGTTTTCGGCCACCGCGTTCAAGGAGACCCTGACCCCTTACGTTCCCTTCGAGACGGCGCGCAAGGGCGACCGCGTGGTGCAGGTGGCCGGCGCGCTGGAGAAAGGGAGCTCCTCCTATGTGGCCAAGGAGGAGAGCCTCTACTTCACCCTCAAGGACCCGAAGACCCACGAGAACCTGCGGGTGCGCTACAAGGGAGTCAAGCCGGGCAACTTCGAGGACGCGATCAGCATCGTGGCCATCGGCCGCTATGACCAGGCGGCCAAGAATTTCGAGGCCGACAAGCTCCTGGTGAAGTGTCCGAGCAAGTACCAGGGCGCCGAAATCGAGAAGACCTACAGCTAGTCAGGGGGCTCCCATGTTGGCTTACATCTCCCATCTCTATCTCCCCGGAGCGCTCACCCTCTGGTGCGCCCTCTTCTTCTCCGTGGCGGCGTTGTGGGGCTATGCCCAGTCCCTCACGCCCCAGGGGGCGGCGGCCTCGCTGCCGTTCGCGCGGCGCGCCTATGCGTTCTTCGCGATGTCGATCGTGCTCTGCTTCATGCTCCTGATGCTCCTCCTGGCGCTCCGCGACTTCCGGGTCGAGTACGTCTACCAGTACTCCGGCCTCGACCTGCCGCTGCACTACCAGATCGCCGCGCTGTGGGCGGGCCAGAAGGGGAGCTTCCTGATCTGGCTGTTCTGGGGGTCGCTCCTCGGGCTCCTGATCAGCCGCTCCGCCGGCAAGTCCGAGCCCGCGGTGATGTGCATCTACACCCTGACGCTCATCGGCATCCTGTTCATCCTGGTCCGCGAG
>DASPXX010000339.1:0-7135 GCA_035637095.1 Thermoanaerobaculia bacterium
CCGAACGGGTGGCTTTCCTCATCGAGAACGTTCCCGCGGACATCCGCTTCGGCGAAGGGACGATCCTGCGCCAGCGGGTGCAGAGCGCGCTCTGCGCTCCCCTCCTCGGCGGACAGGGAGGCGTGCTCGGCCTGATCTATCTGGACAACCTGGGCGCCACCCACTCGTTCGGCGAGGAGGACCTGGAGTTCCTCGCCGCGTTCGCCAGCATGGTTTCGGTGGCGATCGAGAACAGCCAGCTGGTGGAGCGCGTCCGCCGCGAGGCCGTGGTGCTCTCCAACTTCCAGCGCTACTTCGCGCCCGACCTCGCCCGCCAGATCGTGGACCAGGAGGGGGAGATCCAGCTCGGTGGGGCCAAGCGGCGGGTGGCCATCGTCTTCTCGGACATCCGCGGTTTTACCGCGCTGTCCGAACGGATGAGCCCGGACGAGATCGCGCGCCTGCTCACCGGCTATTTCACCGAGATGGTGGAGATCGTCTTCGAGCACGGGGGTACCCTCGACAAGTTCATCGGCGACGCCCTGATGGCTCTCTGGGGTGCGCCGCTGGCGCGCGACGACGACGCGGACCGGGCCATGCGGGCCGCACTCGCCATGCAGAGGCGGCTCGAGCAGATGAACCGGGACTCGGCCGGCGACGGGCGGCCGACGCTGGAGGTCGGGATCGGGCTCGACGTGGGCGAGGTCTTCGCCGGCAACATCGGCAGCGAGCGCCGGCTGGAGTACACGGTGATCGGCGACGCGGTGAACACCGCCGCCCGCCTCTGCGCCGAGGCGAGCCCGGGCGAGGTCCTGATTTCCGAGAGCCTGTACCGCAGCCTCGCCGGCCCGCCGCCGGTGGACGTGCTCGCGCCGTTGCAGCTCAAGGGGAAAGCCCTGGCCGTACCGGTCTACCGCGTCGATTGGAGAATCGACCGGCCGACGCCCCCCCAGGGAGCCCCGGCGGGTCCGGCGGATGCCACAACCTCGGGGACCATTCCCGTTCCACGGCTCCAGGAGACCAAGGAGCTCATCCCTCCTTGAAGATGACCTTCACCCCATCCGGATCGTGGGTCTCGAAGATGAGCGCGCCGTCGGTGTCGCGGCGCAACCCGCCGGGGATGTTCTTGTCGCGGAAGAGGGCCTCCCTGTAGGCGGCCTCGGCCGAGGGAACGAGCAGGGCGAGCGTCAGCTTGTGCTTGGGGCCGACGTAGTCGTAGGTCTCGTCCCAGGCGCGCGGCCCCTCGGCGCTGGCAGCCCGGCCGACGACCTGGATCACGGCGCCGCCGGCCTGGAAGAGCGCACCCCGCTCGTCCTCGCGGTCCCAGGCCTGCAGGCGGGGGAAGGCCAGCGACTCTCCATAGAAGCGGCAGGTGCTGTCGAAATTCTTGGCCCGGACGGCCACCCGGAACTGGCGGATCTCCATCGGTTCCTTCTACCACACCGGGAGCCCGGTCTCCAAGCGATGCAAGCCTCCCCCTCTCCCGGGGGGATGGGTGTGCGATGGGAGAGGGGGATCGAGGGGGTGAGGTCCGGTGGTATCCTCTCGGGCGTGAACGACAGGCGCTTCCTGGGAACTCTCGCTCTGGTCAGCCTCCTCCTGCCCGTGCTCGTCGCCGCCCAGGCGCGGATGGAGACGCCGCCCGCGGTCCAGCATCAGCCGACGGTCCTGCTCGACGGCGGAATCCTGCCGGCGCCGGTGACCATCACCCCCGCCGGACCGCTCTTCGGCCTCGCAGCCCTGGTCAACAACCTCGGCGGGACGCTCGACGCGGACGAGAACGGCGAGAGCTTCACCCTGACGATCGAAGGCAAGGACGTGGTGATCGCCATCGGCAGCGCGATCATCACGGTGGGGGACAACATCGTGTCTCTCTCGCAGCCGCCGATCCGCGGCGAGGGGACGCTCCTGGTGCCCGTCGACTTCCTCCAGAAGACCTATGGCGACCTCGCCGGCTTCCTCTTCGATTGGCGTCCGGGCGTTCAGCAGCTCGTCATCTCCCGCCGCGCCGCCCGCGAGATTCCGGTGCTGCTCGACGTGGTCCACCTCCAGGGGATGACGACGGTGGTGTTGCAGTTCCCGGAGGCGCCGCGCTATCAGATCCTGCGGCAGCCCGGCCAGGTCGACGTGCAGATGATGGGCGACCGTCTGGCGCCGCCGCCCACGCCTCCCGCGGTGGCGGACCCCCTGGTCCAGAGCGTGAGCATCGCCCCCGATCAGGTGAGAATCCAGCTCTCTCCGGAGGCGCAGGCGTCCAGCTACGTGCTCGAGAACCCGTTCCGCATCGTCTTCGACGTGCACCTCCCGTCGCAGACGCCGGTCCCGGTGGCACCCGGCCCGGCGCCTTCCGAGCAGGCGCCCGGTGTGCGCACGATCGTGCTCGATCCCGGCCACGGCGGCTCCGAGACCGGCGCGATCGGACCGAGCGGGATCCAGGAAAAGGAGCTGACCCTCACCATCGCCCGCGAGCTCGAGGCCCGTCTGGAGTCGCAGCTCGGCGTGCGTGTCGTCCTCACCCGCAACGAGGACGCCAACCTCCCGCTCGATGCGCGGACGGCGATCGCCAATCAGAACAAGGCGGACCTCTTCATCTCGCTCCACCTGAACTCGTCGCTGGGCGCCGGAGCGCACGGTGCGGAGACCTATTTCCTGAGCGCCGAGGCCTCGGACGCGGCCGCGGCCCGCATGGCGGAGACCGAAAACACGGCCCAGCCGGCGGTACCCGAGGGGACGACCGGCCTCGAGACGCAGGACCTGGAGCTGATCCTCTGGGATCTCGCCCAGACGCACCACCTGCTGGAGAGCCAGCGCTTCGCCGCAATGATCCAAGGGGATCTCAACCAGACGCTCCAGCTCAGGGACCGCGGCGTCAAGCAGGCGCCGTTCCGCGTCCTGAACGGTGCGGCCATGCCCGCCGTGCTGGTGGAGCTCGGCTTCATCAGCAATCCGGACGAGGAGAAGCAGCTCCAGGATGGCGCCTACCGCGCCGAGCTCGTCGCCTCCCTGACCCGCGCCGTCTCGAGCTACAAGGCGCTGGTGGAGAACCGGCCGGAGCCTCCCCAGGCGAGCCAACCCGGCCCGCCGGGCCAGCCCGGAGCCGCTCCGCCGGCGCAACCGGCGCCCCAACTCAAGCCGGCGCCCGGCACCAGACCCGCGACACCCGGAAGCTCCGGGACCCGTCCGCCGCAGCCCAGGTCTTCGGGGAGACGATGAACCGGCGGATGGCGGCATTCATCCTGGGCCTCGCGCTGGCCCTGCTGGCGGGGGGCGCGCTCTGGTGGTGGCTCCAGGGTCTCGGCGCCGGCGGTACGGAGAGCCAGCCGCCCGCAGGCGCGGGCAAGGCGGCGCCGGTGCCGTTCGACCTCTGGATTCCCGACGGAATCGGGCTTCGCGTCGAGCGCCGCGAGCTCCAGGTCACCTCCGCTCCCAAGGACCGCATCCGCCGGATCGCGGAGGCCCTTCTGGCGCCCCGCCCCGACGGCGTCCGCCTCTTCCCCGACGGGGTCGCCCTCGCCGGCGTCCAGCTCTCGAAGGAGGGGACGGCCTACCTGAACCTGGTCTGGGACGGGCACGACGATCCACCCGCCTCCGGGTCCACGGAGGAGCTCCAGCGCGTCTACAGCCTGGTCAACTCGATCGTCACCAACGTGCCCGAGGCGCGGCGGGTGGCCCTGCTCTGGAACGGTCTGCAGCGGCCCACGTTCGCCGGCCATCTCGACACCAGCCGGCCGCTGGCGCCGCTCGACGCGCTGCGCACCCGCTGACGGGAGGTCGATTGGACGCCATCGGGGTCTTCGATTCGGGGGTCGGCGGGCTCACGGTGGCCGCCGCGCTCCGCCGCCGGCTGCCGCGCGAGTCGATCCTCTACCTCGGAGACACCGCCCGTCTCCCCTACGGCAGCAAGTCGCCCGAAACGGTCACACGCTATACGCTGCGCAACATCGAGTTCCTCACCGAGCGCGGAGTCAAGGCGGTGGTGGTGGCCTGCAACACGGCCTCGGCGCTCGCCCTCCCCCATCTCGACTCCGACCTGCACCTGAAGATCCCCACCTGGGGTGTGATCGAGCCCGGGGCGTGCAAGGCGGCGTCGGTCAGCCGGGGGCGGGTCGGGATCATCGCGACCGACGCGACGGTCCGCTCCGACGCCTATCCGCGCGCTCTCCGCGCCCTCCGGCCGGACTTGGAGATCCTGAGCCAGCCGTGCCCGCTCTTCGTCCCCCTGGTGGAGGAGGGGTGGTACGACGACCCGATCACCGAGCAGATCGCCGAGCGCTACCTCCGCCCGCTCCTCGATGCGGGGATCGATACGCTGGTGCTCGGCTGCACCCACTACCCGCTCCTCGTGCCCGTGCTGCGGCGGGTGGCGGGACCGGACGTCACCCTGGTGGATTCGGCCGAGGCGGTGGCCGAGGTGGTCGCCGCCGGTCTCGCCGAAGGAGGGATCGAGGCGACCGGAGGCCCGGCGGAACATCACGTCTGCGTGACCGACGCGGGCGAGAAGTTCCACCGGCTGGCCGGCCGGATCCTGGGGGAGGACGTGACGCTGGAGTGGGTGGAGGTGACCTGACCCCCCTCCTACTGCGTCGGGTTGTTCCCCATCGTGACCACGCCGCAGGCGAGGCGGTCGCCGGAGTCGCCGGTCGGCTGCGTCTTGCAGTCGTCGGCCTTGGCGTGGAGGATGATCGCCTTGCCCACCACCGTGTTGGGGCCGGAGAGCGACAGCAGGTTGGTCGTGAATTCCAGATCGCCCTTGCCGTTGGTGACCTGGATGTTCCCGAGGTCGCCGGCGTGGCGCGGCTCGGTGGGCGGGCAGGCGTGATCGGCCTTGCCCGGATTGAAGTGGCCGCCGGCCGAGGTGAAGTGCTTCTCCCCTTCGCCATGGACGCACGAGCCGGTCTCATGCACGTGGAAGCCGTGCAGGCCGTCCTGGTCCACGCCTTCGAGATGGGCCACGACCCTGACGCCGTTCCCCTGCGGGATGAAGGTGACGGTGCCTTTGAAATCGGTGTCCGCCGGCGCCCCCTGCAAGGTGGCCGTGGCGGTCTCCAGCGGCGGAGCCGGCTCGGGCTCCGGAGCCGGCGCCATGGTGTTCATGGTCGGCTGGCCACCCCCCTGGTCGGTGGCGGCATTGATCTGCTGGTTGTTCTTCGAGCAGCCCACCAGGGCCAGGAACGACATCACCGCGACTGCCGAAACGAGCTTCTTCCGATCCATGCTCTCCTCCTCGCTGTTTACGGCTGGGATTTCAGCTCCATGCGGACATCGGCCAGGTTCCGGGAGATGACGATCTCCACCGGAGTGGCCGCCCCGTCCCTGGCGAGCCAGAGGTCCATCTTACCCTTCCACCTGCGGGTTCCGGGCACCTCCACGCCACGGATCGAGAAGTGCCGGGCGTAGACGCTCCGGTCCGAGAGCTTCCGCAGCTCCGTCCCGCGCGGGATCACGACGACCGGGTAGATCTTGCCGTCCGACCAGATCTCCATCCGCCGCGACTTCTCGGGGGGATTGCGCCGGATGGCGAAGATGCCGGCGGCCACGTCGAGCACGCCCTGCTTCCCGATGTCCTCGATCTTCGACTTGGACTCGCCGCGCCACGAATAGGCGCTCCAGGCCCGGATCGGCTGCAGCGTGGCCTTGTCGATCTCCGAGCCGTAGCGGAAGTACTCACCCTGGCGGCTGGCGCTGGAGGTGATCATCAGCTCGCTGCGGAGATGGCCGTTGGTCGTCTTGAAGGTCAGCGAGCCCTCCCCCTGGTTGGGGAGGAACAGGCCCGCCACCACGCCCAGGAAATTCTTGAGCTGCCAGCGATATTGAAACTGCTCATCGAGAGCCACGGCAGGCTTCTCGTCCGGTACGCCGGGGGCCGGAGTCAGCAGCGTCAGGAGAGCGCCGGTCAGGATGATTTTCCAGATCGATTTCATGGTTTGTCCCTTTGCTCCCCTAGAACAAAAGCAAGCCGCCTGCCATGCCCGCTACGATACACTCCCGCCCATGCGCCGCTCCGCGCTCCCATCCGCCCTCATTCTCGCATGTCTGGCCGCCGCCGGCGCTGCCCGGGCCGCGGAGGTGCCCTCGCCGGAGTCGTTCCTCGGCCACCGGGTCGGCGAGGACCGCAAGCTCGCCCCCTGGCCCAAGGTCGTCGAATACCTCCGGGCCGTCGACGCCGCCTCCGACCGGGTCTCCATCGAGTCGGCCGGCACCTCGACGCTCGGCAACGACATGCCGCTGGTCGTCCTCACCTCGGAGGCCAACCAGCAGAAGCTCGACCGCTACCGCGAGATCTCCCGCCGGCTGGCCTCCCCCGACGGCCTCTCCGAGGCGGAGGCCAAGGCCCTCATCGCCGAAGGCAAGACCATCGCCCTGGTCACCTGCTCGATCCACTCGACCGAGGTCGGCTCGACCCAGATGGCGATGGAATTCGTCTACGACGTGGCGACCACCCGCGACCCGAAGATGCTCGCCTGGCTCAACGACGCCATCCTGCTCCTGATGCCCTCGATCAACCCGGACGGCCAGGTGATGGTCGTCGACTGGTACAACAAGTACCTGGGCACGCCGTACGAGGGCGGGGAGATGCCCTGGCTCTACCACGTCTACGCCGGGCACGACAACAACCGCGACTTCTACATGCTGACCCAGAAGGAGTCGCAGGCGGTCAACGACGTCCTCTACCACCGCTGGTTCCCGCAGATCTTCCTCGACGAGCACCAGATGGGCGGGACCGGCCCGCGCATGTTCGTGCCGCCGCAGGCCGATCCGCTCGCTCCCGAGGTCCACTCGCTGATCTTCCGCCAGGCCGACATGCTGGGGACCAACATGAGCCTGCGCCTGGAGGAGGGGGGGAAGCTCGGCGTCGGCAGCAACATGATCTTCGACAGCTACTGGCCGGGCGGCACCCGCAACACGGCCTGGTGGAAGAACGTCACCGGCCTGCTGACCGAGGTCGCGAGCGCCGAGATCGCGACGCCGGTCTGGATCGAGCCGGGCGAGCTGCGCGGCGGTGTCAAGGGGCTGCCGGAGTACCAGCGGCAGTCCAACTTTCCCTCGCCGTGGCCGGGCGGCTGGTGGCGCCTGCGCGACATCGTCGAGTACGAGCTGATCGCCACCCGCAGCTTTCTCGAATCGGCGGCCGGGAACCGCGAGGGGCTGCTCACCA
>DASPXX010000340.1:0-13457 GCA_035637095.1 Thermoanaerobaculia bacterium
CGGCGAGACGCGCACCAGCATCCCCGGCCGCGCCTGCTTGCCGGCGGAGGCGGGCACGAACAGGATGGCCACCAGATCCTCGGTCATCTCCTCCAGCCGGAGGATCGGCGTCCCCGGGCTGATCACGGCGCCGCGGTCCACGAGCCGCTCGAGGACCCGGCCGTCATAGGGAGAGACGATCTGGCGGCTCTCGCGCAGCTTCGCCTGCAGCTCGCGGCTCTGCGACTCGACGTCACGCAGGGCGCGTTCGCGGGTCTCCAGCTCCTGGGCAAGCTGCTGGGTGGACTCCAGGCGCTTGCTCTCCAGGCCGTTGAGCTCCAGGCTCTTGGCTTTGAGCTGCTGGTTTTTGTCGCTGAGCTCCTGCTGGGTCGCCACCACGGTCTGCTTGGTGACCAGGCCGTCTTTCAAGAGATCCTGCTGGTCGTCCAGGCGCCGGCTCAGGAGATCGATGTCGGTCTCGAGCGTCCTGATGCTCAGCTCGAGATTGTCCCGCTCCTGCTCGAGGTCGCGGGCGCGCAGGCGCTCCTGCTCCTGGGAGTAGCGCTGCCGTTCGCGGAGGTCGTTGCGCAGGTCGTCCAGCTTGGCCTGGGTGTCGACGATCTGGCGCTGCAGCTCGTCCTGGCGGATCTGGGCGACCGCCTGTCCCTTGTGGACGAAATCGCCGACGCGCACCAGCACCTCCTCGATCTGCCCGGCGCCGGGCGACTCCAGATTGGAGACGCCGCGCTGGAGGATCCCCTCGCCGGTGGCCTCGGTGGGGATCGAGCCCCAGACGCCCCAGGCGAGAGACGACAGGAGGACCGCGCCGAGGGCGCCCAGGGCCATCCACCCCTTGGGATCGGTCACCTGCAGGAGCTGGTCGAGCTGCTCGGGGGAGGACAGTCTCTCGAGGGCGACTTTGCGGAAGATCACGGCTGGGTCTCCTCCACGGACGGTACGCTGATCAGGAGCTCCGGACGGAGCGCGCCGGCACCCCCTTCGACGGTGAGCAGGGTGCCGGTCTCGAAACGCAGGCGGACGAGGGCCTGAGCCAGCGCGAGCCGGGCCCCCACCTCGGCCTGGCGGGCCGCGGTCAGCCGGTCGCGCTGGCTGATCAGGTCGATCAGCGTCGAGGTGCCGGCGCGCAGCTTCTTCTCCTCGTTGGCCACCGCCCGCTCGAACAGGTCCACCGCCTGGGACGCCTTCTCGACCTGGAGCGCGCTGCTCCTCACCGCGTCGAGAGCCGACGGCACGTCGGCGCCCACGGTGCGCGACACGAGCTCGATCAGCAGCTCGGCCTGGCGGCGGACGGCTTCCGTCTCCGCCTGCGAGCCGCGGGCGGCGCGGTTGAGCGTCGGCCAGGACAGGCTGAAGCCCAGCGTCGCCCCGACGCCCGGCACGTTGCGCCCCAGCGAGCCGAAGTAGGCGCCCGTGCCGTTGCCCTGCACCAGGCCCGACCAGGTGGGGGCGAAGATCAGGTCGAGGCGCGGCTTCAGGGCGTCGTCGGCCACGCGCAGCAGGATCTCGGCGCCGCTCTTGCGCTCGCGGGCCGCCCGCAGGTCGGCGCGGCGGCGCAGGGCCATCGCGATGAAGCGGCCGGCCTCCGCCGGCGGCGGCACCTCCTTGGGACGGACCTCCGGAAACGGATCGGCCGGCACGGGGAGGGCCGCGATGCGCGCCGGCTCCAGCCCGATCTCCCGCCCGAGGTCCTGCCGCGCCGCGAACAGAGCGCGCTCGCCGCCGATGCGCGACGACTCCTTGGCCGCCAGGTTGGCCTCCAGCTGGACCAGCTCGGCCGCCGGCGTCTGGTCGGCCTCGACGAGCCGGCGGGTGGTGTCCAGGAGCTCGCGCGAGCTCGTCTCGCTGGCCAGGAGGATCTCCAGGTTGATCGCCTGCGCGCGCGCCGTCCAGTACTGGGAGACCACCGTGAGGACCCGCGCCGCCGTCGTCTGCTCCACGTCCAGGCCGCTCGCCGCCACCTCCCGCTCGGCGGTCATCTCGCCGGCCGCGGTCACCGACCGGCCGCGCCCCTGGAGGAGCGGCTGGCGCACGGTGAACGAGAGCGTCCCCACGTTGACCGCGGTGTCCCCCGCACCCGGCACGTCGACCCGGGAGATCCCCAGCGACGGGCTGACCGACAGCCCGGAGCGGAACTCCTTGGCGGCGCCGAAGGAGCTCTGCAGGCTCATCTCCTCCCTGCTGGTGATCTCGGTCAGCGGAGTGTTCGAGGTCTCCTGCTCCACCTGCGAGGTGAGCACCGGATCGAACCGGCCCGCCGCGCCGAGGAGGGCGCCGCGCGCGCCGGCGAGCTGCGCCTGGCTGAGCGCGATGTTGGGATCGTTCTCCAACGTGAGGCGGACCGCGTCGCCGAGATCGAGGCCCGTCTCAGGAACGTCAGGCGGCGACGGATCGGCCGCGCTCGCTGCGCGGATCGCGAAGAACGGGCACAGAAAGAGCAGCAGGAGAGACAACCTTCTTGTCTTCATTCAAGCCGGGTTAGGCTAGCATCGTGGATTCGCTCGCGCAACCGCCCGCAGAGACCGAGGAGCTGCGCGCCTATGCACGCAACGCCTTCGATGCCGGCACGCTCGCCGGGGGCCTGTCTCTCCCCCTGCCCGACGAGCCGTTCGTGGCCTTCTGGGAGGCGCGGGTGGCCGAGGCCCGCGAGCGGGGAGCCTTCGCCGTCCTCCGCGAGCACATGCCGCAGCTCCGCTTCCCCGTTCACGCCGGCATCAGCGAGAGCGACGCCTACCAGGCGGCCACCAAACGGGGGGTCCCCCCCGGCGAGATCGCGGAGGCCACCGGTCTCGAGCTGGAGAAGCCCGAAGCCGTCGAGCTGGCCCTCTACCCGAGCCCGGCCGGCCGCATCCCCCTGGTCATCGTGCGCAGCAGGCCCGAGTTCACGGCCCTGGTCCGGGCCTTCATCCACCGCAACGAGCCCAAGCCCGTGCCCGATTCGCAGGGCGCGATCATGATCGCCGGCTACAACAACTGGACCCGGGTCCGCGAGCTCCGCAGCCGGGGGGATGAGCTGCGCCGCGAGCTCTACCAGGACCGCTTCATCCTGCTCTCCGACGGCCCGTACAGCGCCGTCCCGGCGGCCGACCTCGGATTGCCGGAGGAGAAGTGGCGGGAGCTGTCGCTCACCCTGCGGCGCGACCACGAATGCGCCCACTACCTGACGCGGCGGATCTTCGGCTCGATGCGCAACAACCTGCACGACGAGCTGCTCGCGGACTATGCCGGCATCACCGCCGCGGTGGGCCGCTACCGGGCGGCCTGGTTCCTGCGCTTTCTCGGCCTGGAGGGCTTCCCCGCCTACCGCGCCGGCGGCCGCCTCGACCTCTACCGCGGCGATCCCCCCCTCTCCGACGGCGCTTTCCGGCAGCTCCATGCGATGATCAAAGACGTGGCCGAGACCGTCGAAAGGTTCGACGCCGGAAGGCCGGACGGTCCACGCGAAAGGGCGCTCGCGGTCCTGGCGCTGGCGGTCCTCGGACTGGAAGCCCTGGCCGGACCCGAGGGCGAGGAAAGGCTCCGGCAGACCGTCGAGGGGCTGCGGGGGACGGTGGAGTGGCAGCGAGACGCAGGCTAGAGATTTCAGCAAGCCCTGCTCTTTGGGCTGGCGCCTGTCGCCGGAGCCACAGCGTGCTACCTTAGCACCCCGTCCCGCCATAGAATCTGTCGCAGTTGAGGAAGTTTGGAGCATCGGACGGGGTCGAATGCATGCCGCGTATCTTCGACAATATCGAGCGTTCCCTTCTGCCTGCGCTGCGTGACGGGCTCGCCCTGTCCGATCGCGCGGACTTCTGCGTCGGCTACTTCAACCTGCGTGGCTGGAAGGCAGTCGACGAGCTTGTCGATCGCTGGCCGGGCGGAGAGGGGAGCTGCTGCCGGCTCCTTGTCGGGATGCAGCGGCTCCCTCAGGAAGAGTTGCGGGAGTCGTTGAGCCTTCTGCCTCGGGTGGAAGGAATCGATCTCCAGACCGCTGTCCGCCTCAAGCGGCGCCTGGCCGAAGAGTTCCGTGAGCAGCTGACCCTGGGCGCGCCCACCGCCGAGGATGAGGCAGGCTTGCGCCGCCTGGCTGCACAACTTCGAGCCGGCAAGGTCGTCGTCAAGCTATTTTTGCGCCATCCCCTGCATGCCAAGCTCTACCTTCTGTTCCGCTCCGACCCGATCAATCCGATCGTCGGCTATCTCGGCAGCAGCAATCTCACCTTCGCGGGCCTCTCCCAGCAAGGCGAGCTCAACGTTGACGTGCTGGACCACGACGCCTGCGTCAAACTGGCCGCCTGGTTCGAGGACCGCTGGGGCGATCGCTTCTGCCTCGACATTTCGACCGAGCTCCTCGAGGCAATCGACCAAAGCTGGGCACGCGAAGAAGTCTACTCGCCCTATCTCGTTTACCTGAAGATGGTCTACCACCTCGCGCGCGAAGCCCGGGCTGGTCTGGCCGAGTTCCGCATCCCGAAGGACTTCGGCGACAAGCTCCTCGCGTTCCAGACCGCGGCGGTCAAGATCGCCGCCCATCACCTCAACAAGCGCGGCGGGGTGCTCCTGGGCGACGTGGTGGGGCTGGGCAAGACGCTGATGGCCTCGGCCCTCGCTCGGATTTTCGAGGACGATCACGGCCTCGAAACCCTGATCCTTTGTCCTCGGAACCTGGTCCGCATGTGGGAGGACTATCGCGAGCAATACCGGCTGCGCGCCCGCGTGCTACCCATCACCCGGGTCGCTCAGGAGCTGCCGGATCTGCGCCGTTATCGCTTGGTGCTGATCGACGAGAGCCACAACTTGCGCAACCGCGAGGGTAAGCGCTACCGCGCCATCCGCGAGTACATCGAGGCCAACGAGAGCAAGGTCATCCTCCTCTCGGCGACGCCCTACAACAAGACCTACCTGGACTTGTCGAGCCAGCTCCGGCTCTTCGTACCGGAGGACGCCCGGCTCGGCCTCAGGCCCGAGCGGCTGCTGCGCGAGATTGGAGAGCCCGAGTTCATCCGCCGCCACCAGTGCAGCCCCGACTCGCTCGCGGCCTTCGAGAAGAGCGAATATGCAGACGACTGGCGAGAACTGATGCGCCTCTACCTCGTCCGTCGCACCCGGACCTTCATCCAAGGGAACTACGCCGAGACGGATACCGCCACCGGGCGCCGATATCTGACGTTCGAGGACGGTACCCGCTCCTATTTCCCGGTCCGCGTGCCGCGGACGGTGCGCTTCGCGATCGCCGACGGGAGCGCCGGCGACCCGTACGCCCGTCTCTTCTCGGATGGGGTCGTGAATGTCATCAACTCTCTGTCTCTCCCGCGGTATGGGCTCGGCAACTACGTGGCGGCCGCCCGGCAGGTTCCCCCCACTCCGGCGGAAGCCAGGACTCTCGCCGATCTGTCCCGCGCCGGCCGGCGTCTCATGGGATTCTGCCGGATCAATCTGTTCAAGCGGCTGGAGAGCAGCGGCTGGTCATTCCTTCAGTCCGTCGAGCGCCACGTGCTGCGCAACTTCGTCTTTCTCCATGCCATCGAGGCCGGGCTCCCCTTGCCGATCGGAACCCAGGACAGCGCCGCCCTCGATTCTCGCTTCTCCGATATCGACCCCGAGCTCGCGGCTCAAGCCGAGATCTTCGAGGGAAACGGGAACGGCGAAGGTGCCCCGGCGAGCGATGCCGGAGAGGTGGGGCGGAACGGGCTGCTCTCGGAGGAGGACTTCCGGCGGCGGGCGGCTGAGGTCTACCGCCAATACGAGACTCGCGAGAAACGCCGCTTCAAGTGGCTGCGGGCGGACCGCTTCGTCGTCGCGCTCGCCAAGGACCTCCTGGCCGACAGCCGCCGCCTCCTTTCAGTGCTCCAAGACTGCGGCCCCTGGGACCCGGCGAGGGACTACAAGGTCGAAGCGCTGGTCCGGATCCTCGCCGAGGACCACAGCGGAGAGAAGGTTCTCCTCTTCTCCCAGTTCGCCGACACCGTGGCGTACCTGGAACGGGAGCTTCAGGCCCGCGGCTTCGGGGCGGTGGCGGCGGCGACCGGAGCCTCCGCCGACCCCACGCTCCTCGCCTGGCGCTTCAGCCCGGAGAGCAATGAAAAGCGGAAGCAGATCGCGCCTGCGGACGAGATCCGGGTCCTCCTCTCCACCGACGTCCTGAGCGAGGGCCAGAACCTGCAGGACTGCCGGGTCGTGATCAACTATGACCTGCCCTGGGCGATCATCCGGCTCATCCAGCGGGTGGGGCGCATCGACCGGATCGGACAGCGCGCCGAAACCCTTCTCTGCTACTCGTTCCTCCCCGCCGATGGGGTCGAGCGGATCATCCGCCTGCGCGGCCGGGTGCGCCAACGCCTCCGCGAGAACGCTGAGGTGGTCGGGACGGACGAGCGGTTCTTCGACGATGACGAGGACGACGGCCTCTTGTTCGACCTCTACAATGAGAAGTCCGGCCTTCTGGATGCTGAAGGGGACAATGAGGTGGACCTCGCCTCTCATGCCTACCAGCTCTGGCGCAATGCCATCGAGGCCGACCCGAGCCTCGAGAAGAAGGTGATGGAGCTGCCCGACGTGGTCTACTCGACCCGATCGCACACGCCAGCCCATGCGGGCCCAGCTGGAGTCCTCCTCTATCTGCGCACGTCCGACGACAATGATTTCCTCGCCTGGGTGGACGGGGAAGGCAAAAGCGTCACTCAGTCACAGCTCGCCATCCTTGCTGCCGCGCAGTGCGACCCGGAGACACCGGCTCTTCCCCGGCAGGAGACGCATCACGAGCTGGTCCGCCAAGGGGTCGAGCTACTCGCGGAACGCAGGCGCAGCGGTGCCGGCGCCCTCGGCCGCCCCTCGGGAGCGCGATTTCGCACCTACGAGCGCCTGAAGAACTACGTCTTTTCCCTCAAGGGAACGCTCTTCGACCTCGCTGAGCTGCACCAGGCGATCAACGAGATCTACCGGTTCCCTCTGCGAGCGGCCGCGGCCGACCAGATCAACCGCCAGCTCCGCACCGGCATCTCTGACGACGACCTCGCCCGCCTCGTGCTCGCGTTGCGCGAGGAAGACCGGCTCTGCATCGTCCGCGAAGACCAGCCCGACCCGGAGCCGCGCATCATCTGCTCCCTCGGGCTCCATCCCTCCTCTTCGAGGTGACTCTTTGGCCAAGCTCAACGCTCAACGCACCCGCGAGATCCTGCAAGAGTTCGACTTCCGGCGGCTCTTCGTCGACGAGCTCGGATGGTCGCAGGCGGCGAGCCCGAAACCTCGAAGCTGGAACGTCAAAGGGCAGGAGTACCAGGGGCGCGAGATCGCTCACCTGGGTGGCGTGGTCGTCCTCGAGCTCTCCGCCGGTGACGGCGCGGTCCCCGAGGCCAGGGTCCGCCTCAGCGTCCATCGCGAGGTCGCCAAGGCCTATTACGAGCACGTTCTCCTCTTCGTTGACCGCACTCGCACCCAGAGCGTGCTCTCATGGGCCAGGCGCGAAGGCTCGAAGCTTGCCCCACGCAGTCATTCCTACTTCAAGGAACAACCGGGCGATCTCTTCCTCTCCAAGCTGTCCGCCCTGGTGGTAGATCTCGCCGACCTCGCCGTCCAAGGCGACACCGCGGTCGCCGAGGTCGCCTCACGCTTGCGGGAAGCGCTCGACGTCGAGCGGGTCACCAGGCGCTTCTACAGCGAGTTCCAGGAGCAGCACGAGCTGTTCCTGGAACGGATCGAGGGGATCGAAAGCGAGCGCGACCGCCGCTGGTACACCTCGGTCCTGCTCAACCGGCTGATGTTTGTCTACTTCCTCCAGAAGAAGAGCTTCCTGGATGGCGGAGATCAACGGTATCTGCGCCGCAAGCTCGAAGCGAGCCAGAAGGTGGGGCCGGACCTCTACTACCGGCGCTTTCTGAAGCTCCTCTTCTTCGAAGGCTTCGCCCGCCCGGCTGCCGAGCGCAGCCCCGAAGCCCGGAACCTGCTGGGGGAGATCTGTTTCCTCGACGGTGGGCTCTTCTTACCGCATCGGATCGAGACCGATCATCCGGATCTGCAGATCCCGGACGCGGCCTTTGCGAGCATCCTCGACCTCTTCGAGCGCTACTCCTGGAGCCTGAACGACACGCCCGGAGGACAGGACGACGAAATCAACCCCGACGTCCTGGGCTACATCTTCGAGAAGTACATCAACCAGAAGGAATTCGGGGCCTACTACACGCGGCCTGAGATCACCCGGTACCTCTGCGAGAAGACGATCTACGCACTGGTCCTCGATCGGGTGAACGTGGGAGCGGGGAAGGGTGACCGGCGCTTCGAATCGATCGAAGAGCTTCTGCTGCGCCTCGACGCGCGCCTCTGCCGCAAGCTGTTCAAGGAGATCTTGCCGGGCCTCTCGATCCTCGATCCGGCCTGCGGCTCGGGAGCGTTCCTGGTGGCGGCACTCAAGACGCTTCTGGATGTCTACTCGGCCGTGGTCGGCAAGATCGGATTCGTCAACGACCGCGAGCTGCGCGAGGAGCTCAAGAAGGCCAACGCCGAGCATCACTCGATCCAGTACTGGGTCAAGAAGAAGATCGTCACCGACAACCTCTTCGGCGTGGACATCATGGAGGAGGCGACGGAGATTGCGAGGCTCCGTCTCTTTCTCACCCTCGTGGCCTCGGCGACGAACGTCGAGGAGCTGGAGCCGCTGCCCAATATCGACTTCAACATCCTGTCGGGCAACTCGCTCATCGGGCTGCTCCATGTCGAGGATGAAGATTTTGAACGTAGACAGGGGGGCGGCGGCCAGTCTCACCTCTTCCGCCGGACTTTCCGGCAGGTGCTCCGCGAAAAAAACCAGCTGATCGAAGCCTACCGTCATTTCACCGGGAAAACCGACCGGCTCGGTGAGGTGCGCGACGAGATCGACCGTGAAAAGAGCGAGGCGATCGCGACATTGAACGATATCCTCCTCACCGAATTCAAGGACATCCGCTTCGAGCAGGCCACCTGGGACCGCCAGAAGAACGAGCCGGGTAAGCCCGTGCGTCGGCCTGTCTCCTTCAAGGATGTCGCGGACCTCCGACCGTTACACTGGGGCTACGAGTTTGACGAGGTTCTCGGTAAGCAAGGAGGCTTCGACATCATCCTCACCAATCCTCCCTGGGAGGTCTTCAAGCCGCAAGCCAAAGAGTTCTTCGCCGAATATTCGGACATCGTCAAAAAGAACATCATGACGATCAAAGCTTTCGAGAAGGAGCAGGCAAGGCTTATGCGCAACTCCGAAATTCGCGCTGCCTGGTTGGAATATCAGAGCCGATTTCCACACATTTCTCTCTACTACCGCAGGGCTCCGCAGTACAAGAACCAGATCGCGAAGATCAGGGCTCCTGACGGAAAGGAGAAGAAGGCGGGGACTGACGTCAACCTCTATAAACTCTTCCTAGAGCAGTGCTTCAATCTGCTGCGCGATCGCGGCCGCTGTGGGATCCTGCTCCCGACGGGAATCTATACCGACCTGGGGGCGAAGCAACTGCGTGAGATGCTGTTCAACCAGGCGCGTCTCGGCTCGTTGTTTGGACTGTCGAACGAAAAATTCCTCTTCGAGGGCGTGGATCACCGCTTCCGCATTTGTCTTCTCAATTTCCAGAAGGGTGGTTCGACGACGGATTTCACAATAGCCTTTCGCATTGATCCGCGCGAAGCTGTTAGCGTGGCCCGGCTCGAGTCGTTTCTCCATAATTCCGATGAGCACGTGGAAATGGCAGGGGCAACAGTAAGATTGCTTTCACCGACCTCCTTGTCCATTTTGGAGCTTAAAAGTACTCTTGAAGCAGATATCGCTTGCAAAATGGCCGCTTTCCCTATGCTAGGTGACAAGTTTCATGACTGCTGGAATCTTCGCTTAGTGCGCGAATTTGATGTAAGCAAGAAGAATCAATGGCTTCTTCATTCTTCGCCCAGCGAAGATCGTCTTCCCCTCTTCAAGGGTGAGATGTTCAATCAATTCGAACTGTCCGGGGAAGGCCCTGACTATTGGATAGATGAAGATGTGGGTGAGGCAAGGCTCAGGAATCGACAATTCGCATCGTATAGGTGGGTGCATCGTCGAATCGCTAGAAGCTCCGACGTACGCACTATGATTTCCACAATAATACCACAGCGAGTCTTTACCGACACCAATAGCACGACACTCGATTCGGACTTAATTTCCAAAGATGAGATGCTCTTTTTGTGCGCAGTAACAAACAGCTTCGTTTTCGACTGGCTGGTCCGAAAGAGAGTAGACGACACATTGAGTCAATTCTTTCTGTATCAGATGCCAGTACCGAGGCTATCCGGAAATGACACGCGGCTAACTCCTTTTATTACCAGAGCTGCTCGGCTCGTATGCTATCGGCCAGAATTCTCCGACCTCTGGCAGGTCGTTATGGGCTCACCGTGGTCCGAGCAGGATGCCGCCACTGACCCTGCCGAAAGAGCGCGGCTGCGCGCAGAGTTGGACGGTCTCGTGGCCCACCTCTACGGGTTGACCGAGGAAGAATTTGCCTACATCCTCACCACTTTCCCGGTCGTCGCCCAGGAAGTGAAGGACGCCGCCCTCACCGCCTACAGGACATTGGCCCCCATGCAGGGAGACCCGCAGATCCTCGCTCTGATCGAGCAGGGCGAGAGCGCAGAGCTGGAATTCAAGTCCACCGCCCGTTGGGACTTGCGCGAGGGGAAGAAGAACCCGGACCTCGAGGCTGTCATCCGGATCACCGTCGCGGGCTTCCTCAACGCGCACGGCGGTACACTCCTCATCGGGGTCGGCGACGACGGATCGATCGTCGGCTTGCAGCCCGATTATGGGACGTTCAGGAAGCCGAACCGGGACGGTTTCGAGCTGTTCCTGATAGAGCTTCTTCTCGGCTCCATGGGCAAGGACGTGGCGACTTCCATCCGCACCACCTTCCACGAGGTCGACGGCAAGGATGTCTGCCGGGTAACGGTCGCCGCCGGCACACGGCCTGTTTTTCTCAAGGAGGGTAACGACGAGGTCTTCTACCTCCGAGCGGGGAATTCGACGCGCCGGCTCACGACCCGAGAAGCAGTACAGTACTGCAAGACGCGCTGGCAGACCTGATCCCACGACCGGGGCCGCCGGCTTCTCTCCCGGGTACGGCAGACGTTTCTCGACGAGGGCAACACCTTTGACGCTGCCCTCGCCTCCCTCGATCTGTCGATCTCCTATCTGGCGGAGGGGAAGACCGCGGAGGTCCGCGAGCTCGTCGACGAGATGGTGACCGTCTTCCGCGATCTGGACGTCGCCCGCGAGCCTCTGGCTGCCCTCCTCCTCTTCCAGGAAGCCGCCCGCCGCGAAACGGCCACCGCCGACCTCGCGCGGGAAGTCGCCGCGTCGATCATCCGTGCGCGCGGCGGCGCGCCCACCATGCCCTGAGCCTCGCCGCCTCCCTTCACCGCGGCAGGGGCACCGTGCAATAGCTCGACGCTCAGGAGAAACGAGTCTCTTCTCCTGTGCAGTGGCTCGATGCGCAGGTGAAACGAGGCGTTTCTCCTGTGCAATGACACGATGCGCGGGAGAGACAAGGCACTTCTCCTGTCCAATGACCCGATGCTCAAGAGAAATGAGGCGTTTCACCTGTGCAATGACACGGTGCACAGGAGAAGCAACGCGTTTCTCCTGTGCAGTGACACGGTGCGCAGGAGAAACAAGGCGTTTCTCCTGTGCAATGACACGATGCGCAGGAGAAACGAGGCACTTCTCCTGTCCAATGACCCGATGCTCAAGAGAAATGAGGCGTTTCACCTGTGCAATGGCACGGTGCACAGGAGAAGCAAGGCGTTTCACCTGCGCAATGACACGGCGCACGAGAGAAACGAGGCACTTCTTCTGTCCAATGTCCCGATGTACAGGAGAAACGAGGCGTTTCACCTGTGCAGTGACACGATGCACAGGAGGAGCAAGGCACTTCTCTGTGCCGTCTACACGCCACCCGCGATCAGCCTTCCCGCTCGATGCGCGCGAAGGCCGCCGCCTCGTCGTCCGTCAGCGGAATTCCTTCCCGCCGCCGCCGGACGGCTGCTTCGCTCTCCAGGTCTCCCGGCACGAGGACCCGCTCACCGTCCACCGCCGGCTGCTCGCGGACGAGGCGCAGGAGACGGCTCAGGCCGGCGCGGAAGGCGGAGGGATTCTGGAAGGCCGGGATGTCGAAGGCGAGGAAGAGGTGCGCCACCTGCCGCGGCTCGTCGAACGGCTCCACGTAAAGATGCGACAGCTCGTGATCGAGCGGCATCCCGGCCAGGAGCGCGCAGAGGATCTCCACCATCATCCCCAGGCACTGCCCCTTGTGCCCCGCCAATTCTCCCAGGGGCTTGAGCGCGGAGACCTCCCCGGCCGCCTCCCCCTCCTCCGCCGCGTCCCGGCCGTCGGCCGCCACCGCCCAACCGCTCTCCAGCGGGATGCCGTGGGCGTTGTGGTGCTTCACCTTGGAGTAGGAGACCTGGCTGGTGGCGAAGTCGGCGCAGAAGAGGTCGTCGCCCTCCCCCTGCGCCGCCAGCGAGATCGGATTCGTGCCGAAGATCGGGCGCATCCCGTGGAAGGGAGCCACCAGCGCGTCGCTGTTGGTGAACGACATCGCGAGGCAGCCATGGCGCGCCATCGCCAGGGTGTAGACCGAGGCCGCGCCGAAGTGGTTGGAATTGCGCACGGCCACGCTCCCCACGCCATGCTCCCGCGCCAGCCGGACCGCTTCGGCTGAGGCCGCCCGCCCCGCCACCAGGCCGAGGGCGCCGCCGGCGTCGAGCAGCCGCGCGGCGCGCCCCTGCGCGTTCGCCGGATCGACCCAGACCAGCTGCGGACGGGCGCGACTGCGCCCGCCGTCGAGCTCGGCGATGTAGGTCGGGAAGAGGCGGACCCCGTGCGTGTCGATGCCGCGGAGCGAGCTCTCCAGCAGACCCTCCACCACCCACCCGGCGTGCTCCTCGGAGAGGCCGCGCCGGGCGAGGGCCGCGCGCATGACGCGGGCGAGCGTTGCCGCGGGGACGGTCTTCACCGGACCGCCGCGGTCTGTTCCGCCGCCGCCGGTTGTTCCAGGGCCGCGGCCAGCCGGTCGCGCACGAAGCGGGCCAGCCGCTCGATCCCCTCCTCGATCTGCGCCTCGGTGACGTAGCTGAAGGAGAGGCGGACCTGGCGCTCCCGCCCGGCGGAGAGGGCGAAGAACGACATCGGACAGACGATCACGCCGTAATCCCGCGCGCAGGCCTGGAGGCACTCGTCGTCGAGCTCGAAGGGAAGCCAGACGGTGAGGAAGAACCCGCCTTCCGGCCGGTTCCAGCGCACCCCCGGCACGCCCCCGAGCCGCTCCTCCAGAGAAGCGAGCATGCGGTCCCGGTTGGCCCGGTAGAACGGCAGCTTCTCGCGCACCATGCCGCGCAGCGAGCCGCCCTCGTCGAGGAGCAGCCCACCCACCACGGCCTGCACCACCGGCGCGGTGGTCACGGTCGTGAGGCTCTTGATCTTGGACAGCTCGGCGGCG
>DASPXX010000341.1:0-49600 GCA_035637095.1 Thermoanaerobaculia bacterium
CCCCCACTTCCACGACCGGGTGCGCCACCACGTCTCGAACGCCATGACCGCCACGAACCCGCAGAGGACCATCGGGAGATACGAGCGCGCGATACGGCTGTAGAGCACCAGGTCCGGCGCAATGGCTCCGAGCCAGGCATAGAGCAGGACCGCCGGCCGCGGCACCCGGCCGGCGAAGGCGTACGGGAAGACGACGAGCGCCAGGGCGCCGGAGAGGATGGACGGCGCGCGGAAGGCGAGCTCCGAGAGGGGCACGCCGAGGTCGAGGAGCCAGCGGTAGAGCGCGGTGAGAGGGAGGGAGTAATCGGTCAGCGAATAGTTGGTGAGGATCTCGGGCACCGTCCGCGCCGCCGCCGCGCGCACCGCATGGAGCTCGTCACCGCCGAGGATCTGCCCGAGCAGGTTCCACAGCCGGAGCCCGAGCCCGGCGAACACCGAGCCGATCAGCGGAAACCAGAGGAAGCGGCGCTCGCGGGGATCGGTCTCCGGGGTGGGGGGAGGGGCGGGCATGGAGGGAGGAATATACCCTCACCCGTCCCTCTGTTCCTCAACCCCGGACAGACCTCGCGACCGGAGCCCCTCTGGTTCCGAGCTCCTCACGGAGAACCCGGCGGAGGGTCTCTTCCAGCGACTCCCGCTCGATGAGCTCACGCAGGGCCTGGTTCATCAGGGTCTGGTAGTTCCCACCACCCTGCTCGCTCACCTTGGTGCGAAACCAGTCCAGAATCTCATTGTCGATGCGGATCGTGATCCGGGTCTTTCCAGGCGGAGTCGGCTCCACCGCACCTCGCTCGCCCTGACTGAAGTCGTATTCTCTCTTCATTGGCCGCCCTCGTAGGATTTCCGCTCCCGCGGTGTTGCTTTCCGTGCCGAGATGATGCGAATCCGATCACCTCTCCATGTATAAACGACGACGAGAACGTCTCCCGGTACGCTCACTCCGAGGATCACGAACCGGTCTTCATCCAGGCTCGAGATCTCGTCGGAGATCCGTTTTGCGGATTCGTCGACAAAGACCGTGGCCGCGTCGGCAAAACTGACACCGTGCTTCCGAAGGTTGACCGCGGCCTTGTCTGCACCCCACTCATAGCCCTGGATTGTATGCATACGCGTGCACCGTGTCAAGGAGGCCCTCCGGTAGGATCGCCCGGTTGGAGGAGTCCAGAAGATGAGACTTTGAATCGCGACTCGGTGACCGTACGGAATCTGGAGACGAAAAGCAAGAGGTCGTGAGGGTCCTCACATCGAAATCGATCCCTTCCGGAACTCCGTCTTCGCCAGATGGGCGTTGACCAGCACCGGCTGGCCGGCGCGGGCGATGGCGAGGGCTTCTTCGAGGACGGACCGGACGTCCGCGTCTCTCTCGATGACCAGCCCGCGGCCTCCGTAGCCCTCGGCCACCTTGTGGTAGTCGGTGCGGGCGAGGACGACTCCGACGTCGTCCTCGAGGATCTCGACCTGCTCGCGGGCGATCTGGGTCCAGCCGGCGTCGTTGCCGACCACTGCGATGACCGGGATGCCGTGGCGGGCGTAGGTGTCGAGCTCGGCCAGGCTGTACGCGGCCGAGCCGTCGCCCCAAAGGAGCCAGACATCGGCGTCCGGCCGGCAGAGGCGTGCCCCGAGCGCGAAGCCGCCGCCGACGCCCAGGGTGCCGAAGACGCCCGGATCGAGCCAGGAGAGCGGGGCGCGGGGGCTCACGATGTACGAGGCGGTCGCCACGAAGTCGCCGCCGTCGGCCACCAGCACGCTGTCGGGACTCAGGAGGCGGTCGATCTCGCGGCAGAGGTGGAGAGGATTCACCAGCTCCGACGCCGGCTCGGCCTGACGGGCGATCTCCCGCTCGCGCTCCAGGTCGCGGGCGCGCAGGCCTTCCAGCCAGTCCTTCCAGAGATCTCCTCCCTCTCCCATCTCCTCCGCCAGCCGCTGCAGGAAGAGCCCCGGATCGGCGTGCACCGGCAGGTCGGCCTTGCGGTTCAGGCGCAGATCGTCCTCGCTGCGGTTGACCGAGACCAGGAAGCCCTTGCGGTTGATCTGGCGGCCGTAGTCGAGCCGGAAGTCGGCCGGCAGGCCGCAGAGCACCACCAGGTCGGCTTCGCGCAGCGCCTCTTTGCGCCTGTGCCGGAGCTGCAGCCGGTGCCCCTGGCCGAGGAGGCCGCGCGCCCCTCCCGCCAGATAGACCGGCGCACCGAGCGCGGCGATGGAGAGGGCGAGGGACGAGACCGAGGGCGGATCGAGCACCGTCTGGCTGCCCAGGACGAGGACCGGCTTCTTCGCCTTGCGCAGCTTCGCCGCGGCCCGGCGCACGTCCCCCGTCTCGGGCGCCGGCGGCCGGGGCGGCTGCGGCTCGGAGAAGCGGACGCGGTCCACTCCGGAAAAGAGCTTGTGCGCGTGGCGCTTCAGATACATCCGCAGGCCGGCGCCGGCGATCCCGCCTCCTTTTCCTGCGGCGCCGTACCATTCGCGCACCAGAGGCTCGTCGTAGAGGAGGTCGATCGGGCATTCGAGGAAGACCGGGCCGGGCACGCCCGAGCGGGCCTTCGCGAACGCCTCTTCCAGGAGAGGGACCAGCTCCCGCACGGTGGAGGCGGAGGCCGACCATTTCACCGTCGAGGCGATCAACGTCATCTGGTCGATGTCCTGGAGCGCGCCCCGGCCTTTGAGGAGGGTCGCCGCGGCGCCGCCCAGGAGGACCACCGCGGACTGCGCGAGCTGCGCGTTCTTGACCGCGGTGACGGTGTTGGTCACCCCCGGCCCGGCGGTGACCGCGGCGACGCCGGGGACGCCGGTCAACCGGAAGACGGCGTCGGCGGCGAAGACGGCGTCCACCTCGTGGCGGACGTCGACGACCCGGATGCCGAGCTTCTTGGCCCCCACCAGGATGGGGGAGATGTGGCCGCCGCACAGGGTGAACAGGAAGCGCACGCCCTGGCGCACCAGGACCTCTCCGACGAGATCTCCTCCGTTCATGCGGGCGGCTCCTTGGGATCGAGCACGTGCCGGTCGGGGAGGGAGATGGCGAGGTGGGTGGCGGGAGCGAAGGGCATCCGGGGATTATAGTCAGTCGCGACGATGCCCGGGCCTGCTCGGGTCGGCCAGGGAGGTCCCCGCTCCGGACCCGTCCGTCCGGCTCGCCTCGTCTTCGGTCACCGAGGCGAGGAGGTGGTGCGCGAATGCCTCCTCGAGGAAGTTGAGGCCGAGCTGGTTGGCGAGACCGTGGAAGACCTTGAAGACCGGGACGAAGCAGGGGTCGTCGGCCGACGGGTCGACGTGGTAGTCCGGATCCTCGCAGAGCGGGCGGATGTACCAGATGAGGTTGGCGATCGAGCGGGGCCAGGCCCCCGCCGACTCCTCCCCGGTCGAGGCCCGCATCCATTCGGAGCGCGCGGTCCGGCGCAGGGCGTCGACGGTCGGGCCTTTCGCTTCGACCTGCCGTTCGAAGAGCTGGAGGAGGTCGTACATCTTGCCCGCTTCGGCATTCTCGGTGTTCAGGGTGAAGCGGAGCAGCGCGTTGCGGTGATAGATCAGGTAGGCGCGTCGAGCGTCCGCCGGGAACCCGGGCGCGGCGAGCCCCGCGATCAGCCCGTCGAGCAGGGAGCTCTGGCGTACCCAGTTCGGGATGTGGCCTGCCGCGTCCGGTTCCAGGAGCAGCACCCTCTCGCAGCCCGCGGCCATGCAGCGCGTGATCCGGCCGACATAGCCGTTGTCGTCGAGGAAAGGCCTAGGCCCGAGCGAGGCGCGGCTGCGCCGGTAATGGGTCCAGCGCAGGCTGCAGTCCGGGTGGTCGAGGTCGGCCTCGTCGTCATCGTTGATGGCGGCCCCCTTCCACCCCGTCGCCGGCCGTCCGCTCGCGGGCTCGACGCGGCCGAAGAAGGCGTCGGCCGCCTGCTGCAGTACGGTGCGGGCGGGGTTGGCCAGCGACTCGGGGCCGTGCAGGCGCACCTTCACGTGCTCGCCTCCCTTGTCGCTGCGCATGGTCCAGAGGAAGGCGCCCGAGTCCGGATCGAGCTGCCGGATCTCGCCCCACCAGGGCGCGATCACCTGGACGAGGATCTCGTCGAGGTGGCCGGTGCAGTAGAGATTGGCGGTCAGGACCGGGTCTGAGTACGGCGGGCTCGCTGCCATCAGCAGCACCTCCCTGGATTACCTTGCAGCTCTGCTTTGAATATCTCACATGCTTCAGCACGCTCGGTATCAGGAGAAACCCTCAGAGACGGCAGGAAGGTTCACTCAGAGCTTTGCGATAGGAAGGTCTTCCTCCGAGGCTTTTGACGCGGCGAGCCGCGCGGCATACGATCCCACGCCGCATGTCTCCCCTCCAGGTCCCGCCGCGACGGCTCCTCGCGGTCCTGCTGCTCGCCCTCGCCGTGGCCGCCGTTCTCGTTGGAGGGCTGCGGCTGCGGCGCTGGGCCTGGGACGCCTCCACGTCCGCCCACTTCCTGCCCGACATCCGCAACGCCTACCGCTGGGGGCGTGCCGCCAACCGGATCGGATATCCCAACCTCTATAGGAAGCGGGTCGGCCGGCAGACCTCGGAGCGCAACATGCAGCTCGACTATCCGCCCCTGCGGCTGCTGATCATGGAGCGCTGGGCGGGGTGGACCCGCGAGGAATTTCCCAGGGTCCGGAGGTGGGAGCCGTCCTATGAATTCAACGCGCCCCTCCTCCAACTGAACAGCGCCTTCGAGCTGATCGCCGCCCTGGCCACCTTCTTTCTGGTGACCTTCTGGGTCCGCCACGCCGCCGCCGGCCGCGCGCCTCCCGGAGCGCGGCCCTGGGTCCGGGGTGCGATCGCGGCCCTCCTCGTCTGGTTCAATCCGGCCTTGATCTGGGTCGCTCACTGCTGGCCGCAGTGGGACGCCTGGGGTGTGGCCATCTACCTGATGGCCGCGCTCTGCGCCTCTCTCGGCTTCTGGCTGGCGGTCGGGCTCGTTCTCGGAGTGGGCGCTCTGCTCAAGGGGCAGGTCCTGGTCGTCGCCGCCCTCTTCGTGCTCTGGCCGTTGTTCGCCCGCAACCCGGCCGGCGCCGTCCGGGTCGTCCTCGGGCTCTTCCTCGGGATTGTGCTCGGCGGCTCCCCGTGGCTCCTGGGGACCTTCGCAAGCGGCCACTGGGCCTGGAATCCGCCCGCCATCTCCTGGGTGGGCGGGGTCGTGCTCGCCGCGGTCCTCGGGATCGCGCTCTGGAAGCGACGGAATCCGGAGGTGCGGCCCGCGCCCTGGCTGGCCGGCGCGGCGCTGCTCGCCCTGGTCCTCTGCATCCCGCTGTTCGACGCCGATCTCGCCTGGATGAAAATCGGATTCCTCTTCGGCTCGGAGCACTTCCCGGTGCTGCGCATGGGCCGCTCGCCCAACCTTCCCGCGCTCCTGGAGATCTGGGTCCCGGCGCTCCAGGGCAGGGCCACGCCGCTGCTCCGGGCCGCCCTCTGGCTGGTCTACATCACCGGGCTGGTCGCCTGCGCGCGAGCGACCGCGCGGGCGGCCCGCGAAGCCCACCCGCGCATCCTCGCCGCCTTCGCCGCCCCCTGGCTCCTCTCCTTCGCGCTTCTGCCGCAGATGCACGAGCGGTATCTCGTCTACGGAGCGGTCGTCACCGCGGCCGCCGCGGTCGCGCTCCGCGGCTTCGTGCTCCTGCACCTCGCGGTCACGGCTCTGGCGTTCTTCGCCATGGTGCCGATCGGCCTGGTGCCGGACCTGCTGCGGCGCGGGGGAGACCTGCACCCCGCCTGCGCGTTGCTCGTCCTCCTGGCCGCCGCTGTCTGCCTGGCTCTGTCGGACGCCTCATCCGACCCCTCGGATGGCTCATCCGACTCCTCGGATAGCTCATCCGACCCCTCGGACGCCTCATCCGACTCCTCGGATGGCTCATCCGACCCCTCGGACGGCTCATCCAACGCCTCGGATGCGCCATCCGACCCCTCACTTGCGACATCCGAGACCTCGGCTGTGACATCCGAGACCTCGGATGCGACATTCGGGGACTCGGATGCGACATCCGATCGCTCGAATGCGACGTTCGACTCCTCGGATGTAACGCCAGACTCCTCGAATGTAACGTCCGACTCCTCGAATGTAACGTCCGACCTCTCGTCTGGAACGTCCGACCTCTCGTCTGGAACATCCGACGCCTCGGATGAGGCAGCCGAGCCCTCTCGTCGAGCGCCACGGTCAGGGTGACATGCCCAGCCACAATCGAACAGCCGCCTCGACTGCCTTGAGCTGCTCGTCAGACAGAGATCCCAGGCGCCGCACGAGGCGGACCCAGGGTACCGTCACAATCCCTTGAGCATCGAAGGCTCCGGGACGCAGAAACTTCACAGAGACCTTTGCCTCAAATCGAGAGCTTCGAACGCTGGTGGTATGCGGAATGAGGGTGACGATCGCTCGGTCAGAGTCTTCAGGAGGTACGCTGAACACCAGACACGGTCGGACCTTGGCGGCAAGGCCGAGATCGACGAGCCAGACCTCGCCGCGAGGAGGCGCCTTCAACCCTCAGCCTCTCGCTCATCGTACTCGAGGAAGATCTGATCCGCAGCATACCTGAGATCGTCGTCCGAGGGTGCCGGATAGTTGGCATCGAGGGGCACCCGCAGAAGCTTGGTCAGCACTTCGCGCTGATCCTCTTCGTCCAAGGTCTCAAAGGATCGAAGGAGTTGCTGGGCGGCCTTGGTCATGACCCAAGTTTACCTCAAAGCCCTCAACTGCCATCGTCCTCCCACCCCTCGCCACTTCCGCCCCCCGCCTGAAAACTGCCCGAGCTGGTGGGTGGTATCATCCTTGGCAACGGGCGGCCTTGCCTCCGCTGATCTCGACAGGACCATGAGCGCGCTAAGCAAAGAGACTCAGGACCACTGGCGAGCCATCGGACCTCTTCTGACGATCCGCGATGAGCGGGATTATGCCGCCGCCATCGAGCGTCTGGGCTCACTGCTCGCGGAGATCGGCGACGACGAGCAGCATCCGCTGTACGGGCTTCTCGATACCCTGGGCACTCTCGTCCATGCCTATGAGGAGGAGCACGTGGCGATTCCCGAGACGAGCGGGCCGGAAGTGCTGGAATACTTGATGGAGGAGCACGGTCTCAGTCCCGAGGATCTACGGGAGCTCGGTGGAGCGACAGGTGTTCATGCGGTCCTCGCGAGCAAGAGAGAGCTGCACGTTGGCGAGATCCGTGCCCTGGCCGAACGCTTTCATGTCTCACCGGCGGTCTTCATCTGATCCGCACAGCCGCGGTTCTCACCCGGGACCAGGGGAGCGTTGTCGGCTACAATGTGAGAGGGAGGAACTTGTGAGCGTCCATGAGTTGAAAATCGAGCTTCCGGAGAGTCTTTCCGAGGAGGAGGCCAAGATCCTTCTGGCCGTGAAATCCTTCGAGGTTGGGAAGCTGACGCTCGGGCAGGCGGCACGGATGGCGGAGCTTTCCAAGCGAGCCTTCCTCGAGTTCCTGGGCCGCCACAAGGTCCCCGTCTTCAACTACCCCCCAGAAGATTTGCGGCGCGAGCTCGAGCTTTGAAAGAGGCTGTCGTGACCGACAGCACCTGCCTGATCGCCCTGGAGCGGCTCGGGCAGCTGGACCTTCTCCCGGCGCTGTTCGAGCCTATCTACGCTCCGCGCGAGGTCGCCAGAGAATTCGGGCTTCCCCTGTCCTGGTTGAATGTCGTGGATCTGGCCGACCCTGATCGGGTGATCTTCCTCTCGGCTTCCGTCGATGCAGGTGAGGCCGAAGCCATCGTCCTGGCCAAGGAGCTTGGGCTGAAGATCATCCTCGACGATTTGCGTGCCCGCCGGCTGGCCCATCGATTCGAGCTGAAGGTCATCGGAACCCTTGGAATCCTAGTGCGAGCGAAGAAGCAAGGCTTCCTCGACCGCCTGCGGCCTCTGCTGGACCAGTTGGAAGGTATCGGGTTCCACATGACCCAAGAGCTCAGAGAAGAGGTCCTCCGCCAAGCCTCCGAGTAGACCGCAACCTCTTTAGTTATCTCTCTTCTTCCACCCCCCGCCGCACCCCCTCGACCACCTCATCGATCTTCGCCTGAAGATCGTCGAGCCCCACGTTCCACTCCGTGAGCGTCCGCTGGAGCGGCTCGAACTCGGGGCGCGCCAGCAGCTCGGCGAGCCGGGGCAGCTCGTAGCGCTCCCCCGAAGCTGCAGCGCGGCGCATCAAGATCCCGAGATTGCTCAGGGCAGTCACCAAGTGCTGTCCATGTCCCATGATCAGAAGGTAGCCGATTCCAGCCAGCCGATGCCGAGCCGCTTCCTCCGCTGCCCCCAGACGATCGAGATAACACGAAAGGTTACTATGCGAGCTGGACCGACCCTCAAGATCGGAGAGCCGGTTGCGGACTGCCAGCGCCTGCCGCTCCAGGCCGGCGGCCTGCTCCTGATCCTGCCGCTCATCCCACAGGTCGGCCAGTGCCGAAAGGGCCCAAGCCTCCTTCGAAAGATCACCCACTCCGCGAAAGATGGCTAGGCAGCTCTCAAGCACCCGCCGGGCCTCATCGAGATGACCGAGACGCAGCAGCGGTCCGTACCGATTGAAGCGAGTCCTGGCCAACTCGAGCTCCCCTTCGCCTAATTCTCCCTGGATCTCTTCGATCTCGGTGAGGAGGCCAAGGCAAGCCTCCGATCGCTTAAGTGCCAAGTTGGCTTCACGAGCGATGTCCAGCCCCGCAATCAGAGCCCGTGCCAGAAGGACCGGATCGGGAGCTTCTGGAACTGGCTCGCCCGCGCGATGCCGCCGCCACCAGACTTGGATTTCCTGGAGACGGTTCTCGATCTCCGGCAGGGCTCGCTCAGCCGCACCCTTCCTCACGTCGACGAGGAATGTCCCGAGCTCGCTTGCGAGGACATCCACCCGCGGCGAACTGGCTTTCGCCGCAGCCCCAGCGCTTCGCAGAAAGGCGGACTTCGCATCCGTCAGTCGGCCGATGTTTACTAATGCGTTCGCCCAGTTTTGACAAATCCAACCTACGTCATTCCAGTGCCCTACCTCCTCGGCCTCTGCTACCGCCTGCTCGTAGAACGGAAGCGCCACATCCGGACGACCGCCTCGGCTCAACGCGTCTGCCAACGAGGTTCGTAGGTTCCACCGGAACCTGCCCGCCGGGACCTGCTCGACGACCCCTTCGAGCTCGGCGATCACCCGGTGCAGCAGCCGCGGGTCCCGCGTCGAAGTCACGACGCCGCTGGCGAAGGAGCCCAGTCGGTCGAAGGCCCGAGCCCGGACGAGATAGGAGATCCCTCGCCGGCCTGCCTCCACCGCCCGCTCCCGGGAGCCCTCCCCTCCGGCGTTCAGTAGGGCTTCGAACGCCGCGGCGTAGCGCTCGCCGTAGGCCACCCAGATCTGTTCGTCCGTGTACCCGGCCTTCTCCTCGGGATGCGCCGCCATCCAGGCCTCGGTGCGCTCGCGGACCAGCTCGTGAAATCCGTAGATGCCCGGCTCTTCCTCCGTCAGCAGACCCGCGCCGGTCAGCTCGGCGAGCAGCGGGCCGGTGCCCGGCGAGATGTCCTGGACGAGCGCCTCCGCGACGGGCTCCATCGCCAGGGTCACCATCCAGAGGAGCCGCCGCGCTTCGGGCGTGGCGCGGTGGAGCAGCAGGTCCACGGCGCCGATGGCCACGTCCTCCAGATACCTTCGCTCCCGGTCGCGCTCGGCCGCGGAGAGATGGGGGGCGAAGACGTCGGGCAGGCGATCGAGCCCCTTGGTGTCGAGATCGTTGAGAGCCTGCGCCAAGGCTTCCCGGTCGCCGGCCAGGGCGCCCAGCCGGGTGAGGATCAGCGGATGGCCGCGGCTCACTTCGAGGAGCCGAAGCGCCAGCGTCATGCCTGCCTCGTCGCCATAGACCAGACGGCGCAGGGCCTCTGTCCCCTGGAGGAACAGCACCGCTTCCGCCATGGGAAGAGGACCGAGCGGCAACCACAGCGCTCTCTCGGCGAGCGCCGCGAGGCGGTGGCGCGACGTCACGATGAGGCGCGAGCCGGTCCCCGGCAGGTTCTCGGCCAGATGGCGCAGGAGGTGGTCCCACTGCGGGTCCGCGCAGGCGTAGCCTTCCGCCCCGGCCACCTTCTCGAGATGCGTCTCGAAGTTGTCGAGCACCAGCAGCAGGCGCTCGTTGCGCATGGCTTCGAGAAGGTTGTCACGCATCTGCTGCCAGCGCGCCTCGCCGCTCAGTGGTTGGCTTGGGGGAAGGTAGATCCGCGCATTGGGGTGCCCCTCGCACAGCTCGCGGTAGGCGGTGCTGTGCAGGACGAGCCGCTCGTCCAGCCGGCGCAGGACATCGTCGAGGGCAAGCGGCAGCGGTTTCGACTGGAAGGCGAAGACCCCATCGAAGCGGCGATGCCAGAGGTGGATCGCCTCGGCCACCAGGGCGGTCTTGCCCAGGCCGGCCAGACCCTGGACCAGGGCCACTGCCGGTTGCCCCTCTTCGAGACATTGGCGCAGCCGGCTCAGCGGCTCACCGCGGCCCACCAATTGCGCGGGCCGGTCGAGCTCATGGCTGTCTGTCAGGAGCGGTTGCGGCTGAGGCCGGCGGAAGGCGAGGGCGGCGCTGCGGCCATTAGATAAAGGTAGAGGACCCGCTGCACCGCCGAAGAGGAGCGGCGTGGCGTGATCGACTGGGTCGTGCTCGGCTGCCTGGCGTTTCAGCAGCTCCCCTCGGGCATTGGAGAGAGCGCTCGCCGGCGCCTTGGGTTGGGAGTCGGCGAGCAGACGGCGGTAGAAGAGACCGGCGAGGTTGCGGGCGTAGGCGTCGCCGACCTCGTAGCGCATCGCCACCACCTGTGGCACACCGGCACCGAGGAGCGCGAGGGCCGTGCCGGTGTAGCCGGTGCCCGAGAGGCAGGCGCTCAGGAAGACGATCTGAGGGATGAAGCCTCCCGCCTCGGCGAAGAGCTTCACCAGGGCGGCGCCGGTGATCCCGCCCGGTTCGCCGGAGAGATCGAGACGGTTATGGTGGCCGTGGCCGCTCCAGTGCACCACGTGATAGCCGGAGGCGTCGCGGACCTTCTCGCGCAGGGCGTCGCGGGTGACGCCGTGGCAGACGACGTCCACGGACAGCCGGCGCCGCGGCATGACCTCGTCGTAGAAGAGCCCGAGGAGCTGCTCCCGCTCCAGCCGCATGGCGAGCGGCCGCGAGCCCGGCGCCTCGGCGAAGACCAGGAGCACCCGCAGCGGCTCGCCGGGATCCGGCGGAGGCGGCGCCCAGGCTGGAGACGCGCCCGGCATCTCCATCCGCACGACCAGGTTACGTTCGAGCAGTGGCTCCTGGCCGGTCGCGGGCCGCGCGATCTCCCAGGGCACCCGGGCGAATGTCGCCGCAAGACGGTCCTCATGGTCTATTCGGACCACGAGCGACCGCTGATGGACCCCCGGGTGCAGCGCCGCCATGATCTCGGGGCCGAGGACCTTCTCCCCCAGGAAGACGCCGATCTCTGCGAGGAGATCCGCGGCCGTCTCCGGCCGCGCGTAAGTCCGGACGAAGGCGCGCGTGTCGAACAGCCCCTGCCACAGCGCCGCCCGGTGCTCGGCGAGGCGCACCTGGTTGGCGCCGCGCTGGCGGCCGTGCTCGTCTGTCAGACAGAGACGGACGACGCCTGCTTCGGGGCCGGGACCGATGTCGAGGGCGAACACGGGGCCGGAGATCTCGGTGGGCATGGCATGGGGCGTGGTCTTTCAGATTGTACAGGGGCAAGCCTCTTCGTGCGTCCTCTGCTATCATCCTCGCCAAATCAACGGCCGCGAGCAGGTTGGCTCGCAAGGGGCGAAACAGCATGAGCAGAGTCGACAGGTGCTGGTTTTTCGCTGGTCTCACGGTCCTGCTGTTGTGTCTGGCCGTTCCGGCCTCGGCGCAGCTGCAGACGGGCGATCTCTATGGAACGGTGGTCGGCGAGGATGGAGCCCCCTTGCCGGGGGCGACCGTCACCGTGGAGGGCATCGGCTCTCCGAAGGTCCTGACCACGGACGAGAAGGGCGAGTTCCGCTTCCTCGGCCTCTACCCCGGCACGTACAAGGTGAAAGCCGAGCTCCAGGGCTACTCGACCCTCGAGTACCCGGACATCGGCATCCGGGTGGGCGGCAAGGCGACGATCGAGATCACCCTCTCCACCGCCGTGCAGGACGTCATCACGGTCACCGGCGAGGCGCCCATCCTCGATGAGCGCAAGCTCAACACCGGCGCCGACATCCCCGCCGAGGCGCTGGACAAGGTGCCGACCGCCCGCGATCCCTGGTCGCTGCTCAGCCAGGCGCCGGGCGTGCTGGTCGACCGCATCAACCTGGGCGGCAACGAGAGCGGCCAGCAGTCGGGCTTCCTCGGCACCGGCTCCGTCGGGCGGGACAACGTGTTCTCCGTCGACGGCGTCGTGTTGACCGACATGAACGCGGTGGGCGGGTCGGCGACCTACTTCGACTTCGGCGCCTTCGAGGAGGTGCAGTTCACCACCTCCAGCACCGACGTCAGCGTGGCCACGGCGGGGGTGACCGTCAACCAGGTCACCAAGCGGGGCACCAACGAGTGGCGGGGCCAGGCGCGCTATCTGCGCACGGACGGCGACTGGCAGTCGTCTCCCGTCGAGCTCGAGCCCGGCGTGGTGGGCAACCAGATCGACTCGGTGCAGGAGTACGGCGCCGATGCCGGCGGTCCGCTGTGGAAGGACCACCTGTGGATCTGGGCCTCGGACGGCAAGAGCGACATCAGGAACATCGCCCGCGGTGGCCAGCTCGACCACACCAAGCTCGAGGACTTCAACTCGAAGCTGAACTTCCAGGTCAGCCCGCAGGACTCGGGCGTCTTCCACTACTGGACGAACGACAAGCTCAAGTTCGGCCGCGGCGCCGGCCCGACCCGGGCTCCGGAGACCACCCTCGACCAGACCACGCCGCAGGACATCTACAAGGTCGAGGACACCTGGATTCCGACCTCCAGCTTCTATGCGACCGCCCTCTGGTCGCGCGACGACGGCATCTTCACCCTCTCTCCCCAGGGCGGGCTCGACGCCGACATGTTCCGCGACGCCGACGGCGTGCTGCACGGCTCGAACGCCGACTTCCGGCAGGATGCGACGATCGACCAGGCCCGCCTCGACATGAGCTATTTCTTCAACACCGGCGGCATCAGCCACGAGCTGAAGTTCGGCGGCGGCTTCCGCGAGCAGGAGAACTTCTCGAACAGCGTCTGGCCGCGCGGCAAGTTCGTCACCGCGGGCGAGCTCTCCGGGCTCGACCCCGGAATCGCCATCGCCGTCTTCCCGCGCAACCGCAAGGACGGCTTCAAGACCGACTACGACTCGGCCTGGGTGCAGGACACCGTGACCGTCGACCGCTGGACGCTCAACGCCGGCCTGCGCTACGACAAGCAGACGGGCAAGAACACGCCGGCGTCCGATCCCGGCAATCCGGAGGCGAACGGCCTGCTGCCGCCGCTCGATTTCAAGGGCAACGACGCCGGCGGCTTCGAATGGACGAGCGTGGTGCCGCGCGTCGGCGCGACCTACGCGCTGGGCGAGAACCGAACGACGCTCCTGCGCGGCAGCTTCTCCCAGTACGCGGAGCAGCTCGGCCAGATCCCGCTGCTCTCCCGCGTCAATCCGATCGGCTACGCCTACTCCTATTTCTACTTCGAGGACGCCAACGGCAACCTGGTGCTCGACCCCAGCGAGCGGGGCTCGCTCCAGTTCGCCTACACCTACAACATCGACCCGGACCATCCGGAGGCGCTGTTCACGCCCAACGTCAACGATCCGGACCTGAAGCCGATGATGACGAGCGAGCTGACCTTCGGCGTGGAGCACTCGTTCAACGCCAACCTGGCCGGCGGCGTGAACCTGATCTGGCGCAAGATCAAGGACGTGCCCGAGACGCGGTATCTGATCGTCGACGAGACCGGCACGACGCGCGTCATCAACCGCGATGACTACGTGCTGGTCGACTCGATCCAGGAGGAGCTCCCCAACGGGCGGCTGTCAGACCCGATTCCGATCTACGACCTGCGCGACGGCCTGGAGTTCACCGGCGGCGAGCTCTACACCAACGGCGACCGCGAGATGAACTATCGCGGCGCGACGCTCAGCCTCACCAAACGCCTGGCCAACCGCTGGTCGGCCCGCGGCAGCTTCACCTGGGCCGACTGGGATTGGGACATCGGGCCGGATTTCAAGGCCCACAACGATCCAACGGACGAGATCTCCGACAGCATCGGCTATTCGGACAACGACGAGAGCTACTTCGAGCAGTCGGGCAGCAACAAGGTCGACGTCCTCGTCGGCTCCAAGTGGTCGTTCCACCTCGACGGCCTGTACCAGATCGCGCCCGACCGTCCCTGGGCCTTCAACGTCGGCGCGAGCGTCGACGGCCGGCAGGGCTACATCTCGCCGCCCTACGCCCGCGTCGGCAGCGCGTTCGGCCGGCGCAACGTGCAGCTCAGCCACGACATCGAGGACTTCCGCAACGACGACGTGACCGTGATCAACGGCCACGTCGACAAGGACCTCGCGTTCTCCGACTTCCGCCTGACGCTCAGCCTGGACGGCTTCAACCTGACCAACGAGGACACGGTCCTGCAGGTGGAGCGCAACGCCCGGGCCGGCCGCGCCTATCTGGTGAACGAGACGCTCAGCCCGCGGGTCTTCCGGCTGGGCGCGACGCTCAGATTCAGGTAGGAACCCTCACCCCCCTGGCCCCCCTCTCCCATCGCACACCCTGCCCCCGGGAGAGGGGGGAACCGCCTCTCGCGCTAGAATCCTTCCGATGAAGAAGCTCGGATTCGCGGCCCTCGCCGCGCTCGCGGCGGGGTGGGTTTTCGCCGCGGCTCCTCCGGCCAGGCCGCAGCGGCCGGATGTCCTGCTGATCACGATCGATACGCTGCGGGCCGATGCTCCCGGCTTCGCGGGGAACAGGAAGGCGTCGACTCCGGTGCTCGACCGGCTGGCGGCCCAGGGGCGGGTGTTCACCGATGCCCACGCCCACAACGTGGTGACGCTGCCGTCCCACACCAACATCCTGACCGGGCTCTATCCGTACCAGCACGGCGTCCGCGACAACACGGGATTCCGGCTGCCGGAGCGGATCCCGACCCTTGCCACGGTGCTGCACGCGGCGGGGTATGCCACCGGCGCGTTCGTCGGCGCCTATCCGCTCGACTCCCGCTTCGGGCTCGACCGCGGCTTCGACGTCTACGACGACCGCACGTCGCGCGGCGACCAGCTGGAGACGTTTTCGCTCGCCGAGCGGCGGGGCGACGAGGTGGTGGCTCCGGCGCTCGACTGGTGGCGGCGCCAGAGCGGCAGGCCGCGGTTCCTCTGGGTGCACCTGTACGATCCGCACGCGCCCTATGACCCGCCCGAGCCGTTCGCCTCCCGCTTCAAGGACAACCCGTACCTCGGCGAGGTGGCTGCCGCGGATGGATTCCTGGCGCCGCTCCTCGACCCGCTCCTTGCCGGCAAGGAGCCGCCGTGCCTGGTGGTGGTCACCGGCGACCACGGCGAGGCCCTGGGCGAGCACGGCGAGATGACGCACGGCCTGTTCGCCTACGAGGCGACGCTCAAGATCCCGCTGGTGCTCTGGGGTCCGGGCGTGCCTCCGGGGCGCGACGGCCGGCCCGCGCGGCACGTGGACATCTTTCCGACCGTCCTCGCCGCCACCGGCGTCAAGCCTCCTGCGGCGGGCCCGGCCCGGCCGGGCCGCTCGCTCCTGGCTCCCGCAGTGTCAGCGGGGGTGGCGGCCGACAGCTACTTCGAGGCGCTCTCCGCCACGCTCAACCGTGGCTGGGCACCGCTCCGCGGCCTCCTGCGCGGCGGCCACAAGCTCATCGCCCTGCCCTTGCCGGAAGCCTACGAGCTGACGAGCGATCCGCGGGAGGAGCACAACCGGATCGACGAGGACCGCGCTCTCGCCCGCGCCGCGTTCGGCGACCTGCCGCGGGAGTCGGTCTGGCCGCCGCTCCGGGCGTCTAGGGACACTGGCGGCGCCGAGGAGGAGGCGCGCCTGCGCAGCCTGGGATACCTGGGGAGCAGCGCGCCGGCCAAGGCCAGCTACGGTCCGGAGGACGATCCCAAGCGGCTCGTGGGTCTCGACCAGAAGATCCACGACATCATCGACCGCTATTCGCGCGGGCAGACGGAGGAGGCGGTCCGCCTGGCGCGGGAGGCGGTCGCGGAGAGGCCCTCGATGGCGCTCGGCCACTCGCTCCTGGCGCAGGGGCTGCTGGAGTCCGGCCGCATCGCCGAGGCGCTGGAGGTGATGCGCGGCGCGCGCGCCCGGGGTGTGGCCTCGGACGCGCTCCTGCGGCAGCTCGGGCTGACCCTCGCGGAAGCCGGGCAGACCGCCGAGGCCGCCGACGTCCTGCGCCCGCTGGCGGAAAGGGAGGACACGGATGCGATGGATGCGCTGGCCCTGACCTTGTCCGAGGCCGGCAAGCAGCGCGAAGCCTGGGAGCTGCTGCAGCGGGTCCTGAAGCTCGATCCGGACAACTCCCGGGCCTCTGAGCAGCTCGGTCTCGTCGAGCTGCGCCTCGGGCACTGGCCGCAGGCGCGCGACTGGTCGCTGCGGGCGGTCGAGCGCCACCGCCAGTTGCCGCGGGCCTGGAACAACCTCGGGGTCGCTCTCTGGCAGCTCGGCGGTATCGGCGACAAGGAGAAGGCGGTCGACGCCTGGCAGCAGGCGGTGGACTTCGATCCCCGCCTCTGGGACGCCCTCTGGAACCTCGGTCTCAAAGCCGCCGAGCTCGGCCGAACCGCCCAGGCCCGCAAAGCCCTGGAGCGCTTCGTCGCCGGCGCGCCGGCGCGGTATGGCGAGGATGTGGCGACGGCGCGCGAGATGTTGCGGAGGCTGCCGTGAGGCCCTCACCCCCGGCCCCTCTCCCACAAGTGGGAGAGGGGTGCAGGTTAGTCAGTCCGAGACATTCCGAGCTTGCGCCGGCTAACCCTCTCCCCTCTCCCGCTTGCGGGAGAGGGGCCGGGGGTGAGGGCCTTGGGAGGGGGCTCCTCCTCGCCTCCCTCTTCCTCACCGCCTGCGCCCACCCTTCCACCCCGGGCATCCCCGCGGGCACGCCGGTCGTCCTGATCTCGATCGACACCCTGCGCGCCGACCATCTGCCGGCCTATGGCTACAAGGGGGTCGAGACGCCTCATCTGGACGCCCTGCGCCGCGATGCGATCCTGTTCTCGAACGCCTATACGCCGACGCCTCTGACGTTTCCGGCGCATTCGTCGATCCTCACCGGCCTGCTTCCCGCGGAGCACGGGGTGCGCGACAACGTCGGGTACTCGCTCGACGCGGGGAAGATCTCCCGTGGCGAGCTGCCGTTCCTTCCCCAGATCCTCAAGAACAGAGGGTATGCCACGGGCGGGGCGGTCTCGGCGTATGTGCTCCTGGGGCGGAACGGGTTGAAGACCGGGTTCGACTTCTACGAAGATGGCATCGAGATGCGCACCAACCGCGGCCTCGGCGGGCTGCAGCGGCCGGGGAGCGAGACGTTGCGGGTCTCGCTCGACTGGCTGCGCGGCGCGGCGGCGAAGCCGTTCTTCTTCTTCTTCCACATCTACGAGCCGCACACGCCCTACGCGCCGGCCGCGCCGTTCGCCGCCCGCTACGCCGCGTCTCCCTACGACGGCGAGATCGCCACGGCGGACGCGATCGTCGGCGACCTGATTGCGGAGCTGAAGCGCCTCGGTGTCTACGACAAGGCGATCGTGGTCCTCCTCTCCGATCATGGCGAAGGGCTCGGCGACCACGGCGAGGAGGAGCACGGCGTCCTCTTGTACCGGGAGGCGATCCACGTCGCCCTGATGCTCAAGCTCCCCAGAGGGCAGCACGCGGGGGAGACGGCCGAGGCGCCGGTCGAGCTGACGGACGTGGTCCCCACCATCCTCTCGCTCCTCGCGCTGCCCAAGCCGCAGGCGCTCCACGGGCAATCTCTCCTCGCCGCCCTGGGGAAGGAGCGGGAGCGGCGCGCCTACTCGGAGACGTTCTACCCGCGGCTCCACTTCGGCTGGAGCGAGCTGTCGTCGCTCGTCGACCGCCGCTGGCACTACATCGAGGGACCGGACCCCGAGCTCTACGACGTGGCCGCCGATCCGCACGAGAGGCGGAACCTGCTGCAGGGCGAGCTCGCCGAACGGCGCGTCCTCGCGGACATGCGCCGCGAGCTTGCCGGGTACGACCGGAACCTCGCGCCGCCGGCCGCGGTGGACGAGGAGACCCGCCAGGCGATGATCGCGCTCGGGTATGTGGGCGGATCGGGAGGTGCGGCCGAGGGGCCGCTGCCCGATCCCAAGAGCCACATCGGTGCCCTGGAGGAGCTGAAAGTCGGCTTCCGCCACTCGTCGCGAGGGGAGCACCGGGAGGCTGCCGCGGCTTTCCGGAAGGTGCTGGCGGGCAATCCGAAGATGGTCGACGCCTGGGAGTTCCTGGCGCGCTCGCTGGAGAAGAGCGGCGACACGGACGCGGCGCTCGAGGCCTATCGCGAAGCGCTGCGCATCTCCGGCGGCTCGCCGCACATCGCGATGTCCGCCGCCTCCCTCTGGTTCGAGCGCGGCGATCTCGCTGAGGCGGAGACCCACGCCCGGATGGCGGAGGTGGCGCACCCCTCGTTCGCGCACGGCCTGCTGGCGCGGATCGCCCTGGCGCGCAAGGACTGGGCCGGGGCGGAGCGGGAGGCGCGCCTGGCGATGGAGGACGAGAGCGCCCGGATCGGTCCGATGATCACCCTGGCGGAGGTGCTCCACGCCCGCAAGGACTACCCCGGAGCCCTGGAGATGACGCGCCAGGCGGCCGAGGCGTACGCGCAGCGCAAGACCAAGGACCCGGAGCTGATCCGCGGTCTCGCGCTCATCCGCGGCCAGGTCCTCGCCGACACCGGCGACGCGCGCGGAGCCGAGGCGTCCTTCCGCGAGGAGATCCGCCTCTTCCCCGAGAGCCTCCGCGCGTACTCCAGCCTGGCGCTCCTCTACGCCTTGTCGGGCCGGCCGGCCGAGGTGGGGCCGACCCTGCGCGCCCTGGTCGAGACGAATCCCGGTCCCTCCTCCTACGCTGAGGCGGTCAAGACCCTCCGCGCCGTGGGAGACCCCCGCTCGGCCGCGGGCCTGTTGCGCCACGCCCAGGCGCAATATCCCGAGAGCCGGGAGCTGCGGGAGCTGGGATAGGGTCCATGCCATCCCCCGCTGGAGGCGCTGCGCAACGAGTAGGGGCTCACCCTACAGACCCGGCAGGCGCAACAGCGCCTCCTCCACCTGCCGGGCTCCGGCCGCATTGCCGAGCCGCCGCCACTGGTCGCGGGCCAGCTCCCAGGCGGCGCGGGCGCGCACGGGCTCGGCTGCGGACGCGACCCGGCCGGCGAGCTCGGCGCTGAAGGCGACGTCGGCATCGGCCAGGCCGCTCGCCGAGATCGTCGTGGTGACGAACGCGAGCGACTCGTCCCAGGAGCTCCAACGGCCGCTCTGGGCGGCGCAGGGGAGGAGGGCGGCCTGCACGGTGGCGAGCAGGGCGCCCCAGTCGAGGCTCTCGAGAGTGGCTCGGCTCGCCTCCAGGATCGCGGACGCCTCGATGAAGCTCTCCTCGGCCAGCGCGATCAGCCCCAGGTTGACCCGCGGGAAGATCTCGGCCGCCGTGCTCAGCTTTTCGAGCAGCGACAGGGCGCGGCGGGCCAGCTCCCGGGCGCGCGGGAAGTCGCCGCCGACCCGGGCGATCTCCGCCTGGCCGTTGATGCTGCGGGCCACGCCGTAGCGGGTGCGCAGCTCGCGGAAGCGGGCTTCCGCCTCTCCGTAGAGGTCCGCCGCCGCCTTCAGGTTCCCCTCGAGGCGCTCCACCCTGGCGAGGCCGATCAGGTAATCGGCGGCCCCGTGCTGGTCCCCGGCCTCCCGGTAGAGCGCCAGCGACTGCGCCAGGAACGCGCGAGCCTCCGCGAGATCGCCGCGCAGGCGGCAGACCTCCCCGAATCCCCAATGGCAGGCCGCGGCGCTGCGCGGATTGCTGCCCACCTCGATGCAGCGCTGGTAGAGCCGGAGGGCTTCATCCAGGTGGCCGCGCCGCCGCGCGGTGTCGCCGAGGAGACGCAGGGCCTCCGCGCGATGCGGGGACCAGGCGCCTTCCGTGCCGCCGCTGACCACCCGGCCGGCCCAGCGGAAGACGTCCTGCATGCGCCCCTGGTAGAACGAGATGCGGGCGCGCAGCACCCAACCCTCGCCGCGCTGCGGGTCGCGCGGGTGGATGCCGAGAGCATCGAGCGTCTCCTCCCGCAGGGTGAGGATCTCGTGGGCGAGAGGGAAGTCGCTGGCTTCGTTGCGCTCCCGCGCGCCGGAGAGGAGAGGGGCCACGGCCGCGGCGAGCTCTCCCGCCTGCAGCAGATGACGGCCGAGCCGCTCCGCCACGCCGCGTTCCCCGCTCCTCGCCGCAAGCATGGCCGCGCAGGCGCGGTGGCAGGCGGGCCAGCGGCAGGCCTCCCGCGCCAGCCGCTCTACGCTCTCGCGCAACATGGGATGGACGAACCTCCACCCCTCTTCGGTCGCGACGGCAAGCCGGCTTGCCAGCAGGTGGTCCAGGAGCTGCGGGGGACTCGAGACCCCGGTGGTGCGGCAGGCCCCCTCCCACTCTCCACGGTCCACGGACGAGCCGAGCGCCGCGGCGATCTCCAGCGCCTCCCGCGCGCCGGCGGGGAGCGGCTCCAGCAGCCGGGCCACCCGGCCGGACCAGACCTGGTGGAGGTTGTCCGGCAGGCGGATCTCGGCTCCCGGCCGCAGGACGAATCCGGCCTTGTCGACCTCCAGCAGACCGCGATGGACCAGATCTCCCACCAGCTGCACGGCGAACAGCGGATTCCCCTCGGTCCGCGCGTCGACCGCCGCGACCAGCTCGGGAGAGAGGCCCAGGAGGTCCCCGATCAGAGCGGTCCGTTCGTCCGCGCTCAAGGGAGGGACGTCGAGCACCAGGGAGCCGGTGGAGCCCATCACCTCTTCCAGGGCCGCCCCTTCCAGCCGGCGCTCCGCGAGGGCTTCTTCGCGGGCGGTGAGGAGGAGGAGCGCGGGAATCGGCTCCTCGGCCGACTCCTCCAACAGATGGCGGGCGAATTCGATCGTCTCGACGCTCCACTGCACGTCGTCGAGCACGAGGAGGAGAGGCCGCTGTCTGCCGAGCTGGCGGAGGTAGCGCGTCAGCAGGTCGAAACGTTCGCGGCTGGTCTGCCGCGAGCGGCCCGGCGTCAGCAGGTTGAGCATGCCGGACTGGTCCGCCTCGTCGCGCAGGCCGAGCCGCGCGAGCAGCCGCTGGATGCGGCTTGCGAGCGCCGCGCTCGTCAGGCCGACGCACCCCGTCTGGCGGGTGATCATCCGCGCCAGGCCGTCGCCGGCGCCCGGCTCGGGAGAATGGGTGGCGCGCAGGATGGTCGCTCCCCCCACCTCGTGGGCCCGCTCGGCGATCCATTCGGCGAGACGGGTCTTGCCGTTCCCCGCCGCGCCAAGGAGGAGGACGAGGCGCGTCTCTCTCCGGTCGTGGACCTCGGTCAGAGCGCGCCACAGCGCATCGCGCTCGCGCTGCCGTCCGATGAACGAGATCGAGCGCAGGCCATAGAGACCGAGCCCGGCGCCGACCAGCCGCATCGAGGGAGGCGGGGCCACCGGCGACTCCCAGGTCCGGGGCAGCGGAGCCGGGAGGCTTGGGAGGAGAAGCCCCGCAGGGGAAGGAGCCGCCGCCTGCCCCTCCATCGCGGGGAGCGTGAGGAGGAGCGCGGGGGTCGCATCGGCCTCGGCATCGGCCTCGGGAGGCGAGGACGGGGCCAGGGCGGCGTCTTCGATGCCCAGCATCGACCAGGCGGCATCCGCGGCGCGCTGGAAGCGCTGGCCGGGATCCTTGGCCAGAAGCCGGCGCAGCCACCCTTCGAGCCCCCGCGGCACCGGGAAGAGCGGCTGGAATGCGGGCGGCTTCTCCTCCAGGTGACGCCGTACGACGTCGGCCATCCGGCCGAGGAAGGGAGGGTGCCCGGTGGCGAGCGACCAGGCCATGCAACCGAGAGAGTAGAGGTCGGTCCAGGGGCCGTAGTCGCGCCACTCGCCGCGCAGCTGCTCCGGAGCGATGTAGGAAGGCGTGCCGCAGATCGGCTCGTTCGGCTCGAGCTCTCCCGGCTCCACGGCATGGGCGAGCCCGAAGTCGGCGAGCTTGAGCCGCGTCCGCTCCCGCTCGCCGAAAGCCAGGACGTTGCTGGGTTTCAAATCGCGGTGGATCACGCCGCGGGCATGGGCATGGGCGAGCGCGTCGAGCAGGAGGAGCAGGACCCGCCGGAGACCGGGCCACCCCTCCCGCTGCGAGAAGACCAGGGGCAAGGTCCCGGCATCGGCCAGCTCCATGGCCAGGAAGGGGCTGCCGACCGGCAGGCGTCCCTCCGAGATCTCGGCGGCCTCGGGGCTCACCTCGCCGTAGTCGAGCACGATGATGATGCCCGGATGGTTGAGGCTGGCGACGGCGCGGACCTCGTTGCGAAAGGCGGCGCGGTAGCGGTCCTCGAAGAAGCTCGGAGCGGTCATCACCTTGACCGCCACGGGCACCCCCTGGGCGGTGTGCACCCCGCTCCACACCTCGGCCATGCCGCCGTGGCCGATCCGCCGCGACAGCTGGAAAGCACCCAGAGGGATGAATGGCTCGGTCATCGGTACGAAGCATTCTATGGCACACTGAGACGCTGGAGAGCGAACTGCGCGATCCTCCCTCCTTTGCCCTTTGACAGCGTCCCTTTCAGGATCTAAGCTCAAGCATTCGTTTCTGAAGGAGGAGTCGAAGCGTGCGTTTTTTTGCTTTCCTCTGCCTGACCCTCACGCTGGTCCTCGCCCCGGTCCCGGCCTCCTGGAGCGAGGACAGCCACGACATGCGCTCCCTGACTCTCGCGGATCTCGCGAAGGGAGCGCTCAAGCTGGACGGGCTCGGCTCCTATCACCACGCGATCACCACCGCCTCGCCGGAGGCCCAGGCCTTCTTCGACCAGGGGCTGCGGCTGCTCTACGCGTTCAACCACGACGAGGCGGCGCGCTCGTTCGCCCGGGCCGCCGAGCTCGATCCGCGGTGCGCCCTCTGCTACTGGGGCGTCTCCTACGCGCTCGGCCCGAACTACAACATGGTCCTCCTGCCGGACCGCGCGCAGGCCGCCTGGGAGGCGGCCCGGAAGGCAGAGGCCCTGAAGGCTGAGGCGAGCCCGGTCGAGCAGGCCCTGATCGAAGCCCTGCAGAAGCGCTACAAGGGGCCGGAGCCGCTCGATCCGCCGGCGCAGCAGCCCTACAACGAGGCGTACGCCGCGGCGATGCGCGACGCCGCCCGGCGCCTCCCCTACGACGTCGACCTCCAGGTCCTCCTGGCCGAATCGCTGATGGACCTGAACCCCTGGAAGCTGTGGACGAACGACGGCAAGCCGGCGCCCGGCACCGAGGAGATCCTGGCGATCCTGGAGGGGGTGCTCGCGCAGCATCCCGAGCACCCCGGAGCGAACCACTACTACATCCATGCCGTGGAGGCGTCCAAGGACCCCCGGCGCGCCGTGCTCTCCGCCGACCGCCTGCGCACCATGATGCCGGCCGCGGGCCACCTGACGCACATGCCGTCCCATATCTACCAGCGGATCGGCCGGTATGCCGACGCCTCGGAGGCGAACCGCAAGGCGATCGCGGCGGATGAGGCCTACATGGCGGCGGCGAAGCCGGCGGGCTACTACGTGATGTACCGCTCCCACAACGAGTCCTTCCTCGCCTATGCGGCGGCGATGGAGGGGCGCAGCGGCGAGTCGGTCGCGGCCGCGGAAGCCGCGGCGAAGGTGGCGCTGGACTCGCCGGAGATGATCGGGATGATCGAGATGATGCCGGGGATGGACTTCTACCTGGCCTACCCGGTCCTGGCGAAGGTCCGCTTCGGGAAATGGGACGACCTGCTGGACGATCCGGCGCCGCGGTCCGACTGGAAGGTGCTCAACGGCCTCTGGCGTTTCGGCCGGGGGATGGCGCTCTCCGGCAAGCGGCAGCCGGACGCCGCCGAGGCCGAGCTTCAGATCCTGTCGCAGATCGCGGCGCAGGTCCCGCCGGACATGACGGCCGGCTACAACACCGCGCGGGACGTCCTCGGTCTCGCGGCCCGCCTGCTGGAAGGGGACATCGCCTGGAAGCGCGGGAAGGCCGATGACGCCGTCGCGGCATTCGAAGATGCAGTCAAGAGGGAGGACAACCTGAGCTATGACGAGCCGTCGGACTGGTTCTATCCGGCGCGGCATCATCTGGGTGCCGCGCTCCTCGCCGCCGGGCGCGCCGTGGACGCCGAATCGGTCTACCGCGCCGACCTCGAGCGGAACCCCGCGAACGGCTGGTCCCTCTTCGGCCTGGCGCAGGCACTGGCGGCCCAGAAGAAGGACGCTCGCGCGGTGAACGCGCAGCTCGACAAGGCCTGGTCGAAGGCGGACGTGAAGCCCGCGGCGTCGGTCTTCTGAAGCCACTGAAGCCAACGCGCATGCCACCGGCTCTGGCTCGCCTCGCCTGCTCGTCCGCTGACCTTTCCGGAGAGCCGCTGCCTCTCCGGAAGGTCTGCGCCATCCTCAATCCAGAATCCAGGAATGGCGGGGGGCGCCGCGTCCGCGAGACCGTCGCGGAGCGGCTCGGCGACCTCCTCACCAGGGTCGACCAGGCAGGCTACCGCGGTCACGCCGTCGAGCTCGCCCGCCGCGCGGCGGCGGAGGGGGCCGACGCGGTCGTGGCGATCGGCGGCGACGGCACCATCAATGAGGTCATCAACGGCCTCGCGGGGAGCGGCGCCGCTCTGGGCATCCTCCCCCGGGGAGCCGCCAACGACCTGGCGCGCCTGCACGGCATCCCGGAGGACCTCGCGGCGGCCTGCGACGTCATCCGGGAGGGGACTCTCCGCCGGGCCGATCTCGTCCGTGTCAACCACCGCCTCTTCGCCACGGCCGGCGGGATCGGCCTCCCCTGCGAGATCGCCAGCATCGCCGACCGCATCAAGCGCGACGGCCGGGCCGGCAAGCTCCTGGTCAACCTCCTGGGGAGCAACATCTATGTGCTGGCGGTCCTGGTGGCCCTGCGCAACAATCCGGGCCGGGCCGTGGTGACCCTGCACCGCGACGGAGAGGTGCACCGGGTGGACGCTCTCTCCCTGATGATCAACAACCAACCCTTCCTGGGACGCCGGTTCCGCATGGCGCCCGGCGCCGTGCCCGACGACGGCCGCTTCGACGTCTGCCTGATCAACGGCCATGAGAGCCGGTGGAGCGTCCTGCCGTTGCTGCTGCGGGTGCTCGTGGGCCGGCACACCACCTCTCCCGAGGTGGAGAGCTGGCGGGGAGAGAAGCTGCGGCTCACCGCCGACACGCCCATCTCCTTCTTCGGCGATGGCGAGATCTTCCCCGCGGCAGCCGAGCTGAGAATCGAGCTCCTGCCGCAGGCGCTCGCGGTGATCGTGCCGAGAGCCTCATCCCACCCGGGATGAGACCGACTTGCGCCACGACCGGTACCAGAAGCCGAAGCGGATCCACTGGATCAGGTTGTCCGCCTTGAGAGCGGCAAAGACGTGCCGCTGGTACTGCAAGGCCTCGGCGAGGGAGAGCGTATAGCTGCGCTTCGCCGTTCCTTGCAGCCCCGGGGACACCTGCCAGCGGCCCTGGTCGTACCGGAGCGTGTGCGTCACGTCGGGCTCGCCGGCGACCGGCGACTTGAGGGTGACGTGGATCACGTCCTCGGCGCCGGTGAGGAAGCGCGGCAGAAAGCCGGAGAGGAGCGGGTTGCGCAACGTCGCCGCCGTGGCCGGAGTGAAGAGCTCCTCCATGACCCGGTACTGCTCCGCCTCGTCGAGCGCCCCTTTGCTCGCCTCGGCCGCCAACCGGTCGATCTGGGACGATTGGACCTCCACGACATAGTCCACCCGCGACTCGTCCAACGTGGGCTCGAAATCGATGCGGTCCCCCCGGTGGATGCAGGTGAAGCTCTCCCCGGTGTCCTTGACGCGGACCCCCACCCGGTCGAACAGGTTGTCGAAGAAACGTACGACTTGAGGATTCTGGATGACGGACTGCCACTTCTCGAGGCTGGTGGCCATAAAGACCTCCTGGACGCGGGCTGTTTTCTTTGCGGTAATCCTACGAGACCCCGGCCGGCTTGGCAAGGGCCGGAAGGGCCGCCGGCTTCACCAGCGGCAGCTCGACGAAGCTGGCGCGGCCGGGCGTGTGATAGATGCGCTGGGTGGCCTTCTGGAAGTCGGCCGGCTTCGCCCAGAAGATGTTGGGAACGAAGGTCTGGGGGTTGCGGTCGTAAAGGGGGAACCAGCTCGACTGGACCTGGACCATGATGCGGTGGCCGGGGAGGAACACGTGGTTGACGGTCGGGAGCTGGAAGCGATAGAGGAGCGGCTCGTTGGCGGGGAGCGGCTTCGGGGTCTCCAGGCTCTCGCGATAGCGGCCGCGGAAGATGTCGGCCGAGACCATGAGCTGATAGCCGCCCATGTCGGGCTGCGCCGCGACCTCGGGCGGCCAGACGTCGATCAGCTTGACGACCCAGTCGGAGTCGGTGCCGCTGGTGGAGGCGACGAGGTTGGCGATCGGGTGACCGCTGAGCTCGACCGGCGCGGTGAGGACGTCGGAGACATAGGCGAGCACGTCCGGGCGCCCCGAGGTCTCGCGTTGATCGCTCACCAGCCAGGGCCGCCACTGGCGCGCGTCCGAATAGACCGGCCGCGAGACGTACGGCACCGGCTTGGCCGGATCGGAGACGTACTCGTCGTACGGGGCGTCCGCCGACCCCGGCGCGGTGAAGCCGGCCGCGAGACCCGCCTCGAGATAGAGCGGCGCCGGTTGAACCGCGCACCCCGCCGCGCAGCCCGCAGGCCATGAATCGAGGCGTTCCCACCGGTTGGTTCCGGTCTCGAAGGCGGTGACCGGCGCGACGTCCAGGGGTGGCGCATCGTCTTTCAGATAGTGGTCGAGGAAGGGGCGCAGGACGTTCTGGCGGAACCAGAGCGAGGTGTCGCTGTCGAAGCGGATCGCGCCGAGGGAGCTGCCTTCGCGGATCGACTGGCCGTGCGACCAGGGGCCGAGGGCGAGGAACACCTTGTCGTTGGCCGTGTCCTTGGGCTCGATCGCCTCGTAGACGGCGATGGCGCCGTAGATGTCCTCCTGGTCCCAGAGGCTGTGAACGAGCAGCACCGGGATCGACAGGGGCCGGGCCGCGAGGATCTTGTCGACCGCCTGGCCGCGCCAGAAGGCGTCGTAGCTCGGGTGGGCCAGGAGCTTCCGCCAGAAGCCGAGCTGCTCCATGCCGCGGCGGCGCCCGAGCTCGCCGGCCGACCCGGCCTCCAGGAATGTGTCGTAGTCGTCGAGGTGGCTGGTCCACCACTTCTCCTCGACCTTGCGCGTGGCCTCCTGGTTGTAGATGTAGGACATCCCCTGCTGGCGGAAGGCGCCGTTGTGGAACCAGTCGTCCCCCCTCCAGCCGTCCACCATCGGGTTCATCGGCACCGAGACCTTGAGCGCAGGGTGCGGATCGATCAGCGCCATCAGCGGCGTGAAGCCGTCGTAGGAGATGCCGAGGATGCCGACCTTGCCGTTGGACTCCGGGACGTTCTTCACCAGCCAGTCGACGGTGTCCCAGGTGTCGGTGGCGTGGTCCACCGGAGTCGGATTCAGCGGCCCCCGCAGCGGGCGGTTCATCACGTAGTCCCCTTCCGAGCCGTACTTGCCGCGGACGTCCTGGACGACGCGGATGTAGCCCCCCTCCACGATGACGTCGGTCGCGTTGTCGTAGCCCTGGAGCGACGGCCCGAGGTGCGAGCTCTCGCTGCGGCTCGTCATCGCATCCGCGTCGTAGGGGGTGCGGGTCAAGAGGATCGGAGCGTTCCTCGCGCCCTTGGGGATGAGGATCACGGTGTGGAGCTTCACCCCGTCGCGCATCGGGATCATCACCGTGCGCCTGACGTAGTCGAGCTCGTCGGTTGCGGGCGTGAGCTTCGCGGGCGTCTCGGAGGGGAGAGTTTGTGCCCTCGCAGGCAGGGTGAGGAGCGAGATCAGGACTGCGAGGATCACGGTGGTGCGAGTCTGCGTCTCAGGCATCTTCAATCTCCTGGCGGGGCACTCATTCGGAAGATTCTAACCGAGCCGGGAGGTTCTTCCGCCCCTCCGGCGGACCCGGAAGAGCAGCCACAGGCCGGCCGCAGCGTGCGGAGCCCCGTCGCGAAGGGAGCGCTTCTGCTAGACTGAGGCTTGCGAGGAGGCTCAAACGCTTTGAAGGACAGGGTCTACATCGAGACCACAATCGTGAGCTACCTGGCCGCCAGGTTGAGCCGGGACCTGATCGTCGCGGCTCACCAGCAACTGACCGAGGAGTGGTGGTTGCAGAGGCGACCGTCCTTCGATCTCTTTACCTCCCAGGTGGTCGTCCGAGAGGCATCAGCAGGTGACCGAGAGATGGCTCAGAGGAGGCTGGATTTCTTGACAGAGATCCCTCTGCTGGCGATCGACGAGTCTGCGCTCCAGCTCGCAACTCAACTTTTACAACGAGGCATGATTCCGGCGCGTGCGGCAGAAGATGCCTCACATATTGCGATCGCCGCCGTTCACGGTATGGACTACTTGCTGACCTGGAACTGCAAGCACATCGCCAACGCACAGATGCAGAAAACCGTCGCAGAGATATGCCGTGCAGCAGGATACGAACCACCAACCATCTGCACGCCTGAAGAGTTGATGGGAGACTGATCTCATGTGGAAGGACCCGATCGTCGAAGAAGTCCGAAAGGTTCGCGAGGAGCATGCTGCTCGTTTCGACTATGACCTGGTGAGGATCTTCCAAGACCTCAAGGAGCAGGAACGGCAGAGCGGCCGCAAGGTGGTCTCTCTCCCGCCGAAGCGACCACTGGAAGTTGCGGAGCGTTCGAAGGAATAGGCGCGCCCGCCGTCGACTCGCCTCCCCCTCTGTCCCGAAGGGACAGCCATTCCTAGCCCCGGGTTTCAACCGGTTTCAACCCGGGGCGGGCTCCACGCAGCACACACCGCCGAGGTCGGCCGTGTACAGCTCGCGCAACTGGGCTCGGACCTTCCCGGCGAGCTCCTCGCCCGGCCGGGCGATTCCCGCCGCTTCCGCGACCCGGGCGACGATCTCTGCCGCCGATGCCGTGGCAGAGGGAGTAGTTCCCGCCCTGCGACAGCTCGTCCTCGATGGCTTGGAGCGTCGAGCGAAGCGCCGGGGATCGACTCCCCTCCGAGACGCCCGAGGGGGCTCGAAGTGAACGCCGGGGTGCCCAGGGGGTGAGATTTTCCGCGGCCCTCCACCACTATTCTAGCAGAACACCCGCTGCCTACCGGCTGTGCGCTTCTGCACAGCGGGGCTTGGGGAGGAATCATGCAACAAAAAGTGCTCGTGTACTACACAGGTGGCACCATCGGAATGACGGCAGAGCGGCCACGCCGGGCGGACCCGAATTTCCGGACCAACATGGCCAATGCGCTCCGAGGTATTCCTGGAATACCGGAGTGGGATTTCGAAGCTCTGCCGGACCCACTGGATTCTTCGAGCATGACACCGAAACATTGGGAGAGCATCGCCAAATACATCGAGGACCGGCAGCATCGGTACCGCGCCTTTGTGATTCTTCATGGCACGGATACGATGGCGTATACGACTTCTGCCCTGACCTTCATGATCCGAGGATTGACGAAGCCCATCATCTTCACCGGGTCACAGGTTCCGTTGGCCGTGCCGGGCGGCGATGCCCGAGCCAATCTCATTGCTTCTCTCAGATTGGCGGGCGATTACCGGCTTCCCAGGGCCGAAGTATGCCTGGTTTTCGGGGGCAAGGTACTGCGGGGGTGCCGTGCGACGAAGGTCTCCGCCGAGGAATGGGATGCTTTCGATTCGCCGAATTTCCCACCTCTCGCCCGAGCGACCGAGGACGGTATCGAGCTCAGTGAGCAAGCGGGATTGCCACCCGATGAAGAGGCCGGCGTTGCCCTGCAGGTGCAGGAATTCACCCAGACCGAGGTCGGCCTGCTGAGGCTCTTCCCCGGCATTTCGGCCCGAATCACGGAAAACTTCCTGCGCTCCCCGTTGAAGGGAGCGGTGCTCCACGCTTTCGGATCGGGCAACGGCCCGAGCGACCCAGACTTCCGGAGGGTTTTGAGGGAAGCGATCCGCAGAAGGGAAAACCGGGTGGTGATCGTCGCCTGCACACAATGCCTGCGAGGAAGTGTGGACTTGAGCCTTTATCAATCCGGGCTGGGCGGTGAAGGTGTAATCAGTGGATGGGATATGACCGCCGAAGCCGCGGTGACCAAGCTCTTCTGGCTGCTGAGCGTCGAGTCGGACCCTCGTGCCGTGGAGAGGCGGATGCAACAGAACGAGCGAGGCGAGCTCACCCGGCCGGGGTGAGTCGCTGGGAGCGCCCTCGGTTACGCGGCGTGAGGGGAATCTCCTCTGCCTTCCGTTTCTGGAGCTGATGCCGCACGCCGAGCTGCAAACCAAGCCGAAGGGTCCCGAGGCGGCTGCCAAGCGCCCGGAGGAGAAGCGCTCGCCTTCGCAGCGCGACCCAGGGCAGCCCGGCTTCGCGGCGCCGGGAAGCCGCCTCGCGGGACCTCCCGGCGACATCCTCCTGAAGCTCCAGCGGAGCCACGGCAACCGTTACGTGCAACGCTTCCTCCAGCGCTCCGGCATGGGCCTCGGAGGCGGTCCGGTCTCCTCCGAGACCGAGGGCGCGATCGAGCGGGCCCGCGGCACCGGGCGCGCCCTGGATTCGACGACCCGCTCGTCACTCGAGGAGTCGATGGGCGCCGACTTCGGCAACGTCCGCGTCCACACCGGCCCCCAGGCCGAGGCCCTCAACCAGTCGCTCTCCGCCCGCGCCTTCACCACCGGCTCCGACGTCTTCTTCGCCCGCGGTGAGTACCAGCCCGGCAGCTCCGCCGGCCGCGAGCTCCTCGCCCACGAGCTGACCCATGTGGTGCAGCAGGGGGCCGCCAGCGAGGTGCGGCGCAAGTGCGCCGAGTGCGAGGAGGAGGAACGCAAGGCCGGCGCGGCGGGGGGAGCTCCCGCCCTCCAGGCCAAGCTGGTGGTGGGAGCGGCGGACGACCCCTACGAACGCGAGGCCGACGAGGTCGCCCGCCAGGTGATGCGCGCCCCGGCCGTGCAGAGCCCGGCCGTGCAGAGGAAGTGCGCCCGGTGCCAGGCCGAGGAGGAGCAGGCGGCGCGGCGGGTGGTCCGCCGGGACGCGAGCCCCGCCGTGCGGCGCGCCCCCCGTCTCAACACCGTGACCCAGCCTCCGTCGGCGGCCCTCTCGGTCGCCATGGAGGGGTTCTTCTTCGAGCCTTCCGAGGCCGCGGTCTACGAGGCCGGTCCCAAGGCCCCCCAGCTCCTCGCCATGGTGCTCAACCGCCTCGTGGGCAGCCAGTACCGGCCCGGCCTGGTGGACTCGGTGACCGCCTTCCTCGACAGCCGGAAACAACAACGCCACGGCGGGTTCCTGGAGGGCCAGACGGCCAAGGCCGGAGAGCCCATCGGCAGGACCGGCCTCTTCCTCGTGACCGCGGTGATCCTGGTCGACTACCTGGAGAAACAGCGCAAGCTGAAGGTCGACCTCTCCCCGGAACAGCGGGACCTCCTCGAGAAGGGGTTCGCCACCGCCGACGCCTGGAGCGTGCTGGTGCGCGAGGCGCAGCTCCAGCAGAATCCCCTTCCTCTCTGGTACACCATCGAGCTGTTCTTCCAGGAGATGGGGCAGCAGGGGGCCCTCCTCAAGACCTACCAGGAAGCCCTCAAGCTGATCCCGGTGAACCGGGCCGCCGCGGAGAGTGTCGGTCGCTTTGCGATCTCGCAAATCCTCGCCTCCATCCTGGCGCCCATCCAGGTCCTGGACGCGATCCGCCTGGATACCAGCCTGGCCGGCAATGACAAGACCCGGGACGTTTACACCCTCCTCTGGAACGTCGCCAAGCCGGGGCCGGACGGCGCGATCGCGGTTCCTACCCAGATCGGGAAGCCCGGCGCGGTGGCCTTTTTCCTCGCCTGGGCCCGCTCGCAGGCGAAGGTGGCCGAGGAGGCCGAGACCAATCCCGCCCGTCGGATCCAGCTGCTCGAGCGCTACGGGCGCTTCCTCGGGCAGGTGACGGTGAAGGGACCGGCGACCGGCAACCAGCAGATCCGCGACACCCCGGCCCGGGCGAACCGCCCGCCTTTCCCGTCCACTCTCTCGGCGGTGCCGCCCCTGCAGCCGCCGCTCTTCGATGCCGCCCTGGGCACCGATCACCGCTTCTCTCTCCAGGTCGAGTTCCCGGACGTCTTCGCCGCTCTCGGGAGCTACGGCTTCGCCTGGGAGCGCGTGCGGATCCCGGACGACAAGATCGGCAAGCCGGTCGATCCCGACAAGCTCGAAGGGGAGAAGGCGACGTACGGCGAGGTGGCGTCGGTGCGCTTCAGCCGTGCCACCCGCTACGCCAAGGCCGACATCGAGCGGGTCGTGGACGAGACCATGACCGACCTCGGGCCCGTCGGCGTCGGTGCCCTGGAGCTGGTGGGGGCCAACGCCATCCTTCGCTACATCGGCACCGGCATCCAGTTCGCCGTCGAGGTCCTCACCACACCGCGGCACCAGAAGCACATCGTCTTCCCCGAGCCCGGGCTCTATCTGGTGCGGGGGATCATGAGCCCGTACCTCAAGGGCGAGGAAGAGGTGGTGCGGGCGCCGAGCGTCGCCTACTACCCGGTCCTCGCCCGCGATCCGGACGAGATGGCCTCCGCCGGGGTGGCCGGCGCCGCCAAATCGCGGGAGGCGGCCAAGGCCCGGGTGGCCGAGATCGACGCCCGGCTCAAGGAGGCCAACCTCGACGCCAAGGAGCGCCAAGCCCTCCTCGCCGAGCGCGAAGATCTGCAGCGCTCCTTCGGCCCGGTAGGCCTCGCCCTGGAGCACCAGCGGGCCGAGCTCGCCAAGTACGTCGACGAGGTGAAGGCCGGGCGCCAGAGCGGCGAGATCGCCGGGGCCGAGCAGCAGCTCGAGGTGCTCGACAAGATCTTGAAGGTGCGCGCAAAGCGGGGGCTCGCGAACGGCGAGTCGCCGGTCGCCCGTTTCGTCTCCGACCTCGGCCAGAACCTCCCCCTGAACCTGGAGGTCGTCGACAAGCCCAAGGCGGGCAAGCAGTTCCACGTCGTGGTCTCCGACCTGACGACGCCCAAGAGCGGTCTCGAAAATGGCTACGGCGAAACCCGCGACAAGGCGATCCTCGCCGCTCTCGTGAAGATGCTCGAGGGCGGCAGCGGCTACGGCCGCGGCCGGGTATCCATCCAGCTGGGCGGCGTCACCCACACCCGGCGGATCGAGGCGAGCCTCGGCAATCTCCTCATGGAGTCGATCGACAACGTCGCCCTGGTGCTCTCGATCGCCGCCATCGCCGCGGCGCCGTTCACCGCCGGAGCCAGCCTGGCGCTGCTGATTCCGGTGGGGATCGCCGGCGCCGTCCCCTCGGCGTACCGGGTGGCCGAACGGGTCGAGGCGGGGACGTTCACCCTCGACCTCGAAAACGCCATGGAGCTGGTCAACATCGTGGGCAGCACGATCGGTCTCGCCCGCCTGGGGGCCGGATCGCTGCGTCTGGTGCGGGTGGGCCGCGGCCTCCTCATCCTGGGCTACGGCGCCGACGCCCTGGGCGGGATCTTGATGGGCGCCAACCTGATCGACCAGATCAACAAGCTCCAGGCCCTCCCCGAGGGAGAGCGGGCGGCCGCCCTGACGATGCTCATCGGCCAGACCATGCTCTCGGTCGGCATCACCGTCGGGGGATCGCTCGCCGAGCGCGCCCACCAGGCGCACCTCGAGGCCAGGCTCAAGACCTCGCCTCCCGAACCCGTCAGGCACCCCCCGGGCGCCCCGGAGCTCCCGGCAGCGACCGGGCACGGCAATCCCCCCGGAGCCGGCGAGGCGGCCAAACGGCCCATGATCCGCGACATCGAGCCGCTGGACCCCTCGAGCACACCCCCCCGGCCTCCGGAGACGGGCCAGCCGGCGGAGCCCTCCCATCCCTCGCCGGGGCCGGGCGAGGAGTCGGAGCCCGTGCATGACCCTTCCCATCCCTCGCAGTGGCCGACCCAGGAGTCGGAGTGGATCCTCGCGACGAATGCGGCCGGCGCCGAGGTGTTCAAGTCGCTGACCCCGATCAGCGTCCTGCCCGCCCATGTGGAAGGGATCGTGGTCCGCGCCCGGCGAGAGGGCAAGAAGGTCACGATCATCACCGGCTACCACGGGTCGTCCACCGGCGGCACCCACCCGGAGAAGAAGTTCGCCCGCGACGACGCGAAGTTCTACGGCAAGAGGTATCCCGACGTGGCCGTGATCGATACCTCGGAGATGACGCACGATCAGAGGATGGCGGTGATCGACTCGACCGCCGGCATCGTCATCGTGAGCACCTGTTACGGAGCTTGCGCCAAGCCCTCCGCCCCGGCGCGCCCGGCCGGGTCCAAGCCCCTGGCCCTGCCGTCCGGCGAGAGCAAGGCCCCGCCCCTCGCCCTGCCGGCGGCCGGCGAGACGTCCGGCCCTCCCGTCCGCGCCAACGTGGAGGAGATGTTCCACAAGTATGACGTCCAGGAGGACCTGCAGCGGCTCGGCCCGGTCAACGAGGAAACGAAGCCCCTGCTGGAGAAAAACGACACACTGCGCGAGGCGCTCGTCGAAAGCCCGCTCGCCGCGGTCGTCCTCAAGAAATGCAGCTCGCCCTGTTATCCGCCGAACGCCACGCAGGCGGAGATCCAGCGCCTCGAGCGCTACCTCCGGAACGTCGGTCCCGGCTATGACGAGGCGGCTCTGCGCAAGTACCTCTACGACCGCCGGGGCGAGCTCACGGCCGCGATCTCCCAGCTCGAGCAGTCGAAGACCCCCGCCGACCTCAACGCCAAGCTCGCCTTCTTGAACACCAAGGGCGAGAAGGGAATCGAGAAGCTCCCGGCCCGCGAGGACCCGCGGATCCGCGGCGAGCTGGTCGAGCGCGCGCACGACATCGGCGTCAAGTACGGCGAGAGCCAGGCCAAGGCGGACGGCCTGATCGACGTCGGGTTCGACAACCCGATCCAGATCGGCGGCTTCGACCAGGGTTTCGACGACGTGATGCGCCAGGGGCCGAACCTCGACACGGGCGACGTCTACATCGTCGAATACAAGGGCGGCAGCGCGAGGCTCGCGCCGGGGCAGATGGAATTCGACTGGGTGGTGGGCAACATCCGCCGGCTGTATAACGAGGGCGGCTCCGCCGGCCAGTCCTGGGCGCGCGCCCTCGCCAAGGCTCTCCGCGAGGGGAGGCTCAAGGGCGTCGCCTACTCGACCCCGCTCTCCGGAGGGAGCCCGCTGCCCACGGCCAAGGTCGGCACCTGGGCCTACAAACCGACGAGGATCGCCTTTTGAGCCCTGTGCCCCGCCTCCCTGCGCTCGATCTTCCCTGGGCGGAGGGGATCGAGAGGTTCTGCGCCGAAGCCGGAGAACAGCTCGCCCGGGAGATGGCGGCCCCGGGCTCCGGCGGGCAGATCGAGCACGCCCTTCTCGCGACCTATCTCGAGGATCTGGGGCTCAGCCGGTACGCCCTGGGTTTTCCCCTGGACGACGTAAAGGAGATCTTCCAGCTCGCGGCCCGCGCGCTCCTCCGGGTCTTCGAGCTGCGGGGGACCGAGCCGGACGAGTCCCTGGCCAATTCTCGCCGTGGCCGCGAGGCCCTGCTCCTCGCCCTGGCCGCCGAAGACCTCGCCCTCGCCCGCTCGCTCGCCCCTCACGTCGAGGACCCGGAAGGCGCCTCCTACCTGGGTCCCGGCTCGGTGGTGACAACGCCGGACGATCAGGCCCTGGCCAAGGCCTGGCGGGATCTCGTCCTCAGCCGTCCAATCCCGCCCCTGACCCTGACGCCCCAGGCCACCCCGGGCGCGCTCCTCGAAGCCGCGGCGCTGGAGTCCCTCGCGGCAGGCGACGGCGCCTCCTTCCGCGCCACCCTGAGCCGTCTCGTCACCTGGCACGAGGAGCAGGCCACCCGGGAAGAGCACCGCCACCAGCCCGACTGGCTCCTCTGCCTCCCCGGCCTCGCCCTCGCCACATTGGCGGTGGAGAGAGGGGTGGTGGGGCGGGGGGAGCTGCCCGGACGGTCGCCGTACCTTCCCTCTTTCTGAGGGGTCAGCGAACGTTCCGGAGCCGGCTTCGCCGGGACCCTCACCCCCTAGCCCCCTCTCCCACACGCACCCTCACACCCGCCCGGGAGAGGGGGAACAGGGCAACCACAAGGGTTGCCCCTACCCGAACACGAAGGCTGTGAAGGCAACTGTAGGGGCAGGTCTTGTGCCTGCCCTGGGTGGCGGCGCCCCTCTCCCGGGTGGCGGGAGTGCGTGTGGGAGAGGGGACGGGGGTGAGGGTCCCGGCGAAGCCGGCTCTCTGGCGCTCCAGGGACCGCAGTTTGCGCCTATGGGGGACGGGGGTGAGGGGCCGTCTCGCCGCGGTAAGGCAGCCGGTGGGAACCCTCCTTACTGGTGAGCCCCCGCCGGGTGCACGTCGGGGAGAAAAAAGAAGAGTACGGCGAGCACGGCGTAGACCGAGAGGAGCTGGAGCCCCTCGATCCAGTTGCTCTCGCCGTCGCTGCTGATCTGCTCGACGATGATGACCGAGGCCACGACCGCAACGACCTCCGGAACGGTGAACTCGAAATTCATTGGACGGCCGAAGAGGTAGGAGGCGAAGACCAGCACCGGGGCGACGAAGAGCGCGACCTGGAGACTGGAGCCGATGGCGATGCCGATGCTGATGTCCATCTTGTTGCGCAGCGCCATCAGGACGGCCGAGGAGTGCTCGGCGGCGTTGCCGATGATGGCGACGACGATGACGCCGACGAAGACCTCGGTCAGCCCCAGGGACTCGCGCGCGCTCTCGATGGCGCCGACCAGGAACTCAGAGATGAGTGCGACGAAGGCCGTCGCCCCCAGCAGGGCGCCGACCGACTTGCCCACGGACCATGGCGCGTGCGCGCCCTCCTCGGCCTCCAGGCAGGTCAGCTCCTCGCCCGCCTCGCAGGCCACATCCTTCGAGTCGTCCGCGCCGAACACCTCCCGGTGCGTCATCAGCGAGAAGACGAGCATCAGCGCGTAGGTCAGGAAGAGCACGACGGCGATGGCGAGCGAGAGCCCCTGCTCCTTCGCCGGCGTCCAGCCGCCCTGCGCGACGGGCACGGCAGCCGCCGTCTGGTGGAAGACCGTCGGGATGACGAGAGCGATGGCGGCGAGCGTGAGAGCCGTCGCCGAGACGCCCGCGGCCACGCGGCTGAACTCCTGCTTGCGGAACTTGAGGCCGCCCGAGAGGAACGAGAGGCCGAGGACGAGCAGGACATTGCCGATGATCGAGCCGGTGATGGAGGCCTTGACGACGCCTGTCAGCCCCTTCGAGAGGGCGAAGAGTCCGATGATGAGCTCGGCGGCGTTGCCGAACGTGGCGTTGAGGAGTCCGCCGACGCCCTGCCCGAGGTGCTCGGCCAGGTGCTCAGTGGCGCGCCCCATCCACCTGGCCAGGGGGACAATCGCGAGGCACGATACGACGAAGAGTGCCGTCGGGTTCTCGAGCGACGGCAAGTACCTGAGGGCGATGGCGACCGGCACGAACACCAGGAGCCAGTCGAGTCGCGGCCTCAGCCAGGAGCGGCGGCGAGGCGCGTGGGCGGCCGGGTGTCCTGCATCGGACGGACCTGAGGGTGACGTCATGAGCTCTATCTACCACACCTGCCTTGGGGCATTGTCCCGAAGGACCAGAAACGAAGCCGTCGCGAGGAAGCAGAGGCGGCCGGGTTGCTGCGCGTGCTACGAATCTACCTCTCGGTGCCCGTCCCCCATAGGCGCTAACTTACCGAGGCCCGCGGCGCTCGCCAGGGGTTCTGCCGTGGACGATCTTGAGAGGCACGGCGATGACCACGGCTCCGATCGGTGGGAGTTGGTCGATGTTCAGCAGTCACGCTTATCGAAAAGATCCGAAATCTGCAACTTGCGCCCGGTTGACCCGTATTCAGCCGGAAGCCGCACTCTATTCCGTACGCCGTAAGCCGTATCCAATCTGATGAGCCCGGGGGCCCCTGTCCCGGGAGGGAGATCAATTCTATGTTCCAACGACGGATCACACGGTTGTTGTCGTTGCTGTTCCTCGTGCTCGCCTTGTTTTTCGCCAGTGGCCCGGCGTTCGGGCAGACCTCGATCGAGCTCACGGACTACGATGGCCAGCCGCTGACCCAGGCCCGGCAGTTCTCCTACCTATTCTTCCGGGTGACGGACAGCGCCTCGGCCGGCCTGGGCTCTCTCCCGGTGGAGGTCTCATCCGACATCCGTGGCGACCACCTGACGGGCCCCCTCCAGGAGAGCCCTGCCGGCTCCGGCGTCTTCGTCGGCTCCGTGTTTCTGTATCCCAAGCTGATGTCCGACACCTCATCCGGCTTTGGCTTGACCATCACGGAGGACCCGGGCCCCCCGCACCGCTATGACACCGTCCGGATCACCCTCACGTGCCAGACGGCTCCTTGCCCGCAGGCTTCGATTCCGACCTATGCATCGTCCTTGGGCTTTCTCGACGACCAGGGAAACCCGCTGAGCCGGATCCCCATCGGAGACGCCTTCATCGTTGAGCTGAGGGACAACACCGGCGCCAACATGGCGGTCACGCTCACCGCGCAGCCGGGAGGCGACACGGAGACCGTTTTCCCCCAATATGCCGGCGGCTATCCCGGCGACATCTACTCCCGCGCGACGATCACGACGGCCACAGGACCCGCCGTCCCCGGCGACGGCGTGCTCCAGATCGACGAGGGGGGGACCCTGGTCGCCAGCCACTTGAATTACCTGGGGTCCACCACGACCATCAGTGCTCCCACGGGCTCCATGGTTTTGGAGCTCCTCGACCACACCGGCAATCCGACGACGGCCCTCTTCGAGCAGTCCTACGTCCGTATGCGGGCCACCGATCCCGCGGACAACCTGAGCCCGGCCGTGGCTGAGACCCTTTCCGTGGTCGCCGTCACCAAGGACGTCAACGGCGACGTCCGCGACCAGGAAACCTTCGACCTCACCGAGACCGGTCCGGACACCGGCGTATTCACCGGCCAGATCCTCTTCTGGCCGACACCGTCTCCGGCGTTGGAGAACCACACCTTGGAGGACTGGATCTCGGCGAACAACGAGCAGGACACGGTGACCGTGAGCCTCGGTGCGGCCTCGGTGACCGGCACCGTCCTCCCGGGCCGGGTCTGGTTCGTCGACGCCAACGGCAACCCCGCCAGCCAGTTCGGGTGGGGCAGCCGCCTCCACATCCGGGGGGAAGGCGACGCTTACAACTACCCGGGATTGGTGAACATCATGCCCGTCACCGTCCGCGGCCTGACGTCCGGCTCCAGCGTGTTGATCTACCTCTATGAAACCGGGGTCGACACCGGTCTCTTCGAGGGGACCGTGGATACCGGTGCCACAGCCGGATATCCTCACCTGACCGTCCAGCCGGGAGAGCAGGTCGAGGCAGAGGTCATCTACAACGCCGTGGTCCCCTTTTCGGCGCAGGCGACGATCGGCTCCAACCAGGCCCCCACGCCTCAGGACGATGCGGTCACCGAGTCCGAGGGCAACCAGATCGTTCTCTATCCGCTCTTCAACGACTCCGATCCGGAAGGCGATCCTTTGACCTTGACCGGGATCTCGGTGCCGCCCAGCCACGGCACGGTGGACCTCCTCAACGGCGGAGGCGTGCTCTACACTCCGGTCCCTTATTACAACGGCACCGATTCTCTGCGCTACACCGTCAGCGACAGCTTCGGAAACACCGCCGAGGCCACGATCCAGTTCACTTTGATACCGGTCAACAACCCGCCCGCCGTGCCCACCGGGCTGGTCTTCAACGTGACGGAAGACACACCGCTCACCTTTACATTACCGGTCAGCGATCCGGACGGTGACACGCCGGTCCTCGTCTGGCTCGTTCCGCCGGCGGACGGAACCCTGGTGAGCAACTCGGACGGCAGCCTCACCTACACGCCAGCCCTGAACGCCAACGGCGACCGCACGTTCACCTACCGCTATCAGGATCTCGATGGGGCCACCGCCGACGGGACCTCCACCCTGCACATCCTGCCGGTTCAAGATCCGCCGGTGGCGGTCGACGACACGCTCGTCATGCAGGAGGACCACTGGGCTCTCATCCAGATTCTGCAGAACGACTACGACCCGGACGGCGATCCTCTCGAGATCAGGTCCTTCACCCAACCCGCGCACGGAACGCTCGACGGCTCGTCCATTTACACACCCAATCCCAACTACTACGGTACCGACTCCTACACCTATACGATCTCCGATCCCTCCGGCGCGACGGCGACGGCCACCGTCCGGATCACGCTCACTCCGGTCGACGATCTGCCCGTCGCCCGCGACGACTCCTTCACCATCTCGGAGGATTTCGGCGAAAGGCTCGACCCTCTGGCCAACGACTCGGACGCCGAAGGGCCGGTCTTCCTGGTGATGGACAATATCGAGCACCACTCCGCCCATGGCACCTACTTCTTCTACCCGGACGGCTTCGGCAAGATCGACTACTCCCCGAACCCCGACTTCAACGGCACCGACACCTTCACCTATTCGATCTTCGACGGCACGCACCAGGCGACGGCGACAGTCACCGTCATCGTCACCCCGGTCAACGATCCGCCGATCGGCCTTCCGGACCGGTTCACCACGCTGGAGGACACGCCCTTGACATTCGCGGTCCTCACCAACGACAGGGACGTGGATGGCGACGCGCTCTCCGTCTCCCGCGTCACCCAGCCGGCCCACGGCACGGCGGTGATCAACGCGGACGGCACGATCACCTACGCGCCCGCGGCCAACTACAACGGCGCCGATTTCTTCAACTACTACGCGGCCGACGGAGCCGGCGCCGAATCCGTCCCGACGCGGGTGGACCTCACCGTGACCGCAGTCCAGGACCCGCCCGTGGCGCGCGACGACGTGATCACCGTCCAGGAGGACACGCCGACCAACCTGAACGTCACCCTGAACGACAGCGATCCGGACAACGATTTCGTCGGGGTCCAGTCGGTGACGCAGCCGGCGCACGGCACCCTCACGCTGAGCGGCAGCCTGGTCTACACCTCCGCGCTCAACTACAACGGCCCCGACGCGTTCACCTACACGGCCAGCGACGGCCACGGCAACACGGCCACGGCCTCGGTATCCCTCACGGTGACCCCCGTCAACGACCGGCCGGTGGCGGTCCAGGACAACCCCACGACCCTGGAGGACACTCCGGTGACCATCGCCGTGCTCGCCAACGACAGCGACGTCGAAGGGGACGCGCTGACCATCACCGGGTTCACCCAGGGCCTGCACGGCGTCGCCACCCTCAATGCCGACGGCACCGTGACCTACATCCCGGCGCTCAACTACAACGGCACCGACACGTTCCTGTACAACCTCTCGGACGGGCATGGCGGCGCCGCCTCCGGCCTCGTGCGGGTGACCCTCACCCCGGTCAACGACCCGCCGGTGGCGAACGCCAACAGTGCTACGACCAACGAGGACACGGCGGTGGCGATCAACGTGACCGCCAACGATTCCGACGTCGACGGCGACAGCCTGTCCGTCGAGTCGGTCACTCCACCCGCCTACGGCACCGCCACCTTCACCGGCGGCACGATCACCTACACCCCCGCGGCCGACTTCAACGGCATCGACTCCTTCACCTACACCGTCAGCGACGGCCACGGCGGTACCGCCACCGCGGCCGTCTCGGTGACCGTGAGCCCCGTCAACGACCCGCCCAGGGCGGTGGACGACAACGTGACCACCCCTGAGGACACCACGATCCAGATCAACGTGCTGAGCAACGACATCGACGACGGCTCGGGCACGCAAGTCCTCACGGTCGGCATCCCGGCCCACGGCACGGCGTTCAAGAACGTCTCCACCGGCAACATCGTCTACACCCCCAGCGGGAACTACTACGGTCCGGACTCCTTCACCTATACGATCCAGGACCTCGGGAATCTGACGGCAACGGCGACGGTCTACGTCACCGTCACCTCGGTGAACGACCTGCCGGTGGCGATCTCCGACTCGGCGAGCACCGCCGAGGACACCCCGGTCACCGTCAACGTCCTCGCCAACGATTCCGACCCCGAGGGGGATGCGCTGTCGGTGGCCGGCGCGACCCAGGGTCTCCATGGCTCGACCCAGGTCAATGCCGACAACACCATCACCTACACCCCGGCGCTCAACTATTACAACTCCGACTCGTTCACCTACACGCTGCGGGACGCCAACGGCGGTACCCGCACCGGCACCGTCAACGTCACCATCTCGCCGGTGAACGATCCGCCTGTCGCGGTCGACGACACCGCCATCACCGCCGAGGACACTGCCAAGACCGTCAGCGTGCGCACCAACGACTCTGATCCCGAGCTCGACAGCCTGACGGTGACCGGAGTGACCCAGCCCGCGCACGGCACGGCGACCTTCACAACCGTCTCCGTCACCTACACGCCGGCCGCCAACTACAACGGCGCCGACGCCTTCACCTACACGATCAGCGACGGCAAGGGCGGCACGGCGAGCGCCACCGTTTCAATCACCGTCACGCCGGTCAACGACGCTCCAACCGCCGGCAGTGACACCGCCACCACCACCGAGGACACCGCGGCGGCCGTCAACGTTCTTGCCAACGACACCGACCCCGACGGCGACAGCCTTGCCGTCACTGCCGTCACCCAGCCAGCCCACGGATCGGCAACGTTCACCGCGTCCGGCGTGACCTACACACCAGCGGCCAATTACAACGGAGCCGATTCGTTCACTTATACGATTTCGGACGGCAACGGCGGCACCGCCACCGGAACGGTTTCGGTGACCATCACCGCCGTCAACGATCCGCCGTCGGCCGGAGCCGACTCGGCGACCACTGCCGAGGACACCGCCAAGTCAATCTCCGTTCTCACCAACGATTCTGATTCGGACGGCGACACCCTCACGGTCACCGCCGTCACCCAGCCGGCGCACGGCTCGGCGACGTTCACCGCCTCTGGCGTGACCTACACGCCGGCCGCTAACTACAACGGAACGGATTCGTTCACGTATACGGTTTCGGACGGCAACGGTGGCTCTGCAACCGGAACGGTCAACATCACGGTCACGTCGGTGAACGACGCGCCGTCAGCCAGCGCCGACTCGGCGACCACCGCCGAGGATACGGCCAAGTCGATTTCCGTCCTCACCAACGATTCTGATCCAGACGGCGACACCCTCTCCGTCACCGCCGTCACGCAGCCGGCCCACGGTTCGGTAACGTTCACCGCCTCTGGCGTGACCTACACGCCGGCCGCTAACTACAACGGAGCCGACTCGTTCACCTACACGATCTCCGACGGCAACGGTGGCACCTCCACCGGAACCGTTTCGATCAGCATTACCGCCGTCAACGATCCACCGGTTGCGATCAGTGACGCCGGCACAACCCGCGAGGGTGTGGCGGTGACAGTTTCGGTCCTGGCGAACGATTCGGATATCGAGGGGAGCGCGCTCACGGTCACCGGGGTTTCGACACCGACCCATGGCTCGGCGAGCTTCAGCCCGTCGTCCGTCACCTACACCCCGGCGGCCAACTTCAACGGCGTCGATACGTTCACCTATACCGTAAGCGACGGCGCAGCCACCAACACGGCCACGGTCACCATCACCGTCAAGGACGCTCTCGAACGGGTGGCAATCCTGGCGACCAACAGCGCGTGGATTCAGACCGGCGCCGACGTGCTCTCCGGGGACGTCGTCGTCAACCAGGCCGGAGCGGGTCCGTTCCTCAACGGCGCCGAGCTCAGTCTGGCGGGTACCGTCACCACGCCCGCAGGCTGGGACCTCGACGCCGACAGCCTCACCATCGCCGCGGGGACCACGGTTGCCAGCGACATCTTCTTCAACCAGCTCACGAACAGCGGCACGATCACCGGCCAGCAGACTTCGACCCTCACGCTCCCGGTCTTCGCCTCCCTGCCCGCCTTCCTGACGGCAACCCCCAGCACCACCGACGTCAGCGTAGGCGCCAACGGCAACCGCACACTCGCTCCGGGCAACTACCGCGATCTGATCGTCGGCAAGAAGGGGACCGTCATCTTCAGCGGCGGCACCTATCACTTCCGGTCCATCACCACCGACACCCAGGCCAAGCTGCTCTTCTCGGCCGCGTCCACCGTGCGCGTGCAGCAGAAGGTGAGCATCAAGGCCACCAACACCGTCGGCCCGAACACCGGCGCCACCATCAATGCTTCATCGATCGTCTTCTACGTGGCAGGGATCAACGGCACCGGCGGCGGGCTCGCCGAGACGCCCAAGGCGGTCGAGATCGGGGCGGACAACACCCTGACCGCCAACCTCTACGCCCCCAACGGCACCCTCTGGATCGCCGACCGCACCCAGGCCCGCGGCAGCTTGATCGGCAAGGACGTCCAGATCGGACCCGACGTGCAGGTCACCCTGCAGACCGCCTGGTCCGGGCAGTAAAGGTATTCGGCGTGACCGGCGATCGCCGCCAAGGCGGTCGCCGGGGGATTCTCACTCCGCCCTCTCTCCACCAATCGCAATCCCACCGTACAGATCTGGGCAGTTCCAAGGGCACCGAGCGCGGTGCTCCGGTCGCGACGGCAGCTCCGCATGCCGCATCCGAAGAGCCCCCGGAGGGGGCGACAGCATATAGCCCGGGGTCAGAGCGACGAAGGAGCGGCGACCCCGGGTACCGAGCCAAGATCCTTCACAAGCCTCGAAGGGGCGACAGCAATCTTCCACGGAACCTGATTTGATCGCCACGATCATCTCGAGCTCCTCGTGCCTTACTCGCGAAGATCGTGGCGGCGTGCTGTCGCCCCTTCGGGGCTTTGGAAAATCTCGGTCTTCCAATCCCGGGGCTTACGCCCCGGGCTTCCATGCCGCGCGCGTCGAGGTCTCCCCACAAGGGAAGGTGATCGGGGGGCGGGTGGGCGAGGTGGGACCGCTCAGTTCGTGAAGACGTCTTCCAGCCGCTCGGCCGTGAGCACCCGATCGCCCCAAACAAGCAGACTTTCCGCATCTGCACCCCGCACCCGCTTGCGGGTATTTGCGTCGACACGCCCGAATTTGCGCTCAAGCTGTCGCAGCAGAATTATGGCCTCACCTTCCTTGCGGCCCTCCTGACGACCTTCCTGGCGACCTTCCTGACGGCCTTGCTTGAGCCCGACAAGCCGCCCCTTTTCGCGAAGCTCCCGGTTCCACTCTTCGACTCTCTTTTCCAACATGGTCTTGAACTCCTCCAATCCCAGGGATTCCGAAGCCGGCCCGGTCCACGGAGACGTAGCCGTGGGCGAGGAGATGAGCTTCGATGACGGTCTCGAAGGCGGCTTCACTCGTTGGCTTCACCGTTGGGGTCCCAGAATAAACCGCGCGCGCTCGAGCCGGAGCAGCTCGAACGGCGTCATGCACTTGATACCTAAACCGATGCAGGCGTCCGGAATCTTGATCCTGCGGGTTGAGGCGGAGGGAATCTCATGCGTCACGACGATGTGCTTCCCGGCATGCGCCTGGGCAACGAGGTAGTAATCGGCAACCTGAAGGAAAGTGCTCACTGCGGAGGGCTCGTAGTGGTGGCTTCCTGCCCACGCGCTGACCGCTGCCAAAGACGCAAGGTCGCTCGTGCCGGGCGGGAGAAAGAAACCCGGCCCCCGACCGGCCGCCCATCTGGACAGGTCATCCTCAATCGACTGCACCTCGTCTCCGACTTTCTCGATGCTGAACACATTTCCCGCGGCGTTGCGGTCGATCAGCCAATCCCAGAAAGCCGGGCAGAAGTCGAGCCCGTAGTGCAGGTTCTTCGCCCGGATGAAGACGTCGGCGTCGAGCAGGTATGCCATCAGAGGCCCACTCCGAGGCTATGACCGAGCTCTTGGAAGGTCACCATTTTCTTCATTCCCAGCAGTCGGAAGGCCTCCGTGAAGGACGACCGGCCCTCCAACGTGCTGACCACCAGTGCACGGGCGAACCGCTTGCTCGCCCTGGCGCCGAGCGTGAGATAGAAGTTGCCGCCTCCACCCGTAGGCATGGCTCGGAGTCGATCGAGCTCGCGGCGATACTCGCGCCAGAATTGATCGGCCGTGAGGCCGCCGGCATCGTGGATCCGGCGCAGAATCACCAGAGTGCTGACCTTGAAGCGCCGAGCCAGCCGGTTCAGCTCATCTCCCAACATCGCCTCGGGTTGGTACTCCTCGCGAAAGATGGCGAGAGGGACGAGGACCTCGGCGGCGACCCGGTTGCACCAGATCTCCACAGCGTGCGACGGGGCGGAGGCCGGAGCAACGTCCGACAGTGCGGACTGGCCGAGCCAGACGTGGGCCAGCTCGTGGGCGAGGGTGAACATCTGGGCGGCCTTGGTATCGGCGCCATTGACAAAGACGAGAGGCGCCAGCGGGTCCACGAGCGCGAAGCCGCGGAACTCCTCCGGGTCCAGCTTGCGGCGGTTGTTGCTGCCGACGACGCCGCTCACCATGACCAGGATGCCGAGATCGTCCGCCAGTCCGATGAAGCGCCGGAGCGCTTCTGTCCAGGTCGGTGTTTTGCGGCGCTCCTCGAGATCGAAGCCGAGGGCGTCGCGGATGCGGGCACCCGTCTCCTCAATGTCGCTCGCAAGGCTCACGGAACCCACGAACGGCAGGGAGCTTTCGCCCTCTGTGCGTGCATAGTCGCGGTACCACTCCTGGCGCTGTTGGCAGAGATAGAGCGTGTCCAGCAGATCGGCGCTGGGCCGCCCGAGTCGTTCGTTGCCCATCGTGCGGAAATCGGGGATCGGGACCTCTTCAACCAGTGGCTCCGGAAGAAAGAGATATCCGACCGGCGTATAAGTCGCCTGGGCGAAGCTTTCGAGCTGTTTGAGTGTCGGCAATGCTTCGCCCTGCTCCCAGGCTTCCAAGCGAGGAAAGCGGTCGGCCAGTGCGCCGGGCTCAAACCCGGCACGTTCACGGGCCCAGCGGAACATCTCCGGCTTCACCGTCACGCGGATCATGCAGCGCCTTCCATCTCAATTTTACCTGTCACAGCGGCTGCTATGAGCGCGGCACGGCGTTCCTTGAGCAGAGCGATCGTCCGCTCTGTGGCACTGCGACGGGAACCGTCGTTCACCCGCGGGAGGCCGGCACCGAAGCCGCCATCGAAACCACGTGTGTCGTGTTCCTTCTGGATCACCTTCTGCTTCTCGATGTTGTCCGGGTCGCCCTTAAGCCTCTCGAAGTCGAGCTCCGAGTGGTTGTGGAAGCGTTGGCCCGCCACGTCATTGAGCCGGGCGTCGAGCGCATCGCCTTGGAGCTTGCCGCCCTTGCGCTTTTCATATTCGGCCAGAACCCGCTTCTTTGTGGGTGCGAGGACGCAATCGAAGCGGCGCAGGACGGTCATGGGCAGCATGACGCGCTCGTACTGGGGTGGCCGGTAAGGGCCGCGGAGCAGGTCGGCGATCTGCCAGATGAGGTTCGAGAAGTAGTTGTGGTCAGGCATTGTCAAGGCACATTCTAGAGCAAAGCACGGTCTTGGCGCAGCGGCCACGGGCCTGAACCGAGGAGTCCGATGGGAGGACGCCGGGGGCGCTTAGCCCAAACGGCCCATCCCCCAACGGGCGATGGCGGCCTGGAAGTGAGGCATGGTCACTCAGGAGCGAGGGAGGGCCTTCCAAGCCGTACGCTCCCGCGATGCGATCCCCGGAGGGGCGGAGAGCGGCATTGGTTGCGCGCGTGCTCCCTCGGGGGGCGTTGAACGGGACAGCGTTCCCGATGCGCGGGGGCACGTTCCGGGCGAGCCAGAACACACTCCCGGCGAACAGGATCGGCTTCCGAGGCCGCGACGCCGGTCTGCTGCCGCCCCTTCGGGGCTGGATGTCGCCCCTGGGAGGGATCGGCCCTGCCCGCCGGGGTCTCGGTGCCTGCCTGGGGAAGAGAAGGAAGAGAGAGCTCGACGATCGTGACGGCCGGCTCGACGACGGTGAGCGAGACGCCAGCGTCCCCAGGGGGCACGGCCGGCACCTCTCGGCCGGCGGTCGACGGTCTCACCCAACTGCGGCAGTTGCGTCCTCGCGTTCGCGATCAGCGGCGCGAGATCGTGGTGAACCGGTCGCGGTTCGCCGTGAACGGAGACGAGATCACCGTGAATCGGGCCGCGTTCTCGGCGAAGCGGGACCGGTTCTCCGTGAATCGGGGCCCGTTCTCCATGAATCGGGCCGCGTTCTCCATGAATCGGGGCCCGTTCTCCATGAATCGGGACCGGTTCTCCATGAATCGGGCCGCGTTCACGGTAACCCGAGGCCGTATCACCGTGAATCAGACTGCGTTCACGGCGAACCGAGGCCGTTTCACCGTGACCCGCCGCGAGATCACGATGAAACGGCGGCGCGCCAGACGTGGTGCCAGGTTCTCGTCGAAGAGGAGCTTGAGACCAGGCTCAGGCAGCGGGAATGCTCCAGAGGATGCGCTCCCGCTCGGCGGCATAGGACCCACGAAGCAGCCGGTCAAGCCGCCTCGGCGTCCCTGGAGTCCGCCGCCGACGGCCTGCTCTGACCGGGCGGAGGCATATTGAGAGTTGAGGGCGGTCTGCTGCCGCCCCTTCGGGGCTGGATGTCGCCCCTGGGAGGTTTCGGCCCTGCCCGTCGGGGTCTCGGTAGGACACTGTACTTCTTCTGGCCGAGGCCGCTAGACTTCGGCCGTACTCGATGTCCAACCAATCAGGCAGGCGAAGGGAGAGATCATGTCCTTGAAGAGGCTTCTTCTGGCTTCCGTAGTGTTCCTCCTCACTGCTGCACCTGGGTCTGTGCCCAATTGTCCGGCACCGCGGCAATATCAGGGTGCTTGTGGCGATGTGGTCGTGTGGGCGAAGAATCCGGAGACGGGGATCTGCTGCCTGTATGCGAACACCTGCGCTGCGCCCGCGGGTTGGGAAACCTACATGTCGCAGGGCGAATGCGAGGGCACCGGCGGAGGTCTCGTCGAGATTTAGGATCTGCTCCACGCACGGCACCCGCTCGGGCGGTCATCCGGCCGGCTGGCCGGGATGCTTTTCCTCCTGGGGGAGCCGCTCCCCCTCGAGGGGCGACGGCGGCCCCAAATGGGGCGGCGCCTGCCCGAGATGGGGGGACGGCTGCCCCAAACCGGGCGATGGCTGCCCAAAATGGGGCGGGGCTTCCCCCAGCTGCGGATGCGACGGCCCCGATTGGGGCGGCGACGGCCCGGAACGGGGGAAGGGCGCCCCGGTTTGGGGCATGCGTGCCCCGCCGTCGCGGCGAGCAGACTGTCGAGCACCGGCAAAGGGTCCGGACTGTTGTACCGGCCCCACCGGCCGGCGATGCCTTCGTCGACAGGGAGAACCAGGAATGCGTGCCTGGCACCTCCGCCCGGCGTCTCCCCCAAAGGGGCAGCGTCTCCCCTACGAGGGGCGGTTCTTGCCCCAGCAGGGGCGACCTTCCCCCCAAGAGCGCTTCCCATCGGTAAATTAGCCATTCCTGTTGTAGAGGAGCCGCTTCCTATTGGTGAGCTGCCCATTCCCATCGTCGACGGCTCGCTTCCCATCGGTAAATTAGCCATTCCTGT
>DASPXX010000342.1:0-9486 GCA_035637095.1 Thermoanaerobaculia bacterium
GGGATCGTTGCGCCCGACCTTCGCCTCCTTGTTGACGGTCGGCTGCGAGCGCGAGGGCCCCTCTACCTTGGGTGGGGCGGAGAGCTCGATCCGCGGCGCCTGGACCGCCTCGCGGCGGCGGCGCTGCTCGGCGAGCTGCTCCTCGGTGACCGGCTCGTAGCGGAAGAGCTTCTGGACGATGTCGTCCTCGACCCGGTCCTTCATCGCCTGGAACAGCTCGAAGCTCTCCCGCTTGTACTCGTTGAGCGGATCGCGCTGGCCGTATCCGCGGAGCCCGATGCCCTCCTTGAGGTGGTCGAGCGCCAGGAGGTGGTCCTTCCAGGCCACGTCCACCGAGTTGAGCATGATAGCCCGCTCGAAGCTGCGGTAGAGCTCGGGCTCGTGGCGCGCCTCGCGCTCGGCGTAGCGCTCCTCGACGGCGCTCTGGAGGGTCTCGCGCAGCTCCTCGATCCCCAGCTCCTCGAGCTTCAAGCCGAGCTCCTGGGCGTTCAAGTTGAAGTAGGCCAGGAGCTCGGTGCGCAGGCCCTTCAGGTCCCACTCCTCGGGGTCCAGCCGCTCGGAGCAGTGGGTCTCCAGCAGGGCGTCGACGATGTTCGCGGCGATCCCCAGGACGTAGTCACGCCCTTCCTTGCCCTCGAGGATGTCGCGGCGCAGCTTGTAGATCGCCTCGCGCTGCTTGTTCATCACGTCGTCGTACTCGAGGAGGTGCTTGCGCATCTCGAAGTTGCGCGCCTCGACCTGCTTCTGGGCGCGCTCGATGGCTTTGCTGACCATGCCGTGCTCGATCGCCTCGCCCTCCTCCATGCCCAGCTTGCCCATCAGCCCCTGGATGCGGTCGGAGCCGAAGATGCGCATCAGGTCGTCCTCGAGCGACAGATAGAAGCGCGACGAGCCCGGGTCGCCCTGCCGGCCGGAGCGGCCGCGCAGCTGGTTGTCGATGCGCCGCGACTCGTGACGCTCGGTGCCGAGGATGTGCAGGCCGCCGGCGGCGAGGACGTCGTCGCGCTCGCGGGCCCAGATCTCCTGGTAGCGCGCCAGTGCCTCCTGGTACTTCTCGGGCTCGACCGCCGGATCCGCCTCGGAGCGGGCCAGTCCCTCGGGGTTGCCTCCGAGGACGATGTCGGTGCCGCGGCCGGCCATGTTGGTGGCGATGGTGACCGCGGCCTTGCGGCCGGCCTGGGCGACGATCGAGGCCTCGCGCTCGTGGTACTTGGCGTTGAGCACCACGTGCTTGACCGCGGGCGGGCGGGAGAGGAGCTTCGAGAGCATCTCGCTCTTCTCGATGGAGACCGTGCCCACCAGGACCGGCTGGTTTTTGGCCTGGCACTCGCGGATCTCGTCGACCACCGCCTTCCACTTCTCGTTGGCGGTGCGATAGACCAGGTCCGCCCGGTCGTCGCGGATCATCTCCATGTTGGTGGGGATGACCGTCACGTCGAGCTTGTAGATCTGGCCGAACTCGGCCGCCTCGGTGTCGGCGGTGCCGGTCATGCCGGCGAGCTTCTTGTACATCCGGAAGTAGTTCTGGAAGGTGATCGTGGCGAGGGTCTGGTTCTCGCGCTCGATCTTGACCCCCTCCTTGGCCTCCACCGCCTGGTGCAGACCGTCCGACCACCGCCGGCCCTCCATCTTCCGGCCGGTGAACTCGTCGACGATGATCACCTTGCCGTTCTCGACCAGATAGTCCACGTCGCGCTGGTAGAGGGAATGGGCGCGCAGCCCCTGGTTGACCCCATGGAGGGTCTCCATGTTCGCGGGGTCATAGAGATTTTTGATCCCGAGGAGGCGCTCGACCTTCTCGACGCCCTCGTCGGTCAGGCTGGCCGAGTGCCCCTTCTCGTCGACCAGGAAGTCGCCGGTGGTGCTCTTCTTGCCGTCTCCCTCGTCGATCTCCTCGCCCTTGACCAGCTTCGGGATGATGCGGTCGATGGCGTAGTACTTGTCGATCGATTCCTCGGAAGGCCCGGAGATGATGAGAGGAGTGCGCGCCTCGTCGATCAGGATGGAGTCGACCTCGTCGACGATGGCGTAGTGGTGCCCGCGCTGGACCATCGACTCCAGCTCGAACTTCATGTTGTCGCGCAGGTAGTCGAACCCCATCTCGTTGTTGGTGCCGTAGGTGATGTCGGAGGCGTAGGACTGCTTGCGCTCGGCGTCGGACAGGTCGTGGGTGATGACGCCGACGGAGAGGCCGAGGAAGCGGTAGATCCGGCCCATCCAGTCCGAGTCGCGGCGGGCCAGGTAGTCGTTGACGGTGACCACGTGGACGCCCTTACCCTCGAGAGCGTTGAGATAGACGGGGAGGGTCGCGGTGAGGGTCTTGCCCTCGCCGGTCCTCATCTCGGCGATGCGGCCGTTGTGGAGGACGATCCCGCCCATGAGCTGGACGTCGAACGGGCGCATCCCGAGGGTCCGCCAGGCGGCCTCGCGGGCCACGGCGAAGGCGGGAACGAGGATGTCGTCCAGGGTCTGGCCGTCCGCGAGCTGGCGCCGGAGCTCTTCGGTCCTGGCGCGCAGGGCCTCGTCGGAGAGCGCCTTGATCTGTGGCTCTATCTCGTTGATGGCCGCCACGACCGGCAGCATCTTTTTGACGTCCCGTTGGTGTTGACTGCCGAAGATCGAGGTGAGGAGTCGGTTGATCATCGAGCTCTCGTCTGAGTTGGAAAAGGGCGTGGGTCGACACCCGCGGCAAGCGGTTACAACCCGCAGTCTAGCAGAAAGAATTCCGCGGAAGCAGGGCAACACGGACGGGCACGGACGGAGACACGGACCCGCACGGACGATCAAGAACGCCCGGCCGGCACATCCTGGTTTCTCCGTCCGTGGTCGTCTCTGTCAGTCGGCGTTCGTACGTGTGCTTCGCGGTGAGGGCTACAGCGGGCCGCTGCCGTTGTCGAGGATGTAGCCGACCGGGTTCAGGGGCTCGCCGTCGAGGCGCACCTCGTAGTGGAGGTGGGGGCCGGTCGAGCGGCCGGTGCTGCCGACCCTGCCGACGATGTCGCCGCGCTTGACCCGCTGGCCGGGACGGACGGTGATCGCCGACATGTGCCCGTAACGGGTCGTCAGGCCGTAGCCGTGAGCGATGAAGACGGCTCTGCCGAGGCCACCCTGCTCGCCGGCCTGAATGACCAGGCCGTCGCCGCTGGCGTGCACCGGCTGGCCATAGGCCGCGGCGATGTCGACGCCCTGGTGGTTGCCGTGCCCATGCGTCATCGGGTCGACCCGGCCGCCGAAGCCGCTGGTGAGGATCCCGCGCACGGGAGAGATGGCGGGCGTCGAGGAGATCCAGCGCATGCGCTGCTCCAACCGGTTCTCGACCGTGTCGAGGACGCCGTCGAGGCGGGCGGCGCGCGCCTGGATCTTGGGGAGGTCCGTCAAGCCGACCTCATCGGGCGCGCCGCCGCCGATCCCGGCCTCGATGCCGTCGCCGAGGCTTTCGACGCCGGCAACGATCGCGAGGTCGCGGGTGCGGTCCTCATAGCTGCTGAGCTGTTCCTGAAGCTTCTGGACGCTCTCCTCGAACGACCGGTTCACCTGCCGGAGCTCTTGGTTCTCCTTCTGGAGGCGGGTGACCTCCACAGGGTTTGCCGGCGACTTGAAGTGGGACCAGATGAAGTAGGCCGAGCCGAGAGTGACGAGGAGAAAGGCGCCGGCCACCAGGCCGATCTGCAGGTTCGTCACCCTCCACTTCCTGAGCTTCGCGTGGGCGTGAGGGACGAAGATGATGGTGTTGTGTTGTCCAGCCATCGGCACTTTTTTACAAAGTCGTTCAACGGTCGACTGAAGGAGGACTTCGGCGACAAACCAACAACAAGCCAGAAGCTGTCGTGGTCCGTATTCTTATGGCGCCTGGAAAGGGATGTCAAGGGGTATTTAAAAAATGGTGATATGGCATGACGGAGGTGTGTAATTTTTGGACTGCGCTGTGGGACCTTCCTTGACCGGAAGGAGGTGTTCAGGGGGCTCTCTGATTCGCCCAACAGGTCAGCATCGCTGCACAATCCTTGAGGGGCAGATCCTCGCCTGCCCGAGGTGGGCCGGCGCGGGGTCACCCCCGAAAGGAGCCGCTCCATGTCCCGCAGTACCGTCCTTCCCGCCCTCCTCTTGATCCTCTCTCTCTCGGCCGGCCCTCCATGGATGGAGCTTGTCCGTCGGGCCTGTGCCGAGATTCTTTCTGCCGTCGAGGACCCCGGCCTTGTGCCTCCTGCTCCTCCCGTTCCTCAGGATGGTAGTGATCGTGGCCCGGGGATGGACCCCTGGGGTTAGCTCGCTAAGCGCTCTGGAGGAGCCGGCAGCCACCCCGGCTCCCCGTCTTTCTCTCTTTCCCCTTCCGGTGTCGCACATTTCGCAACCGTGCGCTACAATATTTCTCGTCAGCTACCGGGAAGGAGGTTCTGTGCCTCATCTCCACATCACGCGCGAGCTGCTGTGGGCTGTCCTGCGAAAAGAGGTATCGGCTGAGGTTCTCGAGAGAGCCGTCGTCGAGGCTCTCGCCGACTCGTGCTCGTTCTGCCGCGAGGAGATCGCGGCTTGGCAGCGGGAGCGGAGGGTGAGCCCCACAGAGCGGGCGGCGCTCGTTCGCGCACTGCCGGATCTGCTGGACCACAGGCATCAGGCCGACGCGTCCGCCGCCGGAATCGCCAACCGCGACCTCCGGAAGCTCCTCTCCCTTCCACTGGAGAAGCGGCTGAGCAAGATCGAGCGCTCCGTCCTGCGCTACCGGAGCCCCCAGCTGGCCCTTCTCCTTCTGGAGAGGTGCAAGCAGGAGATGCCCGCGGACATGCGCCGGGCGCAGGAGCTGGCGAAGACCGCCGACGCGGTGCTCCGCCGCACGCCGGACGGCCCCGAGGTCTCGGACCTCTGGGCGCGCACGGCCGCCTACCTGGGAAATGCAGCCCGGTATTTCGACGACCTGCCGGAAGCCGAGAGGCGGTTCGCGTTCGCCCGGTCGCTGGTGACGACGGGGGGAGTGACCGATCCGGCCGTGACGGCGGAGATCGATTCCTGCGAGGCCATGCTGTTTCTGGAGCGGAGCCTCTTCCGCCGCGCCGAGACGCTGCTCGTCCGTGCGATCACCCAGTACTTCCTGGCCGGAGACCTGGCGGAAGCCGCCCATCCGCTCGTGACGCTCGGTCTGATGTACTTCCATCAGGGGAACCTGCACAAAGCCATCGAGTCCACCCGGCTCGCCGCGGACATCGTGAGCCCGCGGCGGGATCTGCGGCTCTATGTCTCCGCCCGGTTCAACCTGGCGCTGTTCCTGTGGGAGGCACGGGAGCATGCGGCGGCCCTGGAGATTCTGGAGACCGACCGCAAGCTCTTCGCGAAGCTCAAGGACTCCTACACGCACCTCCGGATCGTCTGGCTGCGCGGCAGGATCGAGGCGGGACGGGGTGTGATGGACGAGGCCGAGCGGGCCTATCTCGAAGCTCGCGAGGGGTTCATCCGCGACCGTGTGGCCTTCGACGCGGCCATGGTCTCGCTCGATCTGGCGATCCTCTATGGCAGGCAGGCGCGCTGGAGCGAGGTCCGCCGCCTCGCCGGGGAGATGCACAAGATCTTCGCCGCCCAGGCCGTCCACCCTGAGGCGCTCGCTGCGGTGCGGCTCTTCCAGGAGGCCGCGCAGCAGGAGAAGCTCACAGTCGCCCGGCTCGAGGAGATCGCGGAAGCCCTGAAAAAGGCCCACTGGACGCCGGGTGAGGAGAGGCCGCCTCGATGAATGGCCGATGACCGCCGTCAGCGAGGGAATTTCGCGGAGAGATCGGTGCGGGCTCCGAAAGCCGCGCTGCATCATCTCCGCCAACAGGGCGTCGGCCTCTTCCAGGCTGAGGATCTGCCTCAAGACCAGGAGACCGAGAACTCCGAGGGAACCGGAGACGTCGAGGCCGAGCGAACGGCCCAGCTTTCTAGCGTCCAGATCGTCGGAAAGGATGGAGAATCCACGAGAAACAGCCGCTGTGATGCAGGCAGCCTCTCCGGGTCCCAGACCGCGTCCGATTTGTTCTGCCCGGGCATGTTCGCTCTCAGTCAGATCGAGGATCTTCAGCCAGGACCAGTCGCAGAGAGGAACCGATCCTCGACGTACACCTCGCTCTAGCTCCTCCCAGACCGGTCTCGGCGCGGCAAGATCCGGGTAGGCTGACTTCAGAAAGTGGGGGCGCCGGATCTGAGCGAAGTTATTCAGAACCGTGGTGTCTGAAAGGGTCGGCATTCAGAGGAGGAGCTCAAGCGTGACGGCGTGCGGCAGCCATCTCGGCCTGTGCGTCCTCGATCGAGGAGACTCCCAGGCGGAGCGGAACCCCAAGCCGCCGGAAACTGTCCTCGAGTTCGAACCGCGTGGCCTGGAGCAGCTCGGCCGCCTTGCCGAGATTGATCCTCTCGGCGAGATAGTCGCTGATAACCCGAGCCTCCGGGAGGTCCTCGGACCCTCCGACACTTGCGCCGGTGGTGCAAACGGCGAGGGCTCTCAGGAGGCGGTAATCGAGGGCATCCAGGAGCACGATCCGCTCCTCCCCTCCGCGGACGACGATTGCAAGCTCGCCGTCCTGTACCCGGTCCAGGATCTCGCGAGTCCGCTCGGACAGATCGGATGGGGAGAAGATGGTCCGCGTCATTGACGTCGCCTCCTCAGAAGAATACGCGGTATGGTTGGGCGGAACAAGGCCCTCACACCACGCTGACCCCCATTTCCGCCGCCTCCTCCTCGGTGAGCGCTTCGATCTCTTCCAGGAGGAGGAGGTCGATGTTGAGCGCGGTGGCGGAGATGGTCGGCGACTCGAAGAAGGTGCGCAGGGGGAGGCGGATCTGGAAGGTCTGCTCGACGCGAGAGATGACTTGCGGCGCGAGGAGCGAATGGCCTCCCAGCTCGAAGAAGTTGTCGTGGATGCCGATCCCGGTGCGGCCGAGGACCTGCTCCCAGACGGCGACCAGGGTCTCCTCGGTCGGCGTCTCGGGCAGCGCCAGCTCGCGGTCTGCCGCAACGGCCGCCTCCGGCGCCGGCAGGGCGCGGCGGTCGACCTTGCCCGAGGGGTTGAGCGGGAAGGACTCCAGCATCACGTAGTCGGTCGGCAGCATGTAGGCCGGCAGCTTGTCGCGCAGGAAGCCGCGCAGGTCGTCGAACGCCGGCGCCGGGTCCCCGGGGATCAGATAGGCCACCAGGCGGGGATCGCCGATGGCCGACTTGCGGGCCACCACGACCGTCTCCCGCACCCCCGGATGCTTGGCGAGGACCGCGGCGATCTCGTCGGGCTCGATGCGGTAGCCGCGGATCTTGATCTGGTGGTCGGCGCGCCCGAGGAAGTCGATCGTGCCGTCGCCGCGCCGCCGCGCCAGGTCGCCCGTCCGGTAGAGGCGCGCTCCCCGAGCGGCTTTCCCGGCGAAGGGATCGGGGACGAAGCGGTCGGCGGTCATCTCCGGTGAGCCGAGATAGCCGCGCGACAGGCCCGAGCCGCCGATGAACAGGTCGCCCATCACGCCGACCGCCGCGGGATCGAAGTACTGGTCGAGCACGTAGAGCGTCGTGTTGGCGATCGCCGGGCCGATGGGAATGGATCCCGTAGGGGCCGCCACCGCGGCGCTCACCGGCTCGACCCTCCCGGCGGCGGACCAGATCGTGGTCTCGGTCGGGCCGTAGACGTTCCAGAGGGAGCCGACGAGCGGCAGCAGCCGTTCCGCGAGGTCCGGGGTCAGGGCCTCGCCGCCGCACAGAGCTTTGAACCCCGGGTCGCCCGGCCAGCCCGCGTCGAGCAGCATGCGCCAGCCGGCCGGCGTGGCCTGGAGGGCGGTCGCCTCCGAGCTCGCGATGCGTGCCGCGAGGAGGGCGCCGTCCGAGACCTCTTCGCGGCCGGCCAGCTCGATGCGGGCGCCGACGAGGAGCGGCAGGAACAGCTCCAGGGCCGCGATGTCGAAGGAGACAGTGGTCACCGCGACCAGCACGTCGCTGGCCCCCAGACCGGGCGCGCGCTGCATCGAGAAGAGGAAGTTGACCAGCGCGCCGTGGGTGATCTGCACGCCCTTCGGCTTACCCGTCGAGCCGGAGGTGAAGATGACGTAGGCGAGGCTCTCGGGAGATTCGAGGCTCGCATCCTCGGCGAGATCCTCGCTGGCCTCCGCGGCCAGCAGGCCTCCCTCGTCCCAGGCTCCATCGAGGCAGACGACGCGGCATCCTTCAGGCACCGGCAGCTCGCCCTGCAGCCGCTCGCCGGTCAAGAGCACCGCCGGCCGCGCATCGGCGAGGATCATCGCCAGCCGCTCGCGCGGATGCGACGGATCGAGCGGCACGTAGGCGGCGCCGCTCTTGAGCGTACCCAGCAGAGCCGTGAGCATGGCGGGCGAGCGCTCGAGCGCGATCCCCACCCGGACCTCCGGTCCGGCGCCCAGCTCGCGCAGATGGCGGGCGAGCTGGTTGGCCTGGTGGTTCAGGTCCTGATAGGTGAGGACCGTGCCGTTGCCCACCACCGCCGGAGCGTCCGGCGAGATGCGCACCTGCAGGTCGAAGAGACGGTGGAACGACAGCGCCGGGATCTCGGTGCGCGTGTCGTTCCAGGCCGCCAGCAGCTCCCGGCGCTCGGCGATGCCGAGCATCGACAGCTCGGAGATGTGGCGCCGGTGGTCAGTGGCCAGCTCCTCGAGAAGGTTGCGGAAGTGGCCGAGCATGCGGGCGGCCGTGGTCGCGTCGAACAGGTCCGTGCTGTATTCGAGGAAGCCGTGGAGCCCCTCGGCGGTCTCCATCATGGAGAGCGTCAGATCGAACTTCGAGGTGCCGCTCTCGGGCTCCAGGACCTCCAGCGTCAGATCGGGGAGAGCCAGGGTCTGCGCCGGCGCGTTCTGCAGCACGAAGAGGATCTGGAAGAGCGGCGAGCGGCTGGTGTCTCTGGCGACCTCGGTCGACTGCACGAGCTTCTCGAACGGCAGGTCCTGCCGGCCGAAGGCGGCGAGCGTCGTCTCCCGGACCTGCGCCAGGAGATCGGGCAGGGAGAGGTCGCCGGGCACCCGGGCGCGCAGCACCAGGGTATTGACGAAGAAGCCGATCAGGTCTTCGAGCTCGCGGTGCTGGCGGTTCGCGACCGGCGAGCCGATCAGGAAGTCGGCGAGCCGGGTGTAGCGGTGGATCTGCACCTCGAAGGCGGCGAGGAGCGCCATGTAGAGCGTCGCGCCCTCCTGGCGGGCGAGAGAGTGGATCTGCGCCACCAGGCTCTTCGGCAGGGTGAACCGCAGGTGGTGCCCGGCGGAGCCGTGCACCGGGGGACGCGTGCGGTCCGCCGGCAGGTCGATCGCCTGCGGAGCGCCGGCCAGCTGCTCGCGCCAGAAGGCGACCTCGGCGTCCAGGGCCTCGCCCTGCAGCCACTCGCGCTGCCAGACGGCGTAGTCGGCGTACTGGATCGGCAGCTCCGGCAGGGGAGAGAGATGGTGCGCGGAAAACGCGGTGTACAGCGCCACGACCTCGCGGATCAACACGCCCATCGACCAGCCGTCGCTGACGATGTG
>DASPXX010000343.1:0-15853 GCA_035637095.1 Thermoanaerobaculia bacterium
AAGGGCCGCGGGAGCCTTTATCAGGAGCGGAACCGTCTCGAACAAACATCTCGCGGCCCTTCAGGCCGCGGGGTAGATCGGCCTCCTGTGACCCAGGGCGTCGGCCTGTGGCCGAAGCCCTGGGCTCCGATCTCCCGGCCCGTTGGGCCGGCGGGAAACGGTGCCCCAGGTTATTACGTGGCCGGCCCTTACCGACAAGTGCCGGGCCGGCGGCTTGTCCCCAAGCACGCCAGCGAAAATGGTGCTTATACGCTCCAGTCAATGTTATTGACGTACCTTCGCAACTCGGCTAGAGTGAAGCAACCGGCTGACAGGAAAGGACATCGAGGGAAGCCGGCTCCTCCCCCGAGACGCTTACACGACAGGACCTCGACGGCCAAGCAGCCGGACCGGACCAGGGCTTGGGTGCGATAGCCGACGAAGTCAGGGGGGAGGTGGGGACAAGAATGTCGCATAAGCCCAATACCACGACGGTCAGATAGGCGGTTAGGCGACGGAGTAAAGTCCTCATAACTCGTCATAACTCGGAGCCCAGATGACAGACCACGAACCAATTCTGCCAAGTCAACTCTTCTTCGGGCTGCCAGCTGCCGAAAGAGAAGCTCACCTTGACCAGTACTTCTTCGAATCAGCCTCATACCAGCGGCTGCTAAGTGGACAAAAGACCATCGTCCTTGGCAATCGTGGCGCTGGAAAGACAGCCATACTTCGAGGTCTTGCACTCCGAGTAAAGAAGGCCACCGTAGTTCAACTCGCCCCCGATGACTATTCCTACGAGATGCTCGAAAGCACACTCCGCAAAGAGGTAGAGGGCTCATGGGCTAAGCAGGGCGCATACGCCGCCGCCTGGAAGTATGTGCTCTTCCTCTCGGCGATGAAGGCAGTGATCAACCGATCCCCATCGCTGAAGCACGGGGCCGCTGGGAAGCTCTACACCTTCCTTCGAGACAATCAGATCAACATCGACACAAATCCAATCGGCGCCCTGATCTCATATATCAAGCGGCTAGAGGGAATCAAGATCGGCCCTTACGAAGCCGGCCTGAAGGCGAAGGAGCTTGCTCGGTTGTATCGCCTCGAGGAGCTTGAGAGACCGATTAGGCATCTAGCCACTGTAGCAGCCGAAAGACCAGTCATGATCCTGGTCGACGAGCTTGACAGGGGATGGGACAATTCTGAGGACGCCCGAGCATTTGTTGCAGGGCTATTCAATGCCGCGACTGCAATCAATCAAGACATGCCCAATGTGCGGGTGATTCTCTCGCTCAGGCTGGAACTCTTCAACAGCATCCCATCGCTGTTTGATGACGCACAGAAATATAGGGACCTCATTGAATTCATAGTGTGGGACGAGGCGAGTCTTATGCAGCTGATGCACAAGCGACTACGGGTATGTCTACCGGAGGTTGAATTCCTCCGACCGGAACATCTGTGGAATCGCGTCTTCGTCGAGAACCTCGGAGATGGGAAAGGAAGATCGTTTGGCTACTTGACCAGCCGCACTCTATTTCGGCCACGTGAGCTTATTCAGTTCTGCGAGTTTGTCCGGGAGGCGGCGATCAAGCGCAATGCAGTTGCACCGTTTGGCTTGGATCTGATTCAGGAAGCGGAACCGTTGCACTCGGAGACACGACTCCACGACATCGTCGCCGAGTATAGGTTTGACCTACCCTTCCTCGAGCCGCTCTTCGAGACCTTCCGTGGAATGCCAGCTCGCCTGGATAGAGACGCCCTCGAGTATCACTGCCTCCGAGCCTGCAGCGGCGACATCGGAAGTGCTGAACTCCACGAGTGGTGCCAGGCCCGGGATCCGGGCCTTCTTATTGAGTTGCTCTGGAGTGTTGGATTCCTCCGGGGGCAGACTCCCGGCCAAGTGCCCAGGGGGCGTTCTGAGCAGAGGCCCTACTTGGCGTTTCACCAGGCTCACGGCCTCAACAGCTACACCATAAGGCGATTCGAGATTCACCCGATGTTTTGGTCATACCTGGCAGTGCAGGTCTTGGAGTGACTAATATGCACTCTGCGACCCGTTGCCTAACCCCTCGTTGCCGCGGACAATACCCGGGCGTTCGCCCGGGTATTGTCCGCTGAACTCATACGCCGTTAGGCGCGTCCGAAGCTTTGCTGCGCAAAGACGGCGAAAGAATAAGCTAACACAACAAATCCAAGAAAGGGCAGAAAAAATGAGCAACGTAGTTAATTTCGGAAGCGGATCATATTCCCATGAGCTTTGGATTCATGGCGGCCAACTGTTTGTCAACCCTACTGGGGTCGATGTCGAATCAGTGAACGCAGGAGCGTTTGCCCTTGAGGTCGTAGACGCCAATGGCGACATCAAGGCACATAATGTAACCCAGAATGAGCATGGAGGTTGGACCAGTTGGGATCTGCCGTCGCTGGGTGTCCATAATGGTTCTTACAAGATCAAGTTCGTCAATGCGGCCGCTGGGACACGGCAAATTAAGCAGGGGACAGTCCGCACCGATTAGTGCGCCTAACCAGCCCCTGCACGCGGACGGCCGGCTTCGCCGTCTGCCGGTGAGGGGCAGAGCGTTGGGCGTCGGGCGTCGCGAGACTGGACTATCGAGGATGAAGGATAGCTATCTATGAAATTTCTTGCCAAGCTCTTCGCGAGAGATAAACAAAGCGTGCCCGGCACGGTACGAGGGCAGGTGTTATCTGAGGAGCAGTTAGCGAGTCTCATCACTTCAAGAGATCTTGAGCGCATCCTAGAGGCGCTGCTGTTCGCAGACCCAATTACCAGCCTCGAGCTTAGCATCAGGTGCAACTTCCGTCATATGACTTGCTCAGCGGCAATGACGAAGAGCGCAGGGTTATCTCCGCCCCGCTTTCCGATTCCTTCGCCGGGATTGCTTATAAGGCAATGTGATCTCGACACAACAGCTCAGTTACTATATAAGTCGACCATGGTCGGTGCATTCCTCTGTAATATGTGCAGGGATCGAGTTGCGGTTGGAATTGATAGCCTCCGGAGCTACAGAGATAGGGTCTTATTCGATCCTCCAGAACCAGGCTGTATGGGATATGAGGGAGTTTTCAGAGCTCAACAACAACTTCTCCGGCTGAAGGCTGAGCGCGGCATCTTTTGACGAGAGCGGAGGGTGCGACGACAACGAGACATGCCACTTTTAGGCCATTTTAGAGGAGTCCTGCGAAAAATAGAAGACTCCCAACACCGCACCTCCAGAGGACGGCTGACGCCGCGCGCTGAGGTGCAACACGTTGCACGACAGCGAAGCAGGTCTCCTGAGATCCGGCGGTCAGGTGTTCGGACGAGCTTACTGGATTGATCGCGCTTTACTTTCCTGGGCCCGAGATATCCAGGTCACGGCAGATCTTTCGGGCGAGAAATTCGTCGATCTCTCGGCGGCGTGGGACAGTCGAATTTTTACGAGCCTTTGCGGTTGGTGTAGACACTGTGGCGTGAACCCTCGCGGAGGAGCTCTCAACCCTCCGCTTCGAGGTGCTGGATCAGGTCTCGGCGTTTCAAGCAGAGACCTTCAATGGCTCACGGATCGCCTCGACGCCTTCCAGCTCTTCCCCTGCGAGAGCTCTGTTCGCCTCGAGGATGAGTTGGACCGCCTCTCGGAGGTTTTTCCGAGCTTCCTCGAGCGTTGCCCCCTGAGTATTGGCCCCTGACAGCTCTTCGACGAAGGCGACGTAACCCTCGGTGACTCGGCGGAACACGGCAGTAAACTCAGCGGTCATCCTGTGCACCTCCCATCGAGAGCTCTGCTCTCTTATTCTGCACCCCGGGAGCGCAGCGAGACCGCCGAATCTCGCAGCAGATCCCACAGCGCGTCGATGTGCCGGCTGTCCGTCCGGATGTTTCCGATCGCCACACGCAGGGTGTAGCGCCCATTGAGCACTGTGTGGGAGAGGAAAAACGGACCCTCGGCATTGACCCGGGCGAGCAGCTGCTCGTTGAGATGGTCGGTCTCCCCGGCCCGGAAGCAGACGGTGCTGAAGGGGACCGGCGCGGCCAGCTCGAAGCCGGGCTCGGCCGCGATCCGCGCCGCCAGGTCGCGGGCCAGCGCACAGTGCTCCCGGATGCGCTCGCGCAGACCCTCCACGCCGTAGGCGCGGATCACCATCCAGAGCTTGAGCGAACGGAAGCGGCGGCCGAGCTGGAAGCCGAGGTCCATCAGGTTGGTCACCCCGGAGTCACCCGTGCGCAGGTACTCGGGGATGAGCGAGAACGCATCGCGCAGGAGCGTCTGGTCGCGCACGTAGAGGAGCGAGCAGTCGACCGGGGTGAAGAGCCACTTGTGGGGGTTGGTGACCAGCGAGTCGGCCCGTTCGATCCCCCGCATCAGGGCACGGAGCTCCGGGCAGATCGCTGCGGAGCCCGCGTAGGCGGCGTCCACGTGCAGCCAGATCCCCTCGCGCCCGCAGAGATCCGCAATCTCCTCGACCGGATCGACGCTGGTCGACGAGGTCGTGCCGACCGTGGCGACCACGGCCATCGGTCGCTTGCCGGCGGCGCGGTCGACTGCGATCGCCTCGGCGAGCTTCGGGACCGACATCCGGAATTCGGCGTCGCTCTCCACCCGGCGGACGTTTTCCTGCCCCAGGCCGAGCACGATCGCGGCCTTGTCGATCGACGAGTGGGCCTGGTCGCTCGCGTAGACGACGAGCGGCGGCACGTCGGGCCGGCCGGCGAGCCCTCGCACCCGGACGTCGAGCCCGGAGAGGCTGTGACGGGCGGCGGCGAGGGCCACCAGGCTGCTCGTCGAGGCGGTGTCGTTGATGTGCCCGCGGAAGCCCTCCGGCAGGTCCATCATCTGCCGGACCCAGTCGCAGACCCGCCCCTCCAGCTCGGTCGGGGCCGGACCGGAGCGCCAAAGCATGGCATTGGAGTTGAGCGCAGCGGTCAGGGCCTCGCCCACGATGCCCGGGCCCGAGCCGGTGATCCCGAAGTAGGCCAGGAACCCGGGGTGGTTCCAGTGGGTCATGTTCGGCTCGATCAGCCGCTCGTAGTCGTCGAGGATGGCATCCATGCTCTCGGGCTGCGCCGGGGGCGCGGCCGGCAGCTCGCGCGCCACGTCACCGGGCTGGATGCGCGGGACGACCGGATAGCTCTCAACGGACTGCAGATAGTCGGCGATGCGGTCGGCGGCGCGGTGGAGCGCCTGGCGGATCTCCTCCGAAGGCAGGTCTCCGGTCATCTTCATCGCCTCCCGGCGGTCGCCACGCTGACGCGGGCGACGAGATCCGCGAGCGCGGCGTCGGCCTCCCCGCTCTCGCCCTTGAGCTGCAGCTCGGTCTCCAGGAGGTCCGACGGCAACCGGACGGCCACGGCCTCGGGCAGGCGGGACGCCGCCAGATACGCCTTGTGGAGCCGGAAGGGATGGAGGCCGGCGAGCGGGTTCTTGCCGCCGCCCGGGACCTCTCCCTGGAGCGCCGGCGCCAGCCGGTCCCGGAAGCGCGCATAGTTGGCCTCGCCGGGAGAGACGCGGGCTACCCGCATCATGCCGCGGATCGCGGTGAGCTGGCGGCAGAACGAGGCGAACAGCGAGAAGAAGCCGAGCCGCGCGTTGAGCGGGTCCTCGGCGCCGGTGAGCAGCCGGCGGAGGCGGCCCAGGGCCTCGCCGGAGCGGCCGGCGGCGACTGCGTCGAGGAGCTGCCAGACGTCCTCCTCTCCGCGGTCCTCGACCGCCTGCTCGACGAGCTTGCGGTCGATCTTTGCAGGGTTGATCCCATTTTCGGACCGGGCAGCGAGCTGCGAGAGCTTGCGGTACTCGCCGGCAAAGCGGGCGGTGGAGTCGGCATCGATGCCCCCGCTCCCCTTGCCTCGGCGGTCCCCCTCCTGCCGCAGGGTGCGGCGGGCGAGCTCGGCCAGGGCGTCACCGGCGATGCCGACCCCGGTCTGGCGCTCCAGCTCCACGCTCAGGAGGTCGAGCCCCTGCCAGCCTCCGCCGCGCTCGGCTGCCTCCACGGAGCCGACCGAGAGCACGGCCTTGCGCTCGGCGAGGAGACGGACGACCGGGTGGTCCGCGACGACCGGACGCTCGGCGAGGATCAGGGCGTGCCCTTCCGGAAGGCCGCCGCGGATCACGTCGGCGAGCGTCGCCAGGTCCCCTTCGCCGGCCCCCTCGATCCCTTCGCGCCGCGCCATCTCGAAGAGGCCGGCGAGATTGGTTCGCAGCTCCTCCGCCTGCTTTTTGCCCCGCGCCCGGCCGCCGCGGGCGCGGCGCGACGTCCCCCCTTCGAAGGCCCAGGCCGGGAGCTCTCCCAGGAGCCGCTCGGGAGCACCGGATCGAGGATCGAGATCGAACAGGTGGAGCGCCTGGAAGAGGCGGGACGCGGCCTGCCTCTCGCGGCCGGAGAGCGGCCGGTCCTCGACCGCCACCGGCAGCACCTCGGAGGCGTCGTCGATCAGCTCGGCGGCGGCCCCGCGGTCGGCGAAGACCGCGGAATCGACCACCAGGAGAGCCTTGGCGGACGCGAAGAGCGAAAAGGTCCGCAGGTCCTGGAGGAGAGGGGCGAGCGACGGCGGCCGGCGGTGCCGCTCGGGCGCGCAGCCCAGAGCTTGCGCCAGGGCGGCGGCGACCCGTTCGGCGGCAGGCTCCGCCAGGACGAGGTCGCCGTGCACGAGACAGACCTGGGGAGGTCCGTTCCGGGTCAGCTCCCCGAGGAACCGGTCGACGGCATCAGCCACGGGCGGCTCCGGTCAGGAAGCTTCCGACTCGAGAAGCCCCTTCTCCGCCAGCTCCTGGCAGTCGATGCAGAAGCGCGCCCAGGGCACGGCCTCCAGGCGGAGCGGATGGATCGGGTTGCCGCAGTTGGTACAGCGGCCGTAGGTCCCCGCGTTCATCCGGTTGAGCGCCTCCTCGATCTGCAGGAGGAGCAGCCGCTCGCTGTCGGAGAGGGAGAACATCAGCTCCCGGTTGTAGGAGTTGTTCGCGCGGTCCACGATGTCCTCGGTCCCGTCATCGGCCGATTCCTGACCCGCCCGGACATCCTGGTTGTACATGTTGACGATCTCCTGCCGCTGGTCGCGCAGGCGGTTGCTCAGGGCCTCGTACCGGTCCTGGGTCATCTCCGGGACTGCGGCGGTGGATGTCTTGGCCTTCTCTGTCTTGGCCACCTGGGTGTCTCCTTTCACTGGCGAAAAATCAGGGCTCGCGATGATAACTCATTCCGGCCTCGATTGTGAGCGCGCGGTAGAGCTGCTCGTACAGCACGACCCGTGCCAGCTCGTGCGACAGGGTGAGCCGGCCGAGCGAGAGGGTCCAGCGCGCCGCCGCGAGGACCGCGCGGTCGAGCCCGAGGTCGGAGCCGATGAGGAAGGCGATGGGGTGCGGCCACTCGCCGCGCAGGCGGGCCAGGCGCTCGGCGAGCTGGCCGGAATCCGGCGACTCGCCCCGGCTGTCCAGGGCCACCACCCAGACGGGGTCGGGGACCGCGGCGAGGAGCGCCTGCCCCTCGGCGCGCTGCCGCTGCGGATCGTCCGCGGCGGCGCGAGCGCGCACCGGCACGTCGCGCACCGGGACCCAGCGGAGGATGCGGCGGCGGTAGTCGGCGCAAATCTCCTCCCAACCCGAGCGGTGATGGCGTCCGGCCCAGACGATGACCAGCTCCCGCGCCACGCTCTTAGCCGACCGCGGTCTCGTCCCCCTCCTCACTCCCCATGTGCCGGCCCCATTCCTCGCTGTAGCCGAGGGTCTTGAAGTCGCGCATGCGGTCGAGGAAGACGACGCCGTTCAGATGGTCGAACTCGTGCTGGACGATGCGGGCCTCGAAGCCGCGGCAGAGGTAGTCGAGCGGCTGGCCGTGACGGTCGAGCCCCTGGACGCGCACCGCCGGATGCCGCGGCACCATGCCCCGCAAATCGGGGATCGACAGGCATCCCTCCCAGTCATAGACCAGCTCGCGCTCATGAGGCGTGATCATCGGATTGACCACGACGCGCAGCGGGATCTCGTGTCCGGACGATTCGTAGACGAAGACCTGGGCCTCGACCGCCACCTGCGAGGCGGCCAGGCCGACGCCGTGCGCCTCGTGCATGGTCTCGATCATGTCGTCGATCAGCTGCTGGGTTTCGGCGCCCGCCAAGTCCGCGGGCGAGAGCGCCCCCGCGACCGCCCGCAGGGCAGGGTGACCGAGACGGACGATGGGACGGACGGGCATGGGCGCGCTTCCACGAAAATCGGACGGCGGATTATAACCCAATGCCGTCGCGCCCGGTCCCTCCCGCAAGCCCCGTGCTATCCTCCGCCTTCATGACGACCAAGCGATACCGCTGGCCCGGGATGGCATATTCTGACGCGACCGGACGGCCCGGGGCAGGGGTGGTGGCGGGGCTCGTGCTCGCCGGGGCGGCCGTGGGCCTGCCGGTCCTGGTGAGCGAGGTGATCCGCCGCCGCGCCGAGCCGCCGCAGTCGCCGCGCTGGGGACGGGCGCATCGCTATTCCGGAGCGCTCGGCGAGATCGTCTTCCAGGAGCTGGGAGCCGGCGCGCCGCCGCTCCTCCTGCTCCACTCCTGCGGCCCGGGCTATGACGGCAACCAGTGGCGGGCTGCCGCGGAGCTCCTGGCCGGCCGTCATTCCGTGTACGTCCCCGACCTGCCCGGCTGGGGGCGCTCCGAGGCGCCGGCCGGCGGGCATGTCCCCGAGCTCTACATCCGGTCGATCTCCGGCTTCCTCGACCGCGTGGTCCGGGCACCGGCCGTGATCGTCGCCGCGGGCCTCTCCGCGGCCTACGCCGTGCGCATCGCCCTGGACCACCCCGAGCGGGTGCGCGGTCTCGTCCTCGCCATCCCTCTCGGGCTCGCCGCCGATGCGACGGCCTTCGCGACCCCCGGCGCGGCATTCCTCCGCCAGCTCCTGCAGCTCCCGGTGGTGCGCGCCACCACGCTCGACCTGCTGACCAGCCGCTCGGCCCTGGAGCACCACCTGCGGCGCGAGGTCTATGCCGCTCCCGAGCGGGTGGACGCCGCTCTCCTCGACCACCACTACCGGGCCAGCCACCGGCCGCGCGCCCGCACGGCCCTCTCCGCCCTCCTGCGCGGCGACCTCTGGCTGGAGGTCGAGAGCGCGCTCGACGACGTCGACGTGCCGGTGCTCCTCGCCTGGGGCCGCTCGGCCAAGGCGGCTCCGGTCGAGAGCGCCGACCTCTGGCTGCGCCGTCTGCCCGACGCACGGGTCGAAGTCTTCCAGGGGAGCGCGGACCTGCCGCACGTGGAGAGCGCCGGGGCCTTCTGCAACGCCGTCGAGCGCTTCCTGAGCGAGCTTCCGGCCTGAATGCGCGCCAACGACACGCTGCTCGACCTCTGCCTGGAGCTCCAGATCCTCGACCGGGTGCCGCGCAGCGGCTATGTGCTGCGCGGCGTCGACCATCCCGAGAGCGTGACCGAGCACAGCTGGCACGTCCTCTTCCTGGTCTGGGCCCTGGGCTCGCGGATCGCCGGGCTCGACGTCCAGCGCGCGGTGGAGATCGCCCTGGTGCACGACCTGGCGGAGCTGCGGACCGGCGATCTGCCGCGCGTCGCCTCCCGCTACTTTCCCGAAGGGGCGAAGAAATCCGCCGAGCTGGCCGCCATGGGCGAGATCCTGGCCCCGCTCCCCGAGCGCGCCCTCGACCTCTTCCGCGAATACCAGGAAGGGACGACGCCTGAGGCCCGCCTCGTCAAGGCCTGCGACAAGCTCCAGCTGATGCTCAAGGTGGCCGTCTACGAGCGCTGGGGAACCGGCGCGCTCGGCGAGTTCTGGGACAACCCGGACAACTTCCCCGACGGCGGCTTCGAGGTGGTCCAGGAGCTGTTCGAGGCGCTGCGGGAGCGGCGGAACAAGAGGTAGCGATCCGATGCTGCGACGAGTGACCCTCCAGGGCTTCAAGTCCATCAAGGAGATGGATCTCGACCTGCGCCCCCTGAACGTGCTGATCGGGGCGAATGGGGCCGGCAAGAGCAACCTCGTCTCGTTCTTCAAGATGCTCAACGAGATGATGGCCGGACGGCTCCAACAGTACATCGGCACGTCGGGGCGTGCACAGTCCCTTCTGCACTTCGGACCCAAGGTGACGCCACAGATCGAGGCTCGGCTGGAGTTCGAGGTGGACAACGGCATCGACACCTATGCCATGCGCCTGTTCCATGCCGCGGGCGACACGCTGGTCTTCGCCGACGAGACGTTGAGCTTCCTGCAAACCGGCTTTACCAACCCGAAGCTGGTTCAGCTGGGAGCCGGGCATGAAGAAACCCGCATCGCGCAGGAGGCCGAGGGGGGAGAGCCGACGGCCAAGGTCTTCCGGCACCTGCTGAACCAATGCCGGGTGTACCACTTCCATGACACCTCGCCGACGGCGCGAGTACGCCTGTACGGCTACGTCGGCGACAACCGCTGGCTGATGCCCGACGCCGGAAACCTCGCCGCCCTCCTGCTGCGCTATCGCGAAGAGAACGGCGGCTCGGTCTACAAACGGATCGTCTCGACCATCCGTTTGATTGCACCCTTCTTCGTCGACTTCGACCTCGTGCCCGAAGGCCGGGACATCATCCTGAACTGGCGAGACGAGGGCTCCGACCAGATCTTCGGCCCCCACCAGCTTTCGGACGGCACTCTCCGCGCGATGTGCCTCGTGACCCTGCTCATGCAGGCGGATGATGAGCTGCCCGAGCTCATCATCGTGGATGAGCCGGAGCTGGGGCTGCACCCCTACGCGCTCAATGTGATCGCATCCCTGTTCAAGAAAGCGTCGCACCACACCCAGGTGCTGATCAGCACGCAGTCGAGGTCTTTCCTGGACAGCTTCCACCCAGAAGACGTGGTCGTCGTGAATCGGGAGGGCAGGGAGTCACACATCTCTCGGCAGGATCCCACAAAACTAGAGGCGTGGCTGGAGGAGTACAGCCTGGGCGAGGTCTGGGAGAAGAACATCATCGGCGGAGGGCCGCATTGAATGCCGCGCCTCTACCTGTTCGCTGAGGGGCAGACCGAGCTTACGTTTGCCGACAAGGTTCTCAAGCCGCATCTCGCTCACCAAGGCGTGTACCTGCAACCTCCGGTCCTCATCGCCCATGCCAGAAAAAGGGGAAAAGTTCACAGGGGAGGCGGCCGCAGGTACGCACCCATGAAGAATGACATCGTGAGATTCCTGGCGCAGGAGAAGGGGGCAGATGTCTTCTTCACCACCATGATCGACCTGTATTCCATCGCTGCGGACACTCCCGGGATCGCCGCGGCAGAGACGCTGCGCCACCTCCCTGACAAGCGTGTGGAAGCTCTCGAACAGGCCTTTGCAGAGGACATTCAGGACCGGCGTTTTGTACCGTACATCCAATTGCACGAGTACGAGGCGTACCTGTTCTCGGACCCGACCTGCTTCGCCTATTTCTACGAACGCCACGAAAAGCAGATCGCCGCGCTCCAGGCGATCACGGATCAGTACTCCACTCCGGAGCTCATCGATGACGGACAGCAATCGGCCCCGAGCAAGCGGATCGCTGCAGTGATCCCCGACTATGAGGACGCAAAGGCCGCGGTCGGGCCTCAGGTGGCGGAGCTGATTGGCCTCGACGTGATCCGGAGAAAGTGCCCCCACTTCGCCGCCTGGCTGAGCCGGCTCGAGACGCTGGGTGCCGACCGGCCCCCTACTCCACCTCCACCCCCCGCCGCCGCAGCAGATTCTTGACCTTGTTGAAGAGGTTCTCCCCCAGCAGCGAGTGGGCCGTCGTGGTGATGTCTTGCAGGACGACCCGCAGGTCTTCCGAGCCGCTCCAGTGCTTGCGGGCGTACGGCTCGAGGTCGCCGCTGAAGGCCTGGGCGAGGACGGCCGCGGCGAGCACCAGGTCGTCCATGAAGCCGATGCCGCCCAGGATCGCCTCGGGGAACAGGTCGATCGGCAGGACGAAATAGGCCAGCGTGCCGCCGATGAGAGCGCGGGCCGAGCCCGGCACCTCGCGGTCGAGCGACAGGCGGACCAGCAGCATGAAGACGTCCGGCACCAGGAGCAGGGCGCGGACCGCCCCCTCGCCCAGCCGGCCGCCCCGCTTCTCCACCGCGTGCACGATCCACTCGCGCAGGCGGTCGTAGAAGCTCAACAGGCCGCTGCTCGGCCCTTCGGGCGCCGACCGGCTCAAGGCCGCCATCGACTCCTCTTCGGCCGCCGCCGCGTCGAAAGTCTCCAGATCCTCGGCCACCGCGGCGGACAGCTCGTCGGCAGGCGTACGCTCATCCATCCCCGTGCCCTCCTCAGCGATGGCAATTCAAACCACGTGCCATCATGGCCTAAGAATATACGCCAGAGCGAACCCGATCTGCCCAGCCATCAGGATCAGGTACATGTGCTTCCAGGACGGGTGGTTCTCCGTCTCGGTCAGCGAATTGGGATCGCGCAGCAGCAGGTAGACCGTGTAGCACCCCCAGAGCGTCAGCAGGATTCCCAGAGCAGTCAGCAGCCAGGGATTGCCGGTGAGGATCGCGTGCGTCGGATTCTGCGGATCCGGCAGGAAGGCTCCGAGGGGCACCAGAAGCCATGGGAAGATGAAGAACGGGCTGATCATCCAGGCGGACTTGCGCACGCCGTAGATGATGGGGAGCGTCCGGCACCCTCCCGCCCGGTCCCCGGCAATGTCGGCGAAGTCCTTGGTCGACGAGGCGCCGATCAGGTACAGGCCGAAGACCGTGCCGATGTACCACGGCTCCGCGTACCCGATCCGCGCCACCATCGCCCAGCCGGCCACCTTGAGCAGGATGCCCCGCGGGATGGCGATGGTCAGATTCGCCAGCACACCGCGCACCTTGGTTCGCCCGAGCTGGGGCGCCGAGTAGATGAAGGTCGCGAGGAGCCCCGCCAGATAGATGAAGAAGGTCTCGTGGTAGCGCGCCGGCGCGGCCAGCTTCTCCTGGAGCGTGATGAACGGATACGGCACCACCAGCCAGGTGGGGACGAGCGCCAGCACGTAGAAGATCCAGGTGAACCCCCAGGCCTCGCGCAGGCTGAGCGCTCCGGTGACGAGAGGCCGGCCCGGCTTGTTGATGCGGTCGATCTCCAGGTCGTAGATCTGGTTGATCGCGTTCGAGGCGGCGTTCATGAAGCTGGCGCAGAGCGAGCCCAGGGCCACGGTGAGCACCACCGCCAGGGTGAGCCGCCGCGCGGGGTCGGGATTGTGCACCGAGCCGAAGGCGCAGATCGAGCCGGAGATGATGCCCAGGAGCGGCGGCAGCAGGGTGAACGGACGCGCCAGCTGGTTGTAGAGAGGGAGCTTGCTCATCAGGCGACCACCCAGGGCGTGAACACGACGACCACCAGGGCGCCGACCAGGGTGTTGAGGAAGTTGAGCGCCTCGTTGTCGAGGAGGCGCCGCTTCTCCAGCGCCGCGCCGACCACGCTCTCGAAGGTCGTCCCCACGAACGCGGCGACCACGATCGCCAGGACGCCGATCCAGGGATAGAGACCGAGGAGAGCGCCGAGCACGGCGACGGCGAGCGAGGCGAGGACGCCCGCCAGGGTCCCTTCGACGGAGACCGCGCCCTCGGTGCCGCGCGGGACCGGCCGGAAGGTCGTAATCAAAAAGGTCCGCCGGCCGAGGAGCTGGCCGATCTCGCTCGACGCGGTGTCCGCCGCGGCGGTGGCGAAGGAGGCGGCGAAGGCGAGGGCGAAGAGGACCTGGTAGTCGGTCAGAGCCGCGAAGAGGGCGCAGGCCGTGGCCACGCCGGCATTGGCGAAGGCGTGCCGCGCGCCGCGCCGCCCCCCCTTCTCCTGCGCCAGGTTCTGCGCCGCCTTGCGCTTGTAGCCGAGCTTCGTGCAGGCGCTGCCGATCACGAAGAAGGCGAGGAGGAGGAGGAAGCCCTTCCAGTCGAGGAAGGCCCAGATCATGAAGCCGACGAAAAAGCCGCCGATCACTCCGGAGGCGTCGACCGTGCGCAGCGCATACGCCGCCGCGGCGAGGGCCGCGTTGACCGCGACGGCCAGAAGCAGCCGCGTCCGCAGGCCGGGCGTCTCCCAGTAGTCGAACCAATGCCCCTGTGTCAGCACCAGGCCGAACAGGAAGAGCGCGGAGACGAGCGGCACGCCCAGATTGTCGTCGAGCCCCTGGGGGATGGATTCGAGGAGCGCGGCGACGAGGGACGCGGCGAAACCGACCGCGAGCGCGAAGGCCCAGGTGTAGCGGCCGGGAGCCGTCCACTCCAGCAGGCCCGCGGCGGCCAGGGTGCCGCAGAGCACGTAGGCGCCGCTCCCCATCCAGCTCTTCTGGGGATTCCAGGGGAGCTTCCTCCGGCCGAGCGCCATGCCCGCCACCGAGGCCATGCCGTCGCCGAACGCCAGGATGCCCCAGGCCGCGGCCGCCACCTCCAGCCGCTGCCAGAAGATCAGGATGAGAAGAAGGACGCAGAGCGGATAGAGGATGATCCCGATCGACGAGCCGGTCGCCAGCTCGCTCTCGCGCCAGAGCCGCCGGCCGCCGATGCGCGGCAGGATGAAGAGGTTGTTCGCCAGCGCGACCGCCGCCAGCACCGCCGACCAGAAAGGACCGAGGAAGCGGAGCAGGAACGCGAACGACCCGACTCCCATGTGAACGAATTTGCGCGCCAGCTCGCCGCGCGTCAGCGCCATGCCCCGGTCTCCTTGAGCCAGGCCGCGGTCTCGGCGAGCCCCTGCTCCAGCGGTCTCCAGGTGTAGCCCAGCTCGGCCTCGGCCAGGCCCGAGCGGTAGGCCCAGTCGTGGCGGTAGACCTCCACCAGATCCGGCGTCAGCTTCGGCGTGCCGCCGCTCAGCCGCGCCCAGGTCTTCATCATCGCCCCCGACAGCTTGGCCACGGCGTCGGGCATGCGCATGGACGGGATCTTCGCCCCGGTCGCCTGGCCCACCAGCTCGTAGAAGCGGTCCTGGCGGACGTTCTCGCCGCCGATCACGTAGCGCGTTCCCGGCCGGGCCTTCTCCAGGGCCAGGGCCACGCCGCGCGCCGCGTCCGCCACGTTGACGTAGTTCCAGCGCCGCTCGGGCTTGCCGAGGAGGGCCGGCAGCCGGCCGTGGAGGAGGTCCAGGATGTGCCGCACCACGATGTTTCCCTCGGTCAGCTCGCCCGGTCCGTAGATGACGCCCGGGTAGACGACGACGAGCGGCACGCCCGCGGCGATCGCCTGCCGGGCACGGCGGTCGGCCAGGGCCTTGGTCCGCTCATAGTCGTTGATCCAAGTGCGGTCCTCCACCTCGGCCGATTCGTCGAGCTCGCCGCCCGCTCCCTTCTCCGTCGGTCCGAGCGCCATGAAGCTGGAGACGTAGACGATCCTCCCCACGCCGGACTTCTCCGCCGCGGCGAGCACGTTCTCCAGGCCGCCGACGTTGATGCGGTCGAACTGCTCGGCCGGCGCGAGGATCTTCACCAGCGCCGCCGCGTGGATCACCGCCTCGCACCCTGCGAGGGCCTGGTCCAGGCTCGCCCGGTCGGTCACGTCCCCGGCGGCGAAGTCGACGTTCGCCGGGAAGCGCTCGCGCGAGGAGCCCGGGCGCACGAGCAGCCGCAGCTCGTGCCGCGGCGCGAGCTCGGCGGCAACGCGCCGCCCCAGGAAACCGGTACCACCGGTGAGGAGGACTTTCATGATCGGCTCACGTGTCGATCACGGATTCTACGCGATTCCGGCCGCCGGGCGCACAGCCGCCCAGAGGTCGGCGAGCGCGTCGTCGAGGGTGAAGCGGGGGCTCCAGCCGAGGGCGCACAGGGGGCGGGCCTCCCCGAGGAGGAGCGGCAGGTCCACCGGGCGCATCCGCTCGGGGTCCGGCTCGACGCGGGCCTCCACGCCGGCGATCGCCATCAGGCGGGCGAGCGCCTCGTCGATCGAAAACGCCCGGCCGCTCGCGATGTTGTAGAGGGCGCCGCGCTCCCCCT
>DASPXX010000344.1:0-21714 GCA_035637095.1 Thermoanaerobaculia bacterium
GCTCGCGTTCAGACAGGAACGGTAGGCGCGCAGGCAGCTGCGCAGCCGCCGCAGAGCGACCCGGAAATCGTGGAGCGCCTCGGAGTCGGCCGGGTCCTCGAGACGCGGAAAGGCGGCGGCCGCCTGGTCGAGCAGGGTCAGGGCGAGGAGGTGCGCCCCCTCGTCGGGGGGACGGGCGAGCAGGGGCTGGTCCATCAGTCCGCGAGCTGGCGGAGCTGGGCGGGCGTCAATGCCCAGAGCAGCGTGGCAGTGCCGGCGCCCACCTCGTCGGGGAGCTCGAGGAGGCAGGCCCCGCCCTTGCGGAAGGCGAGGAGGCGGCGCTCGGTGCCGGTCAAGAGCCAGGAGAAGATCTGGCCCAGGCTCGGCTCATGGCCGACGGCGGCGATCGTCTCCTCCTTGCGGTGGCGCAGCCAGAGGAGGAACGCGGCCGGCGTGGTCTCGGGAGAGAGCTCCTCGATCTCCACGACCTCGAGGCCGCCGTAGACCGCATCGACGATCGCGCCGGTCTGCTCCGCGCGCGTCAACGGGCTGGTCGCCAGCAGGTCGATGTCGGGGCAGAGCCCGCGCAGCCCGCGCGCCGCCTGCTTCATCTTCCTGCGGCCGTCGTCGGTCAGCGGGCGGAGGCGGTCGTCCTTGCCGGTGCGGGCGAAATCCTCCCGCTCCTCGGCGATGGCATGGCGGATCAGGAGCAGTCGCATGGTGTCACCTCGGGAGCATCTTATCGAAGCCGAGGCGACCGGGGGGGAGGAAATCAAGGACAACAAGGACTGCAAGGACAACAAGGGCTCAAGGAGCTCGTCCTTGGTGTCCCTGCTGTCCTTGCCGTCCTTGGTTTTTTCACCCCTCGTCCTCGTCGTAGATCCCCGCGGCTTCCTTCAGGTGCTCGTACTTGGCGAGCTGCTCGGGGGTGAGGATCGCCGAGAACTTCGTGTCGAACTCCTCGTAGGCGGCGCGGATGTCGTCGCGAACCCCGTCGATCGCCACCACGGTCTGGCCGACCGCGCAGGCTTCGGGTGAGGCGGCGTCGAGCTGGGTCTCGAGCTGATCCTGGAGCGGCTTGAGCTGGTCCTGCAGCGGCTTCAGGTCGGCCTGGAGCTCCTGGCGGAGGGTCTTCAGAGTGGCGGCCTGGTCGGCCGTCAACTTCAGATAGCGCGCCAGGAGCCGCGGGTTGCGCAGGATCTCCCCCGGATTGACCGGTGGCCTGGCGGCCTCGGCGAGGAACGGCAGGGCGAGGACGGCGAGGAAGGCGGTGGCGGTCAGCAGCGACTTCGTCTTCTGCATCATGGTTCCGGAATCTCCTTTCGGTCCGGGGCCCCGGGGGCCCTCTCTGAGCCTGAAACCCGCGGCCTCCCGATTTCCTGCGCCTCGATTCTAGATCCCTCTGTGATAGTTTCGCTTCCGGTCGCGGGAGGCCTCCCGCGCGCACCATCCCCGGAGGAGAGAGCGGCAATGGGTTCCGAAGACCTCGAGCGCACGCCCCTGTACGACTGCCATGTCGAGCTGGGCGCGCGGCTGGTGGAGTTCGCCGGCTGGGAGATGCCGGTGCAGTACACGGGCGTCATCGACGAGCACCGCGCCGTGCGCACCGCGGCCGGGATCTTCGACGTCTCCCACATGGGAGAGGTCCGGGTGCGCGGCGCGGGAGCCGAGGGCTTCCTGCAGCGGCTGACCCCGAACGACGTCGGGAAGCTCGCCCCCGGGCGCGCCCACTACAGCGGTCTCCTGACCGACCGGGGCACCTACATCGACGACCTCCTGATCTACCGGCTGGCGGCGGACGACTTCCTGGTCGTGGTCAACGCCTCGAATGCCCCCCGCGATTTCGAATGGATCGCCTCGCGGGCGAACGGGCAGGCGGAGGTGGTCGACGAGAGCAACCGCTGGGCGCTGATCGCCCTCCAGGGTCCCAAGGCGAAGGAGATCCTGGAGCCGCTCTCGCCGGGCGCCTCGGCGCTGCGCTACTACGGCTTCCGGCAGGGACAGGTGGACGGCCGCCCGGCGCTCATCTCGCGCACCGGCTACACGGGCGAGGACGGCTTCGAGCTGTACGTCGCTCCGGAGGACGCGCCGGCCCTCTGGCGGCGCTTCTTGGACGCCGGGGCCAGCCCGGCCGGCCTGGGAGCGCGCGACACCCTCCGCCTGGAGGCCGCCATGGCCCTCTACGGGCACGAGATCGACGAGACGACGACGCCGTGGGAGGCGGGCCTCGACTGGGTGGTCAAGCTCGACAAGGGCGACTTCCTGGGGCGCGAGGCCCTGGCGGCCCAGAAGGCGTCCGGCGTGCCGCGCAAGCTGGTCGGCTTCGAGGTCGACGGCCGGGGAATCGCGCGCCAGGGGCACGCGGTTCTTTCGGCCGAAGGGGGCGAGCGCGTCGGAGCCGTCACCAGCGGCACCTGGAGCCCGACGTTCGAGAAGGCGCTGGGTCTGGCCTACGTCCCGCCGGAGCTGGCCGCTCCCGGCACGCCGCTCGCCCTCGACGTGCGCGGCCGCCAGCTCGCGGCCCGCGTCGTCGAAACCCCGTTCTATCGCCGCGCCCGCTGAGTTGAGGAAGAATGACGAGAGAGGTGGTATAAACTGGGCCGGAGTTCCACGGTCCAGCCAACGGGAGGAGCGACAGAGGAATGTATCCGAGCGAGTATCTCTATTCGAGGGAGCACGAGTGGATCCGCGTCGCGGACGACGTGTGCGTGCTCGGCATCACCGAGTTCGCGCAGCAGGAGCTCGGCGAGGTGGTCTTCGTCGAGCTGCCCGAGGTGGGCCAGGTCTTCGACTCCGGCGACGAGGTCGGCACCATCGAGTCGGTCAAAGCGGTGGCCGAGGTCTACACGCCGTTGGCCGGCGAGGTCATCGAGATCAACGACGCCGTGGTCGACGACCCGGAGCTGATCAACGAGGACCCGCACCAGGAGGGCTGGCTGATCAAGGTCCGCTTCTCGTCGGCGGCGGACTTGAAGGCGCTGATGAACGCCGAGCAGTACGAGGAGTACGTGAAGAGTGGAGAAGCTTGAGAATCTGGACGTCGTGGAGCCGTTCCCCGAGCGGCCCGAGCGAGAAAAATCCCGGCCGGTGCCGCCGGAGGTCCGCGCCGTCCTCGATCCCACCGACACCTTCGTCCGCCGGCACATCGGCTCGCACGAGGCCGACCTCCGCGAGATGCTCGCGGCTCTCGGCCTCGCGACGCTCGACGATCTGGTGCGGGAGACCGTCCCCGCGTCGATCCGCCTGTCCGCGCCCCTGACCCTCTCGGGCGTTCCGGCCGATCGCCAGCTCGGCGAGAGCGAGGTCCTGGCCGCCCTGCGCCGGCTGGCCGACCGCAACCAGGTCTTCCGCTCGTTCCTGGGGATGGGCTACTCCGATTGCCTCATCCCGGGGGTGATCCAGCGCAACGTCCTGGAGAACCCCGGCTGGTACACCCAGTACACGCCCTATCAGGCGGAGATCTCCCAGGGCCGCCTCGAAGCCCTGCTCAACTTCCAGACCATGGTCGCGGACCTGACCGGTCTGCCGATGGCCAACGCCTCTCTGCTCGACGAGGGCACCGCGGCGGCCGAGGCCATGCACATGGCCCACGCGGTGACCGACGACGACCGCAACGTCTTCTGGGTCGCCGCCGACTGCCATCCGCAGACGATCGAGGTGGTGAGGACCCGCGCCGGCGCGGTCGGCGTCGAGGTCCGCGTCGGCCGTCCGGAGGATCTCGCGGCTCAGGTGGACGCGGACGTCTTCGGCGTCCTCCTCCAGTACCCGGCCACGGACGGGCGGATCGCCGACTACGCAGAGGTGATCGAGCGCGTTCACACGGCAAAAGCGATCGCCGTGGTGGCCACCGACCTCCTGGCGCTGACCCTGCTGCGCCCGCCCGGGGAATTGGGCGCCGACGTCGCCGTCGGCTCGGCGCAGCGGTTCGGCGTGCCGCTCGGCTACGGCGGACCGCACGCGGCGTTCATGTCCTGCCGCGACGAGTACAAGCGCCAGATCCCGGGTCGGGTCATCGGCGTCTCGAAGGACCGCCAGGGGCGCACGGCGCTCCGCATGGCCATGCAGACCCGCGAGCAGCACATCCGGCGCGAGAAGGCGACGAGCAACATCTGCACCGCGCAGGTGCTCCTCGCCGTGATGGCCGGCATGTACGCGGTCTACCACGGACCCGAAGGGCTGCGTCGCATCGCCCGGCGGGTGCATGCCCTGACCGCCGCCCTGGCGGAGGGGCTCCGCCGCCTCGGCTATCAGGTCGGCAACGAGCCCTTCTTCGACACCCTGCGGATCGGGACCGGCGACCGCCCGGCGGACGACCTCCTGGCCGCCGCCCGGCTGCGGCGGATCAACCTGCGCAAGCTCGACGGCTCGACGATCTGCGTGGCGCTCGACGAGGCCACCACGGTCGAGGAGGTCGAGACCCTGCTCGAGGTGTTTGCAGGGGCGGTCGACCGGGTCCCCGACTTCACGGTCGAGGAGCTGGCCGCGGCGGCCGACCTGGAGATCCCGGGGCCGCACGCGCGCACGTCGGACTTCCTCACCCATCCCGTGTTCCACCGCTTCCACCAGGAGCACGAGATGCTGCGCTACATCCGGCGGCTGGAGGGGCGCGACCTCTCGCTGACCACGTCGATGATCCCGCTCGGCTCGTGCACGATGAAGCTCAACGCCACGTCGGAGATGATTCCGCTCTCCTGGGCGGGTTTCGGCAAGCTCCATCCGTTCGTGCCGCCGGACCAGGCGGAAGGCTATGGCGTCCTGTTCCGCACCCTGGAGCGCTGGCTCTGCGAGATCACCGGCTTCGCCGACTGCTCGCTGCAGCCCAACGCCGGCTCGCAGGGCGAGTACACCGGCCTCATGGTGATCCGCGCCTGGCACCGTCACCGGGGTGACACCGGGCGCGACGTCTGCCTCATCCCGGTCTCGGCCCACGGCACGAACCCGGCGTCGGCGGTCATGGCCGGCCTCAAGGTCGTGCCGGTGGCCTGCGACGCCCACGGCAACGTCCAAGTCACCGACCTGCGCGCCAAGGCCGGAGAGCACCGCGACCGGCTGGCGGCTCTCATGGTGACCTACCCCTCGACGCACGGCGTGTTCGAGGAGGCGATCCGCGAGATCTGCGAGGTCGTCCATGCAAACGGCGGCCAGGTCTACCTGGACGGCGCCAACCTGAACGCCCAGGTCGGGCTCTGCCGGCCGGGCGACTACGGCGCCGACGTCTGCCATTTGAACCTGCACAAGACCTTCTGCATCCCGCACGGCGGCGGCGGTCCCGGCATGGGTCCGATCTGCGTCGCGGAGCACCTGGCGCCGTTCCTCCCCGGGCATCCGGTGATTCCGGGCGTGGGCGGCGACGAGGCGATCGGCGCGGTTGCGGCGGCGCCGTGGGGGAGCGCGAGCATCCTCACCATCTCCTGGGCCTACATCGCCATGATGGGCGCCGCGGGGCTGACCCGGGCCACCGAGGTGGCGATCCTCAATGCCAACTACATGGCGGCGCGCCTCTCCGAGCACTACCCGGTGCTCTACCGGGGGGCGCACGGGCGGGTGGCCCACGAGTTCATCCTCGACCTGCGGCCGTTCAAGGCGAGCGCCGGAATCGAGGCCGAGGACGTGGCCAAGCGCCTGATGGACTACGGCTTCCATGCCCCGACCATGTCGTTCCCGGTGCCCGGCACGCTGATGATCGAGCCCACCGAGAGCGAGTCCAAGGCGGAGCTCGACCGCCTCTGCGACGCCATGATCGGCATCCGCGAGGAGATCCGGGCGATCGAAGAGGGACGGATGGACCGCCAGAACAACGCGCTCAAGAACGCGCCGCACACCGTCCAGGAGGTCACCGCCGCGGAATGGGACCGGCCGTACAGCCGCGAGGAGGCGGCCTTCCCGGCGCCCTGGGTGCGCGAGCGGAAGTTCTGGACCTGGGTCGGCCGGGTGGACAACGTCTGGGGCGATCGCAACCTGATGTGTCTCTGCCCGCCGGTGGAGAGTTACAGGTAGAGCGTGAAGCGGAGCGAGGTCATCTTGCTCGCGCTGTTCCTGGCCTGCTGGGTGCTGGAGATCTTCATCACTCCGGGGTGGCTCCATTTCGACGGCAGCCTGCCCCTGGGGCTCTACCCCTACTACGGTGTCGCCATGTCCCTCGGCTGGCTTTTCGGGCTCCTCTGCGTGAACCGTACGCGGGACATGGCGCGCAATCCCACGCGGCGCTTCGTGTTCTTCTATTTCGTCGGTCCGATCGGCTTCCTCTTCCTCGTCCGTGACATGGCCACCATCGAGGCCCAGAGGGCGGCTCCCTTCGTCCCCCTCTGGGGCCTCGGCGTCTACGCGATCTTCTTCATCACCGCGATCCTCCTGCGGCTGCCGTTGCCGGGGAAATAGCCCTCACCCCCGGCCCCTCTCCCGCAAGCGGGAGAGGGGTGTAGGTTAGTCAGCTCACGGCATTCCGAGCTTGCGCAGGCTAACCCTCTCCCCTCTCCTGCTCGCGGGAGAGGGGCCGGGGGTGAGGGCACCCCGCGTGCTACCATCCGCCTTCCATGGTGGATGTACCTCTGACCTCCCGCATCGACGCCCTCGTCTCCGACCTTTCCGGCCGGGGATCGGTGCTCGTCGCCTACTCGGGCGGCGTGGACTCGGGCGTCGTGGCAGCGCTGGCGCACCGGGCGCTCGGGGAGCGGTCGGTCGCGGTGACCGCGGCGGCGGAGACCCTGGCCGGGGCGGAGCTCGACTTCTCCCGCAAGCTCGCCGCCGAGATCGGCATCCGCCACGAGGTGGTCACCTACAGCGAGCTCGACGATCCCGAGTTCGTCGCCAATCCGAGCCACCGCTGCTACGTCTGTCAGGGGATGCGCATGGACACCATGCTCGCCCTGGCCCGCCAGCGCGGCTTCGCCGTGGTCTGCGACGGCACGAACGCTTCCGATCCCGGACCGGACCGGCCGGGGCTCCGGGCGATCCGCGAGCGCGGCATCTATTCGCCCCTCCTCGCGCATGGCGTGGACAAGGCCGCGACGCGGGAGATCGCCCGCGCCTTCGGGCTCTCGGTCTGGGACCGGCCGGCCAACGCCTGCCTCTCCTCGCGCATCCCGCACGGCCAGCTCGTCACCCTCGGCAAGCTCCGGCGGATCGAGGCGGCGGAGGAGGTCCTCGCCGGCCACGGCTTCCGGGTGATCCGCGTGCGTCACGATGGCGATGAGGGGGGTTCCGCCCGCGTCGAAGTGGCGCCGGACGAGGTCGCCCGCCTCACCCGTCTCTGGGACGAGATCGAGCCGCGCCTGCGCTCCCTCGGCTTCCAGCAGGTCGCCTACGACCCCCGAGGCTACCGCCGGGGCGGCGCTGATCTGGGATCCCCCCGGCCGTGAAGCCGCAGCAGATCCTCGACCTCCTGCAGGCCGTCGCGACCGGCGCCCTCACTCCCGAGCAGGCCCTCTCCGATCTCGCCGAGCTCCCCTACGCGGACCTGGGCTTCGCCAAGCTCGACCTCCACCGCGAGCTGCGCAACGGCCACCCCGAAGCGGTCTACGGCGAAGGCAAGACGCTGGAGGATCTGGAGAAGATCGTCGAGCGCATGCTCGCCGCGCACGGCCGTGCCCTGGTCACCCGGCTGCGGCCGGAAGCGGCAGAGAGGCTCCGCGGGCGCTGGCCGGAAGCGGTCTGGCACGAGAGAGCCCGCATCCTCACCTGCGGCGAGCCGCCGGAGCGGGTGCCTGGAACCATCACGGTCCTCGCGGCCGGAACTTCCGATCTGCCGGTCGCGGAAGAAGCCGCCGTCTGCGCCGACTGGTTCGGCCACGAGACGCAGCGCTGCTGGGACGTGGGCATCGCCGGCCTCCACCGTCTCCTGGGAAACCTGCCCGCCATCCGCCGCGCCGACGTGGTCGTCGCCGTGGCCGGCATGGACGGAGCCCTCCCAACCGTCGTCGCCAGCCTCGTCCCGGCCCCGGTCGTGGCCGTCCCCACCAGCGTCGGCTACGGAGCGAGCTTCGGAGGCATCGCCCCCCTCCTCACCATGTTGAACGGCTGCGCTCCCGGGATCGGTGTGGTGAACATCGACAACGGCTACGGCGCCGCGGTGCTGGCGAGCCGGATCGCGCGGATTGCCCACCGATCCCAGGCGTAAGCTCGGGAAGTTAACGGCTAACTGCCGCGGATAGTGGCTAACTCGGCCGCGTAGCCGCTATCCCGGCCGTGTAGCCGTTATACCGCGCGTGTAGCCGTTATAGCGGCCGTGTAACGCTTATCCCGGGAGAGATAGCCGTTATACCGGCCGAATAGCCGTTATCCCGACCGTATAACGCTTATCCCGGTCGAGTTAGCCGTTATACCGCGCGCGTAACCGTTATACGGCGCGTGTAGCCGTTATCCGGGCGGGATAGCCGCTATACGGCCGGGTTAAGCCTTACACGGAGCGTGTAGCCGCTATCCCGGCGGTGTAGCGGCAAACGCGGGCGGTTAGCGGCTAACGCTTTCGGATATTCTTGAAGCCCAGCCATGCCCGATCCCCAGCTCCTCGCCGACGCTCTCGTCCTCCTCCTGGCCCAGGCCCTCCCGACCCTTCTCGCAGCGGGAGAGAAGGTGGGCGGTGAAGCCGTCAAAGAGGTCGGCAAACAGGCCGGTGCGGCCGTCTCCGGCAAGGTCAAGGAGATCTGGGGCCGCCTCCGCGGGAAGGTCGAGGAGAAGGAGGCCGCGCAGGAAGCCGTCACAGACCTGGCGGAAGAACCGGCCGACACGGACCGCCAGGCCGCTCTCCGGCGCCAGCTCGTCAAGATCCTCACCGCCGATCCCGATCTCGCCGCTCTCCTGGAGCCTCTGGTCGAAGCCGCCCGAACCGAGATCACGTTGACCCAGGTCCAGGCCGGGGATCAGGCGGTCGCTGTCGGCCGCGACGTGCACGGCAATGTGATCGTCATCAACTCCACGGCCGGCCCCCTGCCAGCCAGGGAGGTCCTGCGCTGGCTCGGCCGCGAGCGGGCTCCCGAGGAGCTCAAGAAGGCCACCGAGCGCTATCTCCTGTACCTCTTCGAGCGGTACCGTTACCTGGACTTTCGCGGCCTGGGCATCTCCGACCGTGTTCCCCTGCGGCTGCCGCTGCTCGAGATGTACATCCCTCTGCACGCGCGGATCGAGACGCCCGAGGGAGAGACCTGGGAACGGTTCCACGTGGCCGGGCGGAAGCTCAGCGAGGAGGAAGCCGAAGGGCTGGGCCGCGGCGCGGGCGCGTCACAGCCGGTGCTGGAGCTGCTGCGGGACCACAGCGGGTTGATCCTGCTCGGCGATCCCGGGGCCGGCAAGACGACCTTCCTCAAGTTCCTTGCGCTCACTCTTGCCACTGGGCAGGGAGCGCTCCTGGGTCTGGGCGAGCTCCTGCCCGTCCTGGTGCCGCTCGCCGCCTACGCCGAGGTTCTGGTGGGGGACGACGTCTCCCTTCTCGAGTTTCTGGCCCAATACTCCCGGGATCGGGGCGTGCCTCTCCCCCTTGACGAGATCCTCGAGCCAGCCCTGGACAAAGGGAAAGTGCTCCTCCTCCTCGACGGTCTCGACGAAGTCAGAAACCCCGAGCACCGCCATCTGCTGGTGGACCGGGTCAAGCACTTCTACTCCTTCCACAAAGAGGCCGGTAACAAGTTCGTCCTCACCAGCCGGATCGTTGGCTACCGGGAGGTGCGGCCCGAAGCCCCGGGGCTCGCGGAAGCCACCCTGGTCGATCTGGAAGAAGAGGAGATCGAGGTCTTCATCGAGCGGTGGACAGCCGCCCTGGAGCGGGCGGCGAGCGGCGCCACGGCCGTGGCTGAGATCGATGCCGCGCGAGAACGGGAGGAGCTGCTGGCGGCGGTCCGCGGGAATCCAGGAGTCCGCGCGCTGGCCACCAACCCCCTGCTACTGACGATCCTCGCGGTGATGAAACGCCAGGGAGTCTCTCTTCCCGAGCGGCGAGCGGCCCTCTACCAGACCTGCGTCGAGACTCTTCTCCGGCACTGGAACCTGGCCCGCAGCCTCTCGGGCCGGTCGGTCACTGTCCTGGACGAGGTGGAGACTCTCAAGATCCTGGCGCCGCTCGCCTTGTGGATGCACGAGACCGCCCCCGGCATCGGTCTGGTCCGGGAATGGGATCTGCGCCGCAAGCTGGAAGCCCTCTGCCGCAAGCGCGGCGATCCGGAAGCGGAAGGGGCCGCCCGCCGGTTTTTGCACGACATTCACGAGGGCACAGCGTTGCTCCTCGACCGCGGCGGCGGGCAGTACGGCTTCATCCATCTAACCTTCCAGGAGTATCTGGCGGGCACCGCTCTGGCGAAGCTGGCGGAGCAGGAGGTCGGCCCTCTGGTTGACGCCTTGGCGGAGTATGTAGCCGACGCCGCCTGGCGCGAGGTTCTCCTGCTGGCCATCGGCTATCTGGGGATCGTTCAAAAGCGGGACGGGGCGGCAGCCGCGGTGTTGGAGGAGCTGATCCGGCGGGCACCCGGGCCGCCGGGAGAGGCGGTGGTCCTGGCTGGCCGGGCTGTGGCAGACATGCGAGCGGGTGGCGTGCCGCCCGCGTGCCGCCAGAAGGTCGTCGAGGAGCTCCTCTCCACGATGCGCTCGGATCGGGTGGAGCCCAAACGGCGGGCCGAGGCAGGAGTTGCCCTCGCCGAGTTGGGTGATCCACGGCAGGAGGTGATGACTCTCGACGGCATGGAATTCTGCCGGGTGCCGGCGGGTCCGTTCCGGATGGGGAGTGAGGAGGGCGAGGAAGAGGAGAAGCCCGCACACGACCTCGACCTTCCTTACGACTACTTTCTCGGGAGGTATCCTGTTACAGCGGCCCAGTTCAGGACCTTCGTCGAGGAGAGTCTTCTTAAGTATCGTGATTTTTCGAAATGGCCTGCGAATATTCCAGTATTTCACGTGAGTTGGGACGAGGCGTGGGCCTGTTGCCTCTGGCTTACTGAACGGTGGCGGAAAAACGGGAGTCTGCTGCCTGGGTGGGGAGTTAGCCTACCATCCGAGGCAGAGTGGGAGAAGGCCGCGCGAGGCGGGTTTGAGATTCCACGTAAGCCACACGTAGGGCCGATAGGGAAAGTCCTCACTCCTGAGCGTTCACGAAAGAACTCGCGGCCGGCTCGACGCTTTCCTTGGGGTGCTGGCGGTGATGCCGGCCGAGCCAATTACGGCGAGAATGGAATCAATAATGCCAGCTCTGTGGGCTGCTTTCCTCGTGGTAAGAGCCCCTACGGATGCGAGGAAATGAGCGGAAACGTCTGGGAGTTAACGCGGAGCCTTTGGGGGAAAGATGCAAGGCGCCCTTCTTATATGTACCCGTATGTGGCCGGCGATGGAAGAGAAGACCTTCAAGTATCCCCGGAGGTTTTCCGTGTAATACGTGGAGGCGCATTCTACTTTAACGATTGGGGTGTGCGCTGTACTTCCCGAGGCAGGAACTTCCCGAGCAACCTTTGGCCCTTAGGCTTCCGTTTGGCGCTTGTCCCATTCTCCTCTGATCTCTGAATCCTCTGGACTCTGAACCTCTGGACCCGGATTGGGGGGAGCCCCGGAGCAGTCCTACTTCTCGTACGGCTGCTCGGTCTTCAAACCAGGGACCATCTTGTAGTGCTTCTTGTTGAAAGTACAGAGAGTGGCGGAGCGGCTCAAGGCGCAGGCGGCAATCAGGGAGTCCAGCAGACCCAGTCCATGGGAGAGGTGATAGGCCGTGAAGTCGGACAGAGCGCGAACGCAGTCGGCCTCGCTCAACCAGACCACCGACAAAGGAGCCGTGAGCTTCAGCGCCTGGCGGACCTGCCGGGCATCCTGAGCGTCCTGGATCAGCTCCATGATGACCAGAACGGGCACCGATGGCGCTTCTGGGAGAGAAGAGAACCAGCGGACGACAGGAGAATACCCCCGCTGAACATCGATCAGGACATCGGTGTCCAGCAGGTACACGATCAGGCACCGTGGCGACGTTCCGCCTGCTCCCGGAGACGGCGAGCATGCGCCGGGCTGTCCACGATCTCGGGACGGGTCCGATCAAGCCCTCTCGTCTCCAGTATGCAACCAGATCGGCACCGGTCCAGTAACCCCCTTCTTCTGCTTCGTGCACCACGACCTTCAGTTTCATGGCCGATATGCTACCAGACCCAGCGCTACGCCGCGATCAGCCGATCAGCCTTCCTGCGAGCTCTTCATAAGCTGGGAAATGGCTGTCCGCAGAAATCAGTTGGGCGTCGTTGACGATCGCCGTTGCGATGATGAGCCGATCCTGGGGATCGCGATGGTGCTCGGGCAACTCGACCGCGAGTTGGGCCACGCGAGGTGTAATCGGAAGCAGGCGAATTCCCGATCCCCCGAGCGCCGCCTCGAACCACGCATCAAGCGCGACAGGAATCTCGACTCGGCCGTGACGGACGAGCCATGCCGCCTCGAAACACGAGATTGCAGAGACTCCGACCGCCTCGGCATTTCCGATCGCATCTCGCCAACTTTGCTTCAAGGGTTTGCCATCGAGGGTGAGCCACCAGATCCAGATATGCGTATCGAGGACGATCATCTCGGCAGCCAGTCCTCTTCCGGCACGCTGTCGAAGATCTCGCCATGGATCTTCATCTTGCCGGCGATCGCGGGGTGCGGCCGGCGTGGGGCGCGGGGCTCGTCTTCGAGCGTCAAGACGATGATCTCGACCCGGTGATTCTCGAAGCTCTCGGGGAGCTCCAGCACGAGCTGACGGCCTACGAGCTGTTCAATGCGTCGTTCGACTTCCATGCCGGGGTTCCTCCGGGTCATGGTGGATATGCTACCACTCCGGCGCAGCCGGCCCGGTGATGGCCTTCCGCTCCAGCAACATCGCATCCCCATAGGAATAGAACTTGTACCCCTCCCGGATCGCCTCCTCGTACGCCGCCAGCACCCGCTCCCTGCCGGCGAAGGCGGAGACCAGCATGAGGAGGGTCGACTTGGGGAGGTGGAAGTTGGTCAGGAGAAGGTCGACGACCTGAAAGGGGAACCCCGGGGTGATGAAGAGACCGGTGGCTCCGCTCCCCGGATGCACCTCTCCTCCTCCCTCCCGGGCAGCGCTCTCCAGGGTGCGGACCACGGTGGTCCCCACGGCCACCACCCTTCCTCCCGTCTCCCTCGTGCGGCGGATGGCTTCGGCGGTCGATTCACTGACCTCCCAGCGCTCGGTCTCCATGCGGTGGTCCTCGATCCTTTCGGCGGTGACGGGTTTGAAGGTGCCGAGGCCGACGTGGAGGGTGACTTTGGCGAGGCCGATGCCGGCGGCGGTGAGGTGGTCGAGGATCTCCTGGGTGAAGTGGAGGCCGGCGGTGGGGGCGGCGATGGCTCCGGGGTTTCTTGCCCAGACGGTCTGGTAACGCTCGCGGTCCTCGGCTTCGTCCGCTCTCTGAATGTACGGCGGCAGCGGGATATGGCCGAGGCGGTCCAGGTGGGGCTCGATCGGCTCGGAGAAGCGCAGGCGGTGACGGCCGGTCTCTTCCTTCTCTATCACCTCGGCCGTCAGGCTCTCGTCGAGATGGATCACGGTGCCGGGACGGGCGCGCCGGCCGGGCTTGACAAGGGCGTCCCACTCCCGGTCTCCGGCCTTGGCCGTCAAGAGGATCTCGATCTGGCCTCCTCCAGGGCGCCGGCCGAAGAGGCGCGCGGGGATCACTCGCGTGTCGTTGATCACCAGGAGGTCTCCGGGGCGGAGCAGCTCGGGGAGGTCGCGCACCCGGCGGTGGCGCTCCGGTCCCTCGCGGTCGAGCACGAGGAGGCGGCTCTCGCCGCGCGGGGCGGGATGCTGGGCGATCCGGTCGGGCGGCAGGTCGTAGTCGAAGTCGCGGGTCAGCATCAGCCGACGGTCATCCGGCGCAGCAGGTCCCAGCCGATGAGGAAGGTGATGAGCATGAGACCGCCGGCGGCCCAGAACGGCGAACGGATGCTCACCGCCTGGAACATCCACGGTCCGGCCAGCGGACCGAGCGTGCGGGCGAGCGCGCCGTACGAACGGTAGATACCGCTCACGCCCCCCTGCTCGCCGGCGTCGGTGAGCAGGCTCAGGAGGCCGAGGCTCGACGGGTTGTGCACTCCCGAGCCGAAGGCGAGAAGGGTGAGCGCGGGCAGGAGGAGCCAGGGGAGGGTGGCGAGCGGCAGCAGCGCCAATCCCGCCGCCATCACCAGGATGCTGGCCAGGATCAGCTGGCGCTCGCCGAAGCGTTTGACCAGCCGGCCCACCAGGGCTCCCTGCACGAGGACCAGAAGCACTCCAACGTAGACGAACAGCCAGCCGGTCTTCTTCATGTCGAAGCCGAACCGGTCCTGGCAGTAGAGGGCGAGGGTGGTCTCCATCATCGAGAAGCAGAAGGTGACCAGAAAGGCGAGGAGCATCAGGCCGCGCACCGGCGGGTTGCGCCAGGAGTCGGCGAGGAGGCGGGGCTCGAACCAGGTGCCGCGGACCTGGCCGCGCGCTTCGGGCGGCAGGGATTCCGCGAGCCAGAGGAGCGCGAAGGCGAGGTTCACGGCACCCAGCGCGGCGCCGGTCAAGGGGAGCACCAGCGGTCCGAACTGAGCCAGGATGGCGCCGAGCGCGGGGCCGAGGACGAAGCCGAGCCCGAAGGCCGCTCCCACCACCATGCCCATCGCCTTCGAGCGCTCCTCGGGCGGCGTCACGTCGGCGACGTAGGCCTGGGCGATGCCGTAGTTGCCGGCGGCGATCCCGGCCAGGGCGCGCGACAGAAGCAGCCAGCCGAACGACGGCGCGAAGGCGAAGAGGAGATAGGAGGCGACGCTGCCGGCGATGCTCACCAGGAGGACCGGCCGCCGCCCCACCCGGTCGGAGAGCCGGCCGAGAGGCGGTGCGAAGAAGAGCTGCATCAGGCTGTAGGAGGCGAAGAGCCAGCCCACCTGCGCCGGCGTGGCGTGGAAGCTCTGCGCGTAGAACGGGAGCTGCGGGATGATCATGCCGAACCCGATGAGGTCCAGCAGCACGGTCACGAAGACCGGGATCAGGGCGCGGCGGCGGGAGAGGGCATCGCTCACAGAGGCGGGAGTGTAGCAGGACCCTCACCCCCGGCCCCTCTCCCGCGAGCGGGAGAGGGGTGTAGGTTAGTCAGTCCATGGCATTCCGAGCTCGAGCGAGCTAACCCTCTCCCCTCTCCCGCTTGCGGGAGAGGGGCCGGGGGTGAGGGCTCACCGCGTCCGCGGGTCCAGCACATCCCGCAAGCCGTCCCCGAGCAGGTTGAACCCGACCACCGCGATCGAGATCGCGGCGCCGGGGAAGGTGGCGATCCACCAGGCCTGGGAGAGCGAGTCCCGCCCCTCCGCCACCAGGTTCCCCCAGGTCGGGGTCGGCGGCTGGACTCCCAGGCCGAGGAACGACAGGGAGGACTCGGCCAGGATGATCTGGCCGACCAGCAGAGCGGTCTGGACCAGCACCGGGGTGAAAGCGTTCGGCAGCAGGTGGCGCCGGAAGACCACGAACGGGTGCAGGCCGATGGCCCGGGCCGCGAGGACGAACTCGCGCTCTTTGAGGCCCAGGATCTCCGCTCGGGTCAAGCGGCTGATGCCCATCCAGCCGAGCCCACCGAGGAAGAGCACCAGGGCGCTGGTCGACGGCTGGAAAAAGACCGCGAGGGCGACCAGCAGGAGCGTCAAGGGGAAGGAGAGAAGGGCGTCCACGAGGCGCATCAGGAGACCGTCGATCCAGGGCCCCCCCAGGGCCGCGGCCGCTCCGACCGCGACGCCGAGGATCAGCGAGAGCGCCGCGGAGAGCAGACCGATGGTGAGCGAGAGCTGCCCTCCCCAGAGCATTCGCGACCACAGGTCGCGGCCGAACCGGTCGCTGCCGAGCAGGTAGAAACGGCGGTCGGCAACCCCGCGCGGGGTCAGGTTGAGCACCCGGCCGGCCGGCAGGACCTCCGTCCGGCCCAGGCGCTCGATGCGCAAACCCGCGGGGACGCGCTCGGCGCGGTCCGCCAGGCGCCAGTTGCCGTCGGCCAGCCGGACCGCGGCGAGCGAGGTGCCCGGCGGACGGAACGAGCCGGCCGCGGGGTCGAGCTGCTCGTCCGGATCGTACGGCGCGAGCCAGGGGGCTGACGCCGCGGCCAGCGCCAGCACACCGGCGGCGACGGCACCCAGGAGCAGGGTCCGGCTACGCATCGCGGACTCTCGGATCAGCCGCCGCCTGCCCCAGGTCCGCCATCAGGTTGCCGAGGACGACGAGGACGGCGGCGAACATCGTGATGCCCAGGATCAGCGGGTAGTCACGCGAAAGGACGGCGCCGAAGGTGAGCCGTCCGATGCCGGGCCAGGCGAAGACGATCTCCGTAATGACCGATCCGCTGAGCAGCTGCGGGAAGGCGAGGGCGAAGAGCTGGATGAGCGGCGTCAAGGCGTTGCGCAGGCCGTGCACCCAGACCACGCGCCGCTCGGACAGCCCCTTGGCGCGGGCGGTGCGGATGTAGTCCATCCCCATCACCTCGATCACGCTGCCGCGTACGAAGCGAAGCGTCGAGCCGGCATTGTAGAGGCCGAGGGCGAGCGCCGGCAGGATCAGGTGCCGGAGCACGTCCAGCACCTGCCCGGCAGGGCTCAGCAGGTCGGCGTCGACCGAAACCATGTGGCTCGCCGGCAGCACCGGCCAGACGTAGGCGAAGAGGAGGATCAGCATCAGCCCGATCCAGAACGGGGGCTGCGAGTGGAAGATCAGCGACGCGACGCGGATGATGTGATCCGCGGCACCGTTGCGCCGCCGTGCCGCCGCGATCCCCAGGACCAGAGCGGCGGAGTACTCCACCCCCAACGCGGCGGTGGCCAGGAGGAGGGTGTTGGGGAATGCCTCGGCGATGGCGGCGGTGACCGGCCGTTGCTGCGCGAAGGAGATCCCGAGGTCGCCGCGCGCCAGCGCTCCCAACCAGAGGACGTATTGTTCCCAGAGGGGTCGGTCGAGGCCGAACCGGTGGTGCAGGCGCTCGCGCAGCACCGGATTGAGCTGTCGCCCCTCGAAGATGTTGGTCGGATCGCCCGGCGCGAGATGCACCAGGAAGAAGGTGGCGGTGGCGACGAGAAGGAGCAGGAGGAGGGAGGCGGCGAGACGGCGCAGGAGAAAACGGGCCACGCCGGGATCTCGGAGGAGGCCGCCCGGTCACCGCCGGGGCTCGACCCACCAATCTTTCAGATTGTAGAACCCGGCCTGCAGGTTCGGCCGGGCGTCGTGCACCCGCTTGTTGAGCGCGGCGAGCCGCTTCGACTCCCAGAGGAAGGTGACCGGCTGGTCGCGGTGGATCAGGCGCTCGACCTGATGCAGGTACGGCTCGCCGGCGGCGAGGTCCTTCTGGCTCGCCGCCAGGTCGATCAGGCGGTCCACCTCGGGATTCGAATAGTGGAAGAAGTTGTCGCCGCTGGGGATCGAGCGGCTGTGGAAGTTGCCCGACAGGTCGAGGCTGGTATCGATGGAGAACCCCATGATGATGGCGTCGAAGTCGCCGCTGCGCGAATTCGTGACCAGCGAGTTGAACTCCAGGATGCGCGGCGTCGCCTGGACTCCGATCTTGCGGAGCTGCTGCTGGATCATGACCGCGGCGTCGTTGCGCGCCTGGTTCCCGGCGTTGCTCGCCAGCTCGAACGAAAACTTCTTGCCGCCGCGGTCCAGGATGCCGTCGCCGTTGCTGTCCTTCCATCCCTTGGCGGCCAGGATCCGCCGCGCCTCGGCGGGATCGTAGGGCCACGGCTGGAGCGTCTTGTCATGCGCCCAGATGGACTGGATGATCGGGGAGACCGCGACGCGTCCGTTGCCGCCGGGGAGCAGGGTGTCGACGATCGCCTGGCGGTCGATTCCCAGGGTCAGGGCGCGCCGCACGTCGGGGTCCGCGAAGAGGGGCCGCGTGCCGTTCCAGGCGACGACCACGTAGAGGTTCGACCAGAAGGAGACCAGGTAGAGGTCGTGGCGGGCCTCGACCCGCGCCGCGTCGTCGACCGAGACTTGGAAAATGAAATCGAGCTCGCCGTTCAGGAGCTGGGTGAGCAGGCTGCCCGCATCGGGCACGACGCGCATCACCACCCGGTCGAGGTAGGGGCGGTCCTTCTCCCAGTAGCGCTCGTTGCGCACCAGGACCAGCTCCTGTTGGGGGGTCCACGAGCCGATCTTGAACGGACCGCTGGCCACCAGGTGCTGCTTGAACCAGTCGGCGTTGTCCCGCCACTTCGCGAAGGGGATCTGGCCCCAGAGGTGTTGCGGCAGGATCCGGCCTTCGTTGGCGTCCTGCATCTGCTTGGCGTAGACGCGGGAGTAGTGGAAGCGCACGGTCTGCGGGTCCACCACCTCGACGTCGGGGATGGACTCCTTCATGTAGGAGCTTTCCCACGAGACGTCGGGGTTGGTCTGCGCCTGCCAGGTCCAGCGCACGTCCTCGGCGGTCAGCGGCGCGCCGTCGCTCCAGACGAGGTTCTTGCGCAGGTGGAAGGTGAGCGTCTTGTGGTCGGCCGACCACTCCCAGGACTCGGCGAGCTTCGGGGTGAAGGTGGCCGGGTGCTCCATGAAGTCGGGCTCTTCCTGGACCAGGGGCTCGAGGACCCGGCCGAGGACCTCGCCGTTGACCGCGGTGGTGGGCATGATCAGCTCGTTGACGCCGAGAGGCTCGGTGGTCCAGCCGGTGACGACCGTGCCGCCCCGCCGGGGCGTGCCCGCGGCGCCCTCCGGCCGCGGGCGAGGCTCCTCCCGGTTTCCGCAGGCCGCGAGCAGCGCTGCGGAGAGGATCGGAAGGAGGATGCGAATTGGCCGGTTCATGGGAGCGGGTGACATCCTACTACGGGAGGGGCTCGGGAGGTGAGAGGGCAGGCGGATGGTATCCTTCCTCTGAGATGAAACGCGTCGGGAACCTCGGCCTGTCGCGCCGCCTGCTGATCGCCTCCGCCGTGTTCGGGCTGTTCGTCCTCTTCGACATCGCCCTGTTCGGCTGGCTGATCTTCCGCTCCCTGTCGCAGCGCGAGATCGAGCGGGTCCTCCTGGAGACGCGGGAGGAGGCGGAGACCCTGGCGCAGCGGATCGCCGAGCGGGCGAAGCGCCAGGGCGACCTCTATACCGCGGTCGCCGTCGAGCGCGAGACCCAGACCTACATCGATTCCATCCTGCGCCAGCGCGACATCGTGCGCCAGGTGAAGATCCTGGACAAGAACGGCGTCCTCGTCTTCCAGAGCATCAATCAGGCGAACGTCCAGGTGCCGGGCCCGGACGGCCCGGCGGTCGGCCCGGGGACCTCGGAGCTGCCGGGGCCGGCCTCCCCGAACGAGGAGAAGAAGACCTCGGAGGCGACCACGACCTACCAGGTCCCAGACGTGAAGGTGCCGATCGGCAACCTCGGGCTCCTGCAGATCGGCATCAGCACCCCGGAGCTGAACAAGCGGATCGAGGTCCTCCGCCGCGAGCTGATCCAGCAGGCGGCGGCGATCGGCGGCCTGTCGGCGCTCCTGCTGCTCACCGCCTATGCGGGCGTCTGGCTGCTGATGCGGCGCGCCCAGCGGCTCGAGGTCCAGGCGGCGGAAGCCGAGCGGATGGCCTACATCGGCACTCTCGCCTCGGGCCTGGCGCACGAGATCCGCAACCCGCTCAACTCGCTGAACTTGAACATGCAGATGCTGGAGGAAGAGATCGTCGACAGCGGCTCGGCGCCCACGGGTCAGCGGCTGCTGTCGATCACCCGCTCCGAGCTGAGCCGCCTCGAGCGCCTGGTCACCGACTTCCTGGCCTACGCCAAGCCCCGCCCCCTGGAGCTGGAGGAGATCCCGGCGATTCTCCTGCTCGAACGGGTGCCCGAGGTCCTCGCCGGCGAGATCCAGAGGCGGCGGGCGCGCGTCGCCGTGCACGACCGCAGCCACGGCGCCCGGGTGCGGGTCGATCTGGCGCAGATCAACCAGCTCCTGCTCAACCTGGCGCAGAACGCCCTGCTCGCCGCCGAGGAGGCGGACCGGACGCCGATCCTCGAGCTGTCGGCGCACCGGCAGGGTCCCTGGGTCGAGCTGCGGGTCGCGGACAACGGCGCCGGGATCCGCGCCGAAGACCAGCCGAAGATCTTCGACCTCTTCTACTCCACCCGCAAGGGCGGCACCGGCCTGGGGCTCGCCATCGTGGACCGCATCGCCCGCGCCCACGGCGGGCATGTCGCGGTGGAGAGCACGCCCGGGAACGGCACGGTGATGACCGTCGAGCTGCCGGCGGTGACCACCCCCGAGCCGCTCGCGCGGGCGCCGGTCGAAGCCTCCGTGGGAGCCTGACCTCACCCCCTCGGTCCCCCTCTCCCATCGCACACCCTTCCACCGGGAGAGGGGGAAGCCGGAAAAAGAAAAAGGCCCCGCCGGAGCGAGGCCTGGGCGGTGGTGCCCCCTCTCCCGATTGGGGGGTGTGCGATGGGAGAGGGGGTCAGGGGGTGAGGTTCCTCAACTGATGCTGATCTTGCGCGGCTTCGCCTGCTCGGCCTTGGGGACCGTGATGGTCAGGAGACCGTTCTCGAAGGCCGCCTCGACCTTGTCGTGGTTCACCAGGCTCGGCAGCGTGAACGCCCGCGCGAAGGTCCCGTAGGCCCGCTCGACCCTCTGGTAGCCGTCCTTCTGCACGTCCTTCTCGAACTTCCTCTCACCGGTCAGCCGCAGGACGTTGTTCTCCAGCGTGATGTTGATGTCGTCCTTGGTGAGGCCCGGCAGCTCGGCGGTCAGACGATAGGCGTCCTCGGTCTCTTGGATGTCGACCGGGGGCATCCAGGTCCGGTTCGAGACCTCTTCGCTCGGCAGCAGATCCTGGTTGAAGAACGAGTCGAAGACCCGGAAGAGGGGGTCGCGGACGTTCAAGCCCGAGGGATTCCAGCGCGTGATGGTATTCAACATGGTGCTCTCCTTTTCGTTTCTGCGGATATCGCGGTGTCTCCGCGGAGGAGGGGCTCTCCTCTCGCATCGGGGGATATGATCGCACACTGCTAAGGTCGTGTCAACCCCCTGGGGTAAAGATCTTAGCGCATCGCTATCAGAAGCTAGAACTGTGCAGTCGAGGCAGCTCCGATCTTCACTCCGAGGTGCTCAACCTTTCCTGCTGTCCGTCTATTTCAGATCTTAGTCGTGACGATTTAGATTTCCGGAGGCGTCCCGGAGAGAGGGAGAGTGGCGCGCGAATTGCTGTATCCTGTCCGGGTATGTTGCTGTACCTGTTCTCTCTCCTGACCCGGTACTGGTTGCGCCTGACCGGGGCGCGGCGCAAGCGACTGCGTGTGGGCTCGGTGCGGCTGGTCTACTACGTCCTCGGTCCGGAGGACGGCGAGCCCTGGGTGCTCCTCCACGGGCTGGGCTCGGTCGCGGCGACCTGGGGTAAGACCTTGTTCCGCCTGCGCCGGGATTGCCGCCTGATCATCCCCGAGCTGTCGAGCTTCGGCGGCTCGCAGATCCCCGGCCAGGCGCTCGACATCCGCGACGGCGCCCGGGTCATCTCCCGCCTGATCGAGAAGGAGCTCAGCCGCCGGCCGGCGACTCTGGCCGGGTTGAGCCTCGGCGGCTGGCTCGCGGTGCGCCTGGCTCTGGAGCGGCCGGAGCTGGTCTCCCGCCTGGTGCTGGTCAACACCGGCGGCTACCGGCACCAGGACTGGGAGGCGATCGAGCGGCTCGTGCGGGTGAGCGACCTGGCGGGCGTGGAGCGGCTCTACGAGGCTTTCTTCGTCCGCGTTCCCTTCGTGATGGAGCATTCGCGCGGCGGCTTCCTCCTGGCCTACACGTCGCCGCCGGTGCGCGGCGTCCTCG